>JBEKRG010000179.1:0-7367 GCA_049518955.1 Occallatibacter sp.
CGCCACAAATCGCTGCCGCCCCGTCTCGTTGCCCACGCGATCCGCCCACTCGCGCCCCTGCCGCGCCGACTTCTCATTGATCTCCCACGCCAGATCGCCGAGAAACTTGTCGTCGATCACTCGCTGGTAAAACTCGGGATCCTTCCGCCCGCCCCGCTCCCGCGGATCGTCCACAAAAAACTCGCTCTGCGCGATGCTCGTCGCGCCAAACGTATTCGTTTCCAGAATGTCCGCGCCCGCCTCCAGAAAACGCCGATGAATGTCGCCCACCAGCTCCGGCCGCGTGAGCGTAAAAAGATCTCCATTGTTCAGCAGGTCCTTCTTCGCATCCCTAAACCGTTCGCCGCGAATGTCCGCTTCCTTCATTCCGTAGTTGCGGATCGTCGTCCCCGTCGCTCCATCAATGATGGCGATGCGGCTTTCGATGATCTTCTCAAGCGGATGCTGTGAAGTCTTAGTCATTTCTTCTCGTGGGTTTACGTCGAACCCTTCCAGAATATCGGACCTCGGGCCTCCACCCACCCGATTCCGCGCCGAACGAGCCTTGGCAGGCACTGGACTGCCTCAACTCCGACCTGAATGGGCGTTATGTCCACGCCTCGAAATTGCGGACCTGCCAGGACTTCCTTCTGAAACTGTCGATTCGCTCCGCTAACTCCGCCAACACTGCTAACACCGCTGTCCCAATTAGACTGAAGTCGATGATCACCACTCTCTTTGGCAGCGAAGATCCGAAGAAATCCAACGAAGAATCGCAGAAAACCGGCATTTTCGATCGCATGCGCCAGGCCGTCTCGCGCACCCGCGAATCCTTCTCCGCCAAAATCTCCGATCTCGCCGCTCTCACCCGCACCGTCGATGAGTCCTCTCTCGACCAGCTCGAGACCGCTCTCCTCTCAAGCGATCTCGGCGTGCCAACCACCACCGCCATCCTCGACGCACTCCGTGATCGTGCCCGTCATCAGGCCATCGAAGGCGGCGCCCAGCTTCGCGAGCTCTTGAAGGAGCAATTGATTGCCATTCTTAATGCCCCGCAAGGGGCAGCTGCCACACCGCAGGTGTCACCGCCGAAGGTCACCTTTCTGGTGGGCGTCAACGGCACCGGAAAAACTACCTCCAGCGGCAAGCTCGCCGCTTGGTCCCGCGCTCAAGGCCGCTCCGTCCTTCTCTGCGCCGCCGACACATTTCGTGCCGCCGCAATCGAGCAGCTTGAAATCTGGGCTTCGCGCTCCGGCGTCGAGATGATCAAGACGCGGCCTGGCGGCGACCCCGCAGCCGTCCTCTTCGACGCCATCTCCGCCGCCAAATCCCGCTCTATCGACGAGCTCTACGTCGACACAGCCGGCCGCCTCCACACCAAAACCGGCCTCATGGACGAACTCGACAAAATGCGCCGCACCGCCGCCCGCCTTGTCCCCGGCGCGCCTCACGAGGTCCTTCTTGTTATGGATGCGACAACGGGCCAAAACGGCCTCCAGCAAGCTCGCCTCTTCACACAGTCCGCCGGCGTCACAGGCATTCTGCTCACCAAGCTCGACGGCACCGCGAAGGGTGGCATCGCCGTGGCCATCGCTCGCGAGCTATCGCTCCCCGTCCGCTTCGTCGGCGTCGGCGAAAAAATGACCGACCTGCTAGAGTTCTCACCTGTAGAATTTGTTGACTCACTTCTCGAATAAGATGACTGCCGCCGACCCCATCAACGACCAAGACCTCCACTGGATGCGCCGCGCCCTTGAGCTCGCGCGCCGCGGCATCGGCGTCACCTCGCCCAACCCCGCCGTCGGCTGCATCATTCTCGACCGCGCCGGCCAGGTCGTTGGCGAGGGCTGGCATGAGTACGATCTCCTCGATCACGCCGAGATCGTCGCCCTCCGCGAGGCCACGGCACACGCTGGCGATCGCGTTCACGGCGGCACGGCCTACGTCACACTAGAGCCATGCTCGATCACCGGCCGCACGCCGCCCTGCACCGATGCGCTCATCAAATCCGGTCTCGGCCGCGTTATCGCCGCCACCATCGATCCCAACCCCGCCGTCGCCGGCCGCGGTCTCGAGGCGCTCCGCGAAGCGGGCATTCAAGTCTCCGTCGGCCCCTGCCAGGCTGAAGCCCGCCGTCTCAATGAGGGCTTCGCTTGCTGGATTCAGCACCATCGTCCCTTCGTCCTCATGAAGGTGGCCATGACCCTCGACGCGCGCATTGCGCCGCCGCCCGCTCAGCAAACGCCCCACGCGCCCTACTGGATCACCAGCGAACTTGCCCGCGCCGCCGTTCAACCCCTGCGCTGGGCCGCCGACGCCACCATGGTCGGCGTCGACACTGTCCTTGCAGACGATCCCTGGATGACCGACCGCAGCAGCCTGCGCCGCCGGCGCCCGCTTCTGCGCATCGTCCTCGACTCTGCCCTGCGCATGCCTCTCGACTGCAAGCTCGTCTCCACTGCTCAGAAGGATGTCGTCATCTTCACCGTCTCCCACGACGAAGCCCGCATCCGCGATCTTGAGAGCCGTGGCGTCCGTGTCGAAGTCTTTCCCTCGGATGCCGGCCGGGTTCCGCTCGACAAAGTTCTCGACAAGCTCGGCGAAGAAGGCGTCCTCACCCTCCTGGCTGAAACCGGCACGCGCCTCAACACCGCTTTCCTCGCCGCCGGCCTCGTCGACCGCCTCCATCTCTTCATCTCGCCGCAGATCATGGGCTCCGACGCCGTTCCCGCCTTCAAAGGTCTGCCGAGCTTCGTTCACATGACCGAAGTCGAGGTCGAGCGCTATGGCGACGACCTCGGGCTCAGCTCTCTCCTTCGTGACCCCTGGCCGCCCGCGTCGGCCTCTTGAAACCATCCGCACCTTCTCGCGTCCTATAATTTAGATAAGCTCGGCTCTGGCCCCTGAACCTTGAATCGGAGCCACCCTGCCCGTAACAAGGCCCTAAGCAAGAACGGAAACGCACATCCAGATGCACTCTACTCCCCTCATCACGGCTGTCGTTTCGCTCATCGGTCTTGCGGGCGTTCTTGCCTGGCGCATTCGCGAGGGCCGCAGCGCCGTGACGCTTACGAAAATCGTGATGCCGCCTATCGGCATGGCCACCGGTTTCTGCATGTTCATCGTCCCTGCTTTCCGTGTTCCGTGGACCTGGGGCCTCGGCGCGTTTTTCATCGGCGCCGTGATCTTTGCCTATCCGCTGCTCCTCACCTCCGACCTCCATCTGCAGAACGGCGTCATCATGATGAAGCGGTCGAGTGCGTTTTTTGCCGTCATCATTGTGCTGGCCGTGGCGCGCTATCTCGCACGCGGCTTCTTTGACCGCTTCCTCACGCTCGAGCAGACCGGCGCCCTCTTTTATCTCCTCGCCTTCGGCATGATCTTGCGCTGGCGGTTGAAGCTCCTTCTCGCCTGGCGCACCCTCACGACCAGTTCCACCTTCGCCGCTACACCTTCCCCTGAAGAAGCGCCCGCCAGCGACTAGCCCGCGAAAGCTCCACGTCTCGCCCCACCTCGCAGGATCGACGCACCCCGCGAGAACCCGCCTTGTTGTCGGGCCGCGTGCTTGCGCGCTATGCTGCGGGGGCATCGTTGAGGCGGGTTATAAGGCCTCCACTCGCTTGATCGACCAACTCAACCCGAAATCCGCGGAGAGGGCAACGTCACTATGACCAGAATCAATCGTCGCGAAATGTTGAAGATGGGCTCGGCCTGCTCGCTGGCTGCACTCGCTGCCGCTACAGCGCCACTGGCTGAGGAGCCAACAGCAGAAGAAAATCACGCGCCTGTGCCGCGCTGGGAAGTGTTTGAGCTGGCATTGACGGGGCCCTCCAGCGGAAATCCATTTACAGATGTTCAGCTTGCGGCGACGTTTTCTCTCGAGCACCGGACGGTAAAGGTGAACGGGTTCTACGACAGCAATGGCGTCTACAAGATCCGCTTCATGCCCGACACCGAAGGCGAATGGACCTACGCCACTGCCAGTAACGCGCCTGCACTTTCAGGAAAGACAGGTGCGTTTACCTGCGGAGCAGCTCTCGCCGGCGTACATGGCCCGGTCGGAGTTTGCAACACCCAACACTTTGCCTATGCCGACGGAACGCCATTCTTCCCTTTCGGGACCACCTGCTACGCCTGGGTGAACCAGACAGAGGCCATCCAGCAGGAAACTTTGCGGACGCTGGCTTCGGCCCCGTTCACCAAAATCCGCATGTGCGTCTTTCCCAAGAGCTACGAGTACAACCACAACGAGCCGACGCTCTATCCTTTTGAGCGTGACGCAGCGGGCAATAGCGACTTCACGCATCCGAATCCGGCGTACTTTGCCCATATCGAAGACTGCATTGCTGAGCTTTGCAAGATGAATATTGAAGCCGACCTGATCCTCTTCCATCCCTACGACCGCTGGGGGTACGCAACCATGTCTGCCTCCGATGACGACCGCTATTTGCGCTATGTACTCGCGCGCATGTCAGCCTACCGAAACATTTGGTGGTCGCTCGCAAACGAGTGGGACCTGATGAAGGCCAAGTCACGTCAGGATTTCGACCGCTTTTTCCATATCGTCGAACAGGACGACCCGGTGTCGCACCTTCGTTCAATTCACTACTCGAACACGATGTATGACTATGCCCTACCGTGGGTGACTCACGCCAGTCTACAGACCGGAAAATTCGACTCTGCTCCCCAATGGCTGGAAGCGTGGCGTAAGCCAATCTGCTTTGACGAAGTGCAATACGAGGGAAACCTCAATCGCCGCTGGGGGAATCTTTCCGGTCCGGAGATGACGCGCCGCTTCTGGCTTGGTGTAATGGCTGGCTGCTACCTAACCCACGGAGAGACATATCTTGACGCTGACTTGCCACTGTCGGCTCTGAATGAAAACAGCACGCCGGTCATCTGGTGGTCTCATGGTGGCAAACTCCATGGCAACAGCCCTGAGCGAATCAGGTTCCTGCGAAAGCTGGTTGAAGAGACCGCAGTCAGCGCAGGCAAAGATGCAAAAGGTACCGGACTTGAAGCACAGGCCGATCCCTACTACTTGAACGCCTGGAGCCTCGATTCGACCGGGACCAAAAAGCAAGAGGGTTTCTATTATTTCGATCTCCATCAGCCAGTCTTTTATGAGTTTCCGTTACCCGAGGGAAGATTCACCGCGGAGTACGTTGATCCTTGGGAGATGACAACGAGCGCAATTCCTGGAATCTTCGAAGGAAGAACAAGGCTGAAGCTGACAGGCCGCCCGTATCAGGCATTGAGATTTCGGCGCGTGGCATGATCCCCGCGATCGCAGAACTGAGTCGATTGTAAAGACTCGATGTTTAGTCCCTATGTCCCTGCCCTTTTTATGAGACAATCGACCGCAGTGCGTCTCCCCCCGCATTCCCTGTCAAGGAAAACTTCAATGCCCCAGGCAGCGGCTTCGCAATCGCTCACTTTCAACATCGAGCACAAAGGCTCCACGGCTCTCGTCCACTGCCACGGCCGGCTCTATGCCGGCGTCTGCAATAGCCTCTACGCCGCGGTCCGTCCCCTCATCCCCAACTCCAAGCGCATCATCCTCGATCTCACTGACCTCACGTCGGTCGACAGCATGGGGCTCGGCACTCTTGTCCGCCTCTACGCCTCCGCAAAATCCGGTGGCTCCTGTCTCGAGCTCATCAATCTCGGCAAGCAGGTCCGTGAGCTACTCGGCATCACCAATCTTCTCTCCCTCTTCGGCGATATGTGCGAAAAGGGCGTCGCGATCAAGTTCTGATCCGCCCGCCGCGCCAGCGTTCCTCAGCCATTCAGTCCCTTAGTCCCTTGCTACGTCGCTCCCTCGCTCCCTAAAATCAATCCATGTTCACCGGCATCATCGAGCAGACCGGGACCCTCGTCAGCCTCACCGATCGCGGCGGCGTTCGCCGGATCACGGTTAAAGCTCGCGGCATTGCCTCCCGCCTCCGCGAAGGTGATTCGCTCGGCGTCTCCGGTGTCTGCCTGACCGCCCTCGATCCTGACCCAATCTACTTCCACGCAGACCTTGCCAAGGAAACCCTCGACCGCACCTCGCTCGGCTCACTGGCTCCCGGCGCACGCGTCAATCTTGAGCTGCCCGCCGCCGCCGGCAGCCCTCTCGGCGGCCACATCGTTCAGGGCCATGTCGACGGCACAGGCGTCCTCATCGCCCTCGACCCGGTCGTCTCCGAATCAAGCCCTCAATTCGATCGCCAGACCACCGACTGGACCCTCAAGGTTCGCGTCCCCGAAAACGTCCGCCAGTGGATGGTCCACAAAGGCTCTGTAGCCATCGAGGGCATCAGCCTCACCATCGCCGCGGTTGCGGGCGATGAGATCGCCATCGCCATTCTGCCTCTTACCTATTGGCGCACCAATCTCCACACGCTCGCCGTGGGCACGCCTCTAAATATTGAGGCTGATGTGCTGGTGAAGCTCGCAGCGATGCAGATGAAGCCCGCGCAAAAATCAGAATTCGACTTGACCGCCGCATGGCTGGTCGCGAACGGCTATTGACCGGCGCGCCTGGGCATAATCTCCGGCGGTGCAACCTCAATCCACCGCGCTTTCTGTGACTCCGGCCGGCATTCGGCCCACAACGCGTAGATCTCCTTCTGAGGCACGCCCCACGTCTCAACCATGATGGCGCTGCCTCCATCCGCTCTCGTATAGCGCTCGCGGCACCATAAAGCAAACGGCACAAACCGCCCGCCCTTGCGCATTGTGAACCAGTCAATGATTGCGTGCGGCGATTCGCTGTAGACATTCTCCGGCGTCCACCAGAACCGGACCGGGCCTTTCGCCGAGAATCGCTCTTCGATGCAGGTGCCTCCCGATTCCCGCATCGTTCGCTGGAACTCCGCCCAGCCCATGAACCTTCCTTGCGATTTCATCAGTGACTTGAGCCCATCCTCACGGCGTTGCTGCCGCCATCGCATGACGAGAACATAAGGCGCTACAAAACACGCGCCAATAAAAAGAAAAGGAACCATCAGCAGCCCGAGGATCCACGCGAAGACGCCGGTCCCGAGTTTCTGCTGTCGCAGGTTTTCTGATTCCGGCATTTGCATTTTCGCCGCCTGTCACGGTTTCGCGGGGAGCTTCGGCGGCGCGATCACATAATCGTCGCCCACCCGCGCCAGGATTTGCGCCCGCCGGTCCATCAAGAGCTTCAGCCGCTTCGTCACGTCGATGAACTCCTTCTTCTGGTCCACCGTCAGCCCGCTTCCCTGTCCCGGTGATGCGGCATTTGCGCCCGGCTCGACCTCTGAATTCGGCCCGCCCACCGGCGCGGCTACACTCGTCGTGCTGATCCCCGCAGCCTTATTCAGCGCATCCAGCCGCGCCTCCAACGCCGGAATCTCGCGGTCAATCAACACCGGCTTGAT
>JBEKRG010000180.1:0-7236 GCA_049518955.1 Occallatibacter sp.
ACAATGGGGCGATTGAGAACTACCAACTGGTTGTGCCGACGACCTGGAACGGCTCGCCGCGCGACGGAAAGCAACAGAGATCGTCGTTCGAGGCCGCGCTCATCGGAACGCCAGTGGCGAAGATCGACGAACCGGTCGAGATTTTGCGCACCATCCATTCCTTTGACCCGTGCCTGGCCTGCGCCGTGCATCTGTACGATCCGCAGGGAAGGCACCTTCACCAGGTTTCATTCGAGTAGCCGCATGAGCACTGTGGTAAGAGACGTTTTCAAGCTGAACGGCGGAGCGCCGGTTGAGTACAGGCGCGTGTATGTGTGGGAACTGCCGGTGCGCGCATATCACTGGATCAATGCCATCGCGCTGACGATGCTGTGCGTGACCGGATTCCTGATTGGCCACCCAGTTCGCATCGCCTATGCGTCGGAAGCGTACCAGCAATACTGGTTTGGCTGGGTCCGGTTCCTGCACTTTGCTTCGGCGTGGGTTTATGTCTTCAATTTCCTGGCGCGGCTCTACTGGGGATTTGTGGGCAATAAGTACGCCAGGTGGAGCGCATTCTTTCCGCTGAAACGGTCGCAGCGGCAGGAGATCGTCGACGTCGTCAAAGCCGATGTGTTTGAGACCAAGATGCACGGGCCCATCTCCACCGGGCACAACGCGCTGGCCGGTGTGATCTACTTCGGCACATTCTTAGTGTTTGTCTTCCAGACGATCACCGGCTTTGCCCTCTACTCCTCGATGAGCTCGTCGTGGGTGCCGAGGTTGTTCAACTGGGTGGTGCCTCTGCTGGGCGGCGACTTCGGCGTGCGCTTCTGGCATCACCTGTTCCTGTGGTTCTTCGTCACGTTCGTCATCATTCACGTGTATCTCGCCTTCTATCACGACTACATCGAGGGCCGGGGTACGGTAAGCTCGATCATTGGCGGATGGAAGTTCGACAGGGTGCAGAGTGACGGAGAATCCAAAAAGCCTTAAGAAGACTCTGGTGCTAGGTCTGGGCAACGTCATCATGGGCGATGAAGGCGTTGGCGTCCACGTAGTGCGCGCGCTTGAGAAGGAGACGCTGCCTGCCGGGGTGGAGTGCCTGGACGGCGGAACCGGTGGCTTCATCTTGCTGGAGCCGCTCGAGAGCGCTGACCACATCATTCTCATTGACGCCGCTGCGGACGGAAATCCTCCCGGGACCGTGACGCGCACAACGCCGCGCTTTTCAAAAGACTATCCTCCAACCCTGACCGCTCACGACATCGGGGTGAAGGACCTGCTGGACGCGTTTTATATGCAGGGTGGAACGCGGGAAGTGGTCTTATATGCGATCGCCATCGATCCCCAGCAGACGATCTCGATGGAATTGTCGGCGGAATGCGCCAGGGCGGCGGAGACGGCTACGTACGAAATTCTTGAAGAACTGAATACCGTCGCCGCCCGCGCGTAAGTCCTGTCGTTGGTTCCTTTTATTATGTTCAGGATTGCAATTCGGACCAAAATAGTCTAATATTCAGACCATGGTACCCATGGCCTGTTGTCGCTCGTGTAAGCTGCTCACGCGGCAAGGGTGACTTGGGTCTGAAGTTCGCAATACAAGTCCACGGCTTCCCGATGCCCGCGATTGAGTCAAAAGCTCACGCGGGCATTTTATTGCTTTGAAAGAAGAGAAAAGAGTGAGGATGAGCGAAGTACCGGCGCCAAAAGAAACCAAAGCCCAACGGATGGAGCGGCTGAAGCGGGTAAAGAATCCGTGGGAGGCTTTTGACGAAGTTCGCGCGTTTGCGCGCGCAGGGCGCTCGAGCGTGGTGCCGGAATGGGCTTCTACCTATTTCAAATGGTGGGGCGTGTATACGCAGGGCGACGGCGTGGGGGCGACCGGCGGCAAAGGCGGCGAAGGGCTGACGACCGAATGGTTCATGATGCGGATCGGGGTTCCCAACGGGATCGTTTCCGCGAGCCAAATGCGCAAGATCGGCGAGATCACGCGCAGACAGGCGCGCAACCTGGCCGACATCACGGTGCGCCAGAACATCCAGCTGCACTGGTTGACCATCGAGTCGCTCCCGGAGGTGGTGGACGCACTGGACGCCATTGGGTTCTCGCCGAAGGGTGCTTGCGGTGACGTGGTGCGCAATGTGACGGGATGCCCGCTGGCCGGCGTAGATGCCGACGAGTTGATCGATGCCTCGCCGATTGCGCGTGGAATCGCCCATGAACTTACAGCGAACTCGGAATTCTACAATCTGCCGCGCAAGTTCAAGATTTGCGCAACCGGCTGCCCATCGTGGTGCAGTTATCCGGAAATCAACGACATTGCGCTGACGGCGGCGGTGCGCGACGGCGAAGTGGGCTACTCGCTGCGCGTGGGTGGAGGACTTTCCAACGAACCGCACCTTGCTGTAAAGCTCGATGCGTTTGTGCGGCCGGATCAGGCGATCCGCGTGGCGCGCGGCGTGACAGAGATCTTCCGCGACCAGCAAGTCCTGCGCGAGAGCCGCGACAGGGCACGAATGAAGTACCTGTTCATGCGCGAAGGTTGGACAGCAGAGCGCTTCCTTGACGAACTCCAGATGAAAATTGGTTTCAAGCTCGATCCAGCGGCGCCGGAGCAAGTACCGGACGATATTCTTCGCGATCATGTGGGCATCCACCCCCAGAGGCAGCCGGGGCTGGCGTATGTAGGCGCATCGGTACTCCGCGGCCGCGTGAGCGGCGAGCAATTGGAAGCGGCGGCGGAATTGGCGGAGCGATTCGGAAGCGGCTCTTTGCGCCTAACGGTCTCGCAAAACCTGGTGATAATCGATGTGCCCTATGCGAAGACCGGGGAACTGGCGCGAGAACTTGGCCAAATTGGATTGCAGGTAGAAGGGTCAATGTTCTGGCGCGGGGCCGTGGCCTGCACAGGAACCGAGTTCTGCAAGCTTGCGATTACAGAGACCAAGGGCTTTACGCGGTGGCTGGTCGACGAGATGGAAGAGCGACTGCCGCAGTTTGATCAGCAGTTGAAGCTGCACGTAACCGGTTGCCCCAACGGTTGCGGCCAGCACTGGATTGCGGACATCGGGCTGGAGGGCAAGAAGATCAAGTACGAAGGCAAGCTGACGGACGCTTTTTACTTCTGCCTGGGCGGAGCAGTGGGCCAGCATGCAGGAATCTCGCGGCCGGTGGGTTACCGGTGCCCGGCGCCACTGGTTCCTGAGGCGATTGAGCGCCTGCTGCGGCGGTATATGGCGGAGCGGAGCGGGCAAGAGGATCTGCGCGCATGGTTTTCTCGCCACACGAATGACGAATTGCGCGCGCACCTGGCCGGAGAGACTTTGGATCCAGTGGAACGCGATTTGCCGACAGCGTGCGTTCCGCACAGCGTGGCGGAATAATGCAGTCAATTTGGAGTAGAACTACGCGATGAGTTTGTTGCCAATATTCCTGAAGCTTGAAGGGCGGCGGTGCCTGCTGGTGGGGGCGGGAACAGTAGCTCTGGAAAAGATCGGGACGCTGCTCAAGACCGGCCTGCGGCTTCGCGTGGTTGCGCCTGAGGCAGTGGAAGAAGTTCGCGAGCTGGCGGCTATCGGAAAAATAGAGTGGGTCCAGCGGGAGTTTGAGCCAGCGGACCTGGACGGCAACTTTATCGCGATCGCCGCGACCAATGTGCATGAGGTGAATGCCGCAGTTTATCGCGAGGCAGTGAAGCGGGGGATTCCATCGAACAGCGTGGACGACATTCCCAACTGCGACTTCTTCTTTGGGTCGGTGGTGAGCCGCGGCGATTTGCAGATTGCGATTTCGACCGCCGGCGAGAGCCCGGCGGTGGCGCAGCGGCTAAGGCGCGAGATCGACGAACAATTGCCCCAGGATTTGGGGCCTTGGCTTGCGGAATTGGGCAAGCCGCGCCGCGATGTACTGGCCACACATCCGCGCAGCGAAGAGCGGAGACTGCTGCTGCACGAACTGGCGCAGAGGCAGATCTGCGAGTCGGCGCTGTGCGAAACGAAACAGTTGGCGAGGACCGGCAGGGAAGCGCGGGCCGCTGCCGGGACCGTTTATCTGGTTGGAGCCGGGCCGGGCGATCCGGAACTGCTAACGCTAAAGGCCGTGCGGCTGATTGAGAGCGCGGACGTGATTCTCCACGACGACCTGGTGCCAGAGGCGATTCTCAATCTGGCGAAATCAGGCGCCGATGTGGCCAACGTTGGCAAGCGCTGCGGCGCGAAGACGATTACGCAGGAAGAGATCAATTCATTAATGTTGGAGCACGCGCAGGCGGGGCGCAGCGTCGTGCGCCTGAAGAGCGGTGATCCGCTGCTGTTTGGCCGCGCCAGTGAGGAGCTGGCTTCGCTGTCAGAGGCCGGCGTGCCAGTAGAGATTGTGCCAGGCGTCTCGGCTGCGTTCGCGGCAGCAGCCGCGATTGGCCGATCGCTGACGGATCGCGATTGGGCCTCGCACGTGGTTCTGTCCACTGGCCACCATGCGCAGTCCCATAACCGTGAAGCACTGCCTGCCGTCGAGGCGGGTACGCGCGTGGTCTACATGCCGGGACGGGACCTGGCCTTGCTGGCCGAGGAATGGCTGGCGGAGGGATTGCCAGCGGAACTGCCGTGCGCCGTCGTTTCGCGCGCTGCGCAGCCGGATCAGCAGGTCTTGCATACTACGCTTGGCGCGCTGGACCAAGTTCAGCCTGCTGCGGCACCCAGTCTGTTGATTGCCGGATGGGCGGTTCGGGAGAACCGCACGGGCGAGCGGCCCATTGAAAGTGCCGCGCTCGCGGAGGCTTCAGACTAACGGAAACGTTCTCCCTTCAGGGATGAACCGTTCGCATCAAGGTGTCAACCAGGAATACCCCCTCAAAACAAAGACCAAAGGCTCATTTGTAACGTTACAGTGGCGTGTTGAGACTACCGCCCGGGCGGCAGATGAGTGATTCTCGCCAGCAACGGCGGGCAGTCTGGCCGGTTGGGTGGCCGATGGGGGGGACCTAGCTGGTTCACTTGCCCGTTCAGGCTTCCGCCGTGTTCCATCCTGACTTTCCCGGAGGTGATTATGAATCAACTGCACACAGTAGGGGCGCGGCTCGGCGCGGTTGGCCGCTGCGCTTTAGTGGGGATGCTGGTGGGAATGCTGGCGACACAGGCCGTGGCCGAGGGTGCGGCGGTTGTGACCCCGAAAACGTCGGCGAAGCCCGAGACGACAAATGTCCCGAGCGGATCCCTGGAACAGATCAACCTTGCGACAACGGAAAATCTCCCGCTCACATCGCAAGACAACGCTGACCTGAACGCGCTGCCCGATGCGCCGACTGCATCTACGGGATCAAGCGATTCGGCGAGCCTCACCATGCCGCCCGAACTGAAGGCGATGATGGACGATGCGAGTAAGAACTCGCAGAATCTTCAGCCGGCTCCGGCAAGTAAGCCTCATGGAGTTCAACAGCCGGGAATGTTGACCATGGGAATCCTCGGACTTCCGTTCATGGCCTTGGGTGCCCTCTTCTATGTGGCTGCGCCCAGTTCGAAAAATGCGGGGGCAGCGGTAGGGGTCGGATCGATCTTTTTCGTGCCTGGCGCCCTGATGTCCGGATTCGGTTTCCACTATGCGTTCAAGCCCAGACAGTAAGCGTTGAAGATGGACCGCGTCATTTCACGTAAGGGGGTCTCCGGCTTCGGCGAAGGCCCTCTAAGCCTTATGTTTCGCCTTCGCAAACATCGCGTTGATGCTCGATGGAGAGGTTGGTTATGCTCTCCGATTCAAGGTCTGCACGGCCAAAGTGGGGTACTTCCGCGCGTGGTAAGATCATCCCATATCCGCGGAAAAGGCTCCAGATGCCTGGCATCATCGAAAGCCACGCTTCCCCCCGCAATCCCGACGCGCGCTCACAGGAAATTCGTGCAACGTTGGAGCGATTGCTTGGGACGCAGCATTTCTCTGCGGCGAGCCGCCGCGGGCAGTTGCTGCGCTACCTGGTGGAACACACGCTCAAGGGCGACGCCGACCAAATCAACGAATATGCGATCGGACTGGAAGTATTCCAGCGGCCGGAATCGTTCGATCCGCGCATTGAATCGGTGGTGCGAACGGAGTTCAGCCGGCTGCGCCAGCGGCTCAAGGATTACTACGCGGAAGACGGACGGCGCGACGCCATCACCATTGATTTTCCACCGCGCAGTTATGTGGCGAGCTTCACATTTCGCGATGCCTCAAAGCTTCACGAGCCAACTGCATTTCCTGAAACCGCTCGCGCTCCCCAACTGGTGCCGCCGAGTGCGCGCCAAGCGCGGCGAGCTTGGATTATAGGGGCCATCACAGTGCCATGTATCGCTGCAGGTGCGGTAGCTGGAATCATGCTGTGGAGACAGCACGTTTCCCTTATAGTGGCCAGGCAACCAATCCACGCGATCGTGGTGCTGCCGTTCGAAGATTACTCGCCCAACCATCAGGACGAGTACATTGCCGATGGAATCACGGAGGAGCTGACCAACGATCTGGCGCAATGGCGGGACATGCGCGTGGTGGCGCGAACCTCAGCGTTTGCCTTCAAGGGCAAGGGCGAAGACATTCGGCAGATTGGGCAGCAACTGAATGTCGATACGGTGCTGGAAGGAAGCTTCACGAAGCTGGGCGATCATGTGCGGATCACCGCGCAACTGAATCGGGCGACGGACGGGTATCATTTGTGGTCGCACTCCTACGAAACGCAATCGAACGACATGCTGGCCATGCAGGACGAGGTGGCAACTTCTATTACCGATGCCATTCGGCAGATCGGTGGCGGATCGCCGCCAGCGATTCGACCTCCGACGACGAACTCGGAGGCGCTGGACCTCTATCTGAGGGGCGAATACCAACTGAATTTACGCACGCCGGAATCGCTGAAGAAGGCGATCGAGTTGTTCAATGAGGCGATTCAAAAGGATCCGAACTTTGCACGCGCCTACCTGGGAATTGGCGACGCAGAGATTGGATCAACATCGCTGACGACGCTGACACAGGAAGAAACCATGCCCAGGGTACGTGAGGCGGCGCAAAAGGCGATTGATCTGGATCCGAGCCTCGGCGAAGCGTACGGACTGCTTGCTACTGTTGCGTACACCTGGGATTGGAAATGGAACGAGGCGGAAGAGGAATTTCGTCACGCGCTCGATGAGGGAGCTGGGGCGGACACCCGGGTGCGGTACGGCTGGTCACTGGCAACGCGCGGCCGGTTCGCCGAGGCGCACACGCAACTGCGCCTGGCGACGGAGCAGGATCCGCTGT
>JBEKRG010000181.1:0-7197 GCA_049518955.1 Occallatibacter sp.
ACCATCTCCGGACACAAACTCGAAAACGTGAAGGCTGCATCCACCGGCCCCGTCTTCTATCAGCTTTATCTGATGGGTGGCCGCGCCGCCGCCGAAGCCGCGATTGATCGCGCCCGCGCCGCCGGCTTTTCCGCGCTCGTCGTCACCATCGATACCACCGTCTCCGGCATGCGCGAACGCGATTTCCGCAACGGCATGAAGGAGTTGGTCAGCGGCAGTCCCTTCCAGAAAATTCCTTATCTTCCGCAAATCCTCTCGCGCCCCGGCTGGGTCATCGGCTTTTTGCGCGACGGAGGCATCCAGCCGCTCCCCAACGTCGTCATCCCGGGCAAAGGCCCCATGCCGCTCATCGATGTCGCCGTTGCCCTCGCCGAATCCGCCGTCACATGGAGCGATCTCGCCTGGATTCGCGAGCACTGGGGCGGTCCCATCGTCGTCAAAGGCGTCTTGACCGCCGACGACGCGCGCCGCGCCGTCGATGAAGGCGCCGCAGCCATCTCCGTCTCCAACCACGGCGGCCGCCAGCTCGATTGCACTCCCTCTGCCCTGCGCGTCTTGCCCGAAGTCGTCGCGGCCGTCCACGGCCAAACTGAAATCCTCATGGACGGCGGCATTCGCCGCGGCGCCGACATCGTCAAAGCTCTCTGCCTCGGCGCGCGCGCCGTGCTTTGCGGTCGCGCCTATGCTTACGGTCTAGCCGCTGCCGGAGAGCCCGGCGTCAATCGCGCCATCGAAATTCTGCGCGCCGACGTCGACCGCACGTTGCGGCTCCTCGGTTGCCCGTCCGTCTCCGACCTCGATCGCTCCTATATCAATGTCCCAAAATCCTGGGACGCAAACTGACCGCGCCCCATTTTGGCTGTCATCCTGAGCGGAGCGTTTCCCAGCGAAGCCGAAGGACCTGCTTTTGCTTTTCGTGACCTTCACCCACCACAAACGAACGGGCGCCCCATGCTAGCTCCTCTAGGGTGGGATAGTACGAAACCGCGACCACTGACCACTGCCTTTCTGTCCCCTGTTCCCCGCTTATCCGATTCATCGCGCAAGAAAGACACAGATAATTTCAAATCTTCATCGCGCGCCAATGGCTTTTGAGCTTAGAATGCCTCGTAGCAACTCCCCCGCAAAAATCGCGTCTCATCGTGTATTCGATCCGATTTTGGGCCTGGCCTGAAAAGAAGAAGTGCGCTCTGGCGAGGGTGTTTCATGCTTGCTCTGGCATTTCCGGGCAGATAATCCACAGATCTGGCATGGACGCCGTCGACGCCTGCAAAAAAGCGAGACTTGGAGCCGGCAGTGATGATTACGGATGAACAGATCGCGGCGGAGATTGCGAATCTCACCTCCGAGGCAAATCGTTGGGTTAACTCGGCCAAAGCGCTTTTCATCGAAGCCGCCAAGCTCAGAGCACAGGCGGATCATTTCCGGCGTCTTCTTGAATTGCGGTCACAAGCGGAGTACCACCCGGCGCTGTCCTCCTATGTCCTGCTGGGCCTCGCCCGCGAGAACGACGAGCCCCCGACACCCTTTTGCGCCATCACATGGAAGGGTTTAACTGCGGCGCCGCGAGACGTTCGCGTCCTCCTCACCTCCAATTGGACCAGGGCTTTAGCCGGTGACACTTTTACCTATTTCAATGAACTGTTGGAAGACTGGGGGAAGATGCTGCAAACCCAGCCGGAAACCGTGCTAGCCATGGTCGCGGACCTCTCTTCCGGTCCCATTCGCACCGTCGATCAGGGCACCATGAACGAAGCGCGAGTTTCACTTCTCATTCAGCAGAAGCTCGGCGAGGTCGTGCGCTTTCCCTCCAGCCCCACTCAAATTCGATAAAACCGGTTGCATGAATGATGGTTTGAAAGGGCGCGAGTTCATAAGCCGGGTTCCCCAAAGACAGGGCCCCAAGAAGCGGCCATCCGGTTCTTGGGTGGAAAGACAGGCCTTCGTCTTTGGGGTGAAAGCCTGCCCTCAGCGAATTCGAAGGGCGCCGCAAACCGCCCACACATTTTTCGAGTAATAATCGTCGCGGCGCAGCCGCGATTAAACCGTCGCGCCCGCCGACACCCGCGGTGTCATCCTGAGCGGAGCGTTTTTCAGCGGAGCCGAAAGCCCGCCCTGAGCGAAGATCGCGATAGCGATCGGAGTCGAACGGGGATGTGCTTTCGCCTTCCGCAAACTTCACCCACCACAAAAGAATGGGCGCCCCAACCGAACCAGCCAAACCTGAATTTGAACTCATATTCGAGCGTGTCTTTTCAAACGTCACACCAGCTCGAGACAGCGATCCGAGTCAGGGCCGCACAGAATCCTGTCCGGCCCTGGACTACGTTTGTTATTTCAAGCCATCTATTGAACGGTCAGTGAATACGTAGCACTTTGGGTGAGTGAGCCAGACGTCACAGTCACCTGGATCGGATAAGTTCCTTTGGGCGTTTTAGGCCCACTGCCGCCGCAGCCGCTCATTCCGATCAGCGCGATTACAGCGAACATGATCGCGCAGCTCATGGCGAGCAGGAGGCGCCGGACCTTTCGATTGTTCGCGCCGAAGAGCGGGAACAGCAGGAATGCGACCAGCGCGCCCGCAAGGGCAATCGGACCTTGGAAAGGCGAGCGCGCAGGTGTCGACCGCGAGTTCTCTGATCGAAGAGTCGCGGAGCTTGCCTTCACGTCCGTTGCAATCGTAAGCGTTGAGGTTGCCGACCCTGAGACGGTTGGCGCAATGCTGTTGGATGAAAAGGTGCAAGTGGTGTTCTGCGGAAGGCTGCCGCACGCCAGGCCGGCGGCGGAATTGAAGCCATTGACTGACGTGACGGTCACGGTGATCACCGCCGAAGTACCAGCCGCGAAACTGCCACTCGACGGAGAGAGCGTGACGGTGTATGCGGCCGGTCCCGACCAAACCGAGACGGCAACCGCGGAGGAGATGGAAGCGACGTTGTTTATGTCGCCTGCGTAACTGGCAGTCACGCTATGGGAACCCGCGGCGAGCGCCGAAGAGCTGTACGTTGCTACGCCCGAGCCGTTCAGCGTCCCGGTGCCTAGAGTGGTCGTACCGTCTATGAACGTGACGGTCCCGGTGGGGGCCGGAACGCCCGTGGATCCGGTCACCGTCGCCGTGAAGGTGACGCTTGATCCCACCACTATGGAATCTGAGGAAGCGGTCAACGCAGTCTTCGTCGATCCCGTCGTCACGTTCACGGTAAGGGCGTTCGAGGTCGAGCCCATGTTCCGGGCGTCGCCTGCGTAGACTGCCGTGATGCTATGCGACGCCAACGCAAGCGAAGAGGTCGAGTAGGTCGCCACACCCGACCCATTCAGCGTGCCGGTGCCTAGCGTGTTTGCACCATCCATAAACGTCACTGCTCCGGTTGGCGTGGGAGTGCCCGTTGTCGGCGTGACGGTGGCAGTAAAGGTCACGCTTGTTCCCACAGCGACCGAAGTCGCTGAAGCGGTCAGCACGGTTGTTGTTGAGGTTGGGACGGGAGCAGTGCCGGTCCCGGTTAGATTGACGACCTCTGGACTATCCGAGGCATTGTCCGCAAATGTCAGAGTGGCCGATTCGCTGTTTGTCGTGCTGGGATCGAATTCGACACTCACGGTGCAGGTTTTTCCGGCCGATACAGTCGCATCGGCGCAGGTGTCTGTTCCGACGATGAAGTCTGCCATGTTCGCTCCGCCCGGCGTTACGGTCGTGATCGCCAAATTGGTCGTGCCGGTGTTTGTCACCGTTAGCGTCATCGCGTTGCTGGTTGTTCCCTGTGTCTGGTTTCCGAAAGCAAGCGGGCTTGGCGAGGCGGAGAATGCCGGGCCGGCGGCCGCTCCACTGATCGCGAAGACGCTGTTAGGAGCGGCCATGTAGGCGTAATTCGTGGTTGTGTTCAACGCGCCCAACAACACTCCGGAGGTTCCAGTTACGGTGGTCGCGGTCCCGGTTGCCCCGTCGAAGACCGCCACGGGGCTTCCTGGTTGCCAGATCTTGTTGGTTACGCTGTTCACGAGCAACGAACCGTAACCGCTCAGATAAGATGGATCGGAGAAGTTGCCGGTTATGGTGTTCGTGCTTCCATCCATGGCGGACAGAAAAGTGCCGTTGCTATTGGAGTTGTAGGCATAAACTGTATTCGTAACCGGGTTAACTGCCAGCCCGTAATCGTAAAGACTGTTCGGCCACGGAACGGTGGCTGTTATTGAGAGCGTGGCTCCGTCGATGACGTAGATCTGGCTGCCGTGCGCGTCGGGCACGTAGATAGTATTCGTCGTTTCGTTCAATGAGAATCCCGCGTCTTGATAGCCCACCGGGACCGTCCCCGTGACGGCGTTGGTGGTCCCACTAATCGCGATTAAGGTATCGTCGGCCAGACCGGGGTTATACATTACGTAGATCACATTTCTGACCGTGTCCACGGCGAAGTTACCGCCCCCCTGAAGAGGTATGTTGGCGGTGATGGTGTTTGTGGCCCCGTTAATGACCGCCACGCCGATCGCGGCGCCGTTGCCGATTTCGCTCTCTGTTTCGACGTATATCTGATTCGTTCCAGGATTCACCGCGATTCTATTGGCAGCGCTGGCAGCGCTATGGTGGCGCTTATCGCACTGGTGGCACCGTTGATGACGGCGATGCTTCCAGGGGTAACCACGGTGCCTCCGAGGGTACTGGTCTGGGAGCCGCCATTCAGCGCGTAAATTGTGTTTGTGGTGGGGTTCACTGCCACGCCTGCGAGAGGCCCGCCGGCTGGTATCGCGGCGGCGGTGTTGGTGGCGCCGTTAATTACCAAGAGAGTACTGATGGTATCGTCGGCAACATACACCATGTTTGTGGTCGGATTCACGGCCACGGCAACGGGGCCGGCACCAGAGGGGATGGTGGCGACGAGGGACTGCGCCCTCGCAAGTCCGCACGTCATTGCCAGTGCCATGGCGGCGAGGACACTCAATCGCGCCCAAAGATCCCCATGATGGCGAGGTAGTTTCCGGAGATCTGCGCAGGCTTGGTTTCGAAGCTCGGCCGCGAACCGCCTGGCACGGGTCGTTCGGGTTGTATCCGATTGCTGGGGATGCATGGCTTGGGCAGATGGGCTCATTGGGTAGTGACCTCCTGGAGTTCGCGCGCGGGAGTTCGAGGATGGCAGGGGCCTCCTGGTTCCTCAATGCATTTCATGCAATTTCCACGGAATGCGCCCCTATTCTTCTCATTGATTGGGGGGCGAAGCCAAGATTCATCAAGGGTCAACTCGGGTCATTTCAGGTTTTTGGGTGAATCGGGACTTACTGGACACACGGATTTGGCGGACGTATGATCTTGCAAACGGCCCCCAACCCCCGACCGGCCCCCCTTGCTCGATTGGAAGTGGCCATGGCTTCTCCTCGAATTGAAAATGCGGATCAGGCGCGGACGCTTGTCTCGTGGAAAGAGATTGCTGTCTGTCTGGATCGTTCCGAGAGTACGGTCAAGCGATGGGAACGGGAACGTGGTCTTCCAGTGCATCGCGTTCCCGGCGGGGACCGCGGAGGGGTGTTTGCCTATTCGGACGAACTGGCGGATTGGCTGAAGGGCAAAGGCAGTCAATTGGACGCCGACGACTCGGCCAGCCGGGATCGGGAGACAGCCGGCGGCACTGAGACTGGAGCCTCCAGGCCTGAAGCCGCGAGCCAGGGCAAGGTTGACCTGCGGGCAGGTGAGATTGCCGGCCGAGCCGGCAGGCTGGGAAACGCACGCCAGGTAAGGCTTGCTGTAATTGGAATGGCAGCGGCGCTCGCCGGAGCCGGAATCTACGCCAGTTTTGCTCATCCATTCGGTAATCGGGTCCAGCGGCGCTTGCGTGCTATCGCCGGAATTGGGCCGGCAAACTCAATTCGGCAAGTGGTTACTCCGGTTTCAGACGCCGAAGGAAGCCTGGCTCACGACCTCTACCTCAAAGGCCGATTTGAGTGGAACCAAAGAACCCCCAACAGCCTGAATCATGCGCTCGACGACTTTACGCAGGCAGTCGTTCACAATCCGAACGACGCCCTTGCCTATGCCGGCCTGGCTGACACCTACGAGATGCTCTTCATCTACGGGAGCCGGCAGGAGGACGACGCTCGCGACAGAGCCATGGTGGCGGCCAGAAAAGCCGCGGAACTGGACGGCTCCTTGTCAGAGGCGCATCGGGCGCTGGGATATGCGTTGTGGAGAGCCCGCAACTTTGGCGAAGCAGAAAAGGAACTCAATCTGGCGATCCAGCTTGATCCCAAGGATCCCCTGGCGCACTTATGGCTCTCCAACGTTCTTGCGAGTCAGGGTAAGTACGCCGAGTGCCTTTCGGAGATTGCCAACGCACAGGAGCTTGATCCTGCTTCAGCTTCTATTCTGGCAGCCAAGGGCGATAGGCTTTTCTTGACCGGAAAAAAAGAAGAGGGAATCGCACTCCAGAAAGATGCGATACGCTCCGAACCACGGCTCAGCATAGCGCACTTGTATCTGGCGATGGCTGAATTTGATGAGCGAAACTATCTGACCTATTTGAAGGAATCGCAGGCGGCGGCCGAGCTTCGAAATGATCCATGGCTCAAGGACGTTACGGCAAAGCTGTCCGCCGCTTATGCCCGAGATGGTGAGCGCGGCCTTTTGAATGCAGAGTTTGCGGTCCAGGAGAGTTGCAGTCCGCCCGTGTATCCGGTTTTTCGGCTTTCCAAAACCCAGAAAGCCATTGAATGTTTGAACCAGGATAGGGGACCCGAGGCGCTGCAGCTTCTCCAGGAAGCCAAGGCGAATCGGGAAAAGGAATTTGGGGACTTCAAGGCTGCGTTCACTTCCGGTCCTTCCCAAGATGTGCACAGGCTTGCCTCGAAACTGGCCGATGACCCGCGGTTTCAGGCACTGATGAAACAGAACGCCGATCTTCCAAAGCAGGCGAAACTCCCGGTTTCTCCTGGTTCTGGCACCCTGTGAGCTAACTTCGCGCCACAGCCCGCGAGGCTCATCAATCCGCGCGCCGCTGGGTGAGAATCGATGTTCATTTTCGCCATGAAACCGACGCGCTCATTCACCCCCGAATGTGCCCGGGGTTTGAGACTGAGGCGAATCAGTAATGAGAAACGTTAGGTCCCTATCGGGACTGTCGCGGCGCGACGAGGGCTGCCTGTGGCAGGATCTTCTGCCGGGACAGTTTCGATAGGGTCGTTTGAAGTAAGTCGCTTTCGCGACGGACGCGGTGA
>JBEKRG010000182.1:0-6989 GCA_049518955.1 Occallatibacter sp.
AGAATACGATCTGAAAGCTCCGAGGCGTGTGCACGCAAGTACGAAGCAATATCGATGATGCTCTCTTGGCTCATGCATGAACCTCACGGCGGGTCTTGTGGGTGGGATCAAGCCAGGAATTGCTCAGAATACGAATCTGCGGGGAGCTATTGTTCGTCCTTCTCCGGAATCTGGCGCAACGCCTCGAACAGCATGTGCTTCGGCCACTTGATCGGCCCATTCTCTTCGGGGAAGGCGATCTCACCGGACTTCAGCGCCGATGCGATCCAGGCGAGCATCTCATCGGCTGTGGCCGTAACCGACACAGGCTCGCAACCGATGCCATGAAGTGGCTGAAAGCGGCCTTCGGCTTCAAGAGTCCCGCAGACGTGCTTTGCCCACTCGGGCACAGCCGGAAGGCCAAGGAATGTGGACAGCCACGCCCACGCCTCGGCGTGACCTTTGCGGGAAAGGATTGTCCGGCCCGCGCTGCCATTCGAGTGCAACTGCTCAGAGATGGCCACCAGATGCCGCACGGGGTGTTTCCGCCCAGGCAGGATCACCGAACTGCGATAGCACGAAGCGTGTTCGCCGAGCGCGATTTCCTTGATTGCACCATCGGGAAAGGTCAGCGTAAAGTATGCCTTCTCGTGAACTGCCGCGGTAATGGCGCCAATGTCGGAATCGTTTCCGAAGACGCCGACGAGATGCGCCTGCTCATCCTCTCCTATATAGGAGGAAACCCTCACACGAATTCTGGTTGATGTCTTCTCTGTGATGCGGTGATACTCAAGCAGCCCGAGCCGCAGGTGCGCATTCTGCATCGGCATCTTCCTCCTGCCGGATCGGCGTTTCAGTCAATTTCAGCGTTTTTCCATCCGCGTAAACCAATCGCAGTTCGTTGGCCCACCGCTCGCGGTGATGGACAATCTCGTTTTCCTCGTCGTGCTCGACGAAGGTGGTGACGTGCTTGACCGAACGCCAGCGCGCAATGTGCCGGTCGTCGCCCTGGCCAAAGACGCCATTCAACAGGCCCGCGGTGCATAGCAACCCGACATGGCCTCCATGCAGCGGCGTGATCGGCCGCCCGGTTGCCACGTCTTCATGGGGAGCAAGAAACGGCATCACCTGCTTCCACGCCCCGGAATGCGTCAGCAGGTCTTCAAGCAAGTCGTATGGCAGGCCACGATAGCTGAGAACAGTCTCGTCTGAAGGAGGGACTTGATATGGCTCGCAGGCGTCAGGCGCCAACTCCGGCAACTCCTGATAGCTGCCGTAGAGGGCAATTCGCTGCAAATGGCGCTTGTTCGCATCCACCGCTGCTCCGCGCACGTTCGAGCGCACACCGAGAACGGCGATCTGCCGGAAGCGCACCGATTCCTCGTCGGTCATGCGGAAGACATTGAGCACGGTGAAGTGCGAACTCAACAGGCCTGCGCAGTCCATCAGCCGCTCGAAGGGAATGACCATCGCCAGCACGCCATCCATTGCAAGCCAGCGATACGTGTGATCGAGAAACAGCCGCTCCATGCGGTTGTTCGCAACCTGACCAATCTCGGAGTCGTAGGGCGGATTCAGGTAGAGCAGCGAAAAGGACTCTGGTTTAGCGACAGCGTCGAAGGCATTACCCTGAATGGTCTCGATGCCTTTCGACTGAGCAGTGGCGGCCCGTTCGGCGTCGAGTTCGACGCCGTAACGGCGCACCTCCGCGCTCTGCGTGATGATTTCAAGCGCCGTTCCTTGCCCGACGCAGGGATCGATGACCGACGCCGGGCCGGTAAACTCAAGCAATGCGCGAAGCCGAACGGCCTCGCTTTCCGGAAGCGGGTAATAGCCCATCTTCAACCGCGCCGCGTTGCGTGCCATGGTCCCTCCTGGGGCAGTAAACTCTGGGTTGTAAATCGGGTCGTGTATTCTTCGATGGGAGGTGCTGAGCGCACCATGGTGAAAGACATTGTTTCTGCAATCGACGCCGAGATTGCTTGCCTCAAACAGGCCAAGGCTCTATTGAGTACATCGGGCGCATTTGTCGCCAAACGTAAGCCAGGCCGACCTGCGAAGGCTGCTACTGCTGTGGCTCCAAAGGTTCAGAAGGCAAAGAAGCGCCACAAGATGAGCGCAGAGGCGCGGGAGCGCGTCCGGCAGGCGCAGATCAAGCGTTGGGCTGCAAAGAAGGGCACATCCAAAGCGAACATGAACGCCACGGTCGCGCCACTGCCCAAGGCAAAGAAGAAGGCTGCAAAGGCTGTTTGATTGGCTTCAGAGCAGAATACAATCGATTCCGCAACCTATACAGTGTTCTGCCGCTAGGAAATCCCGTGAGGGAACCAGCATCATCTCCGCCAGATGTGTGTGGGAGTGTCAATCAACCAGAAACTGCCTGGTGGACCGTCGCATTCTCAGAGCCGCTCTGAAATCCGGAAACGTGCGCGACTTGCCGGGACCTATCCGCCGTGATCGGGCGCGTGTCAGCGAATCGCCGCGCAAGTATGATGCCCGGCGAAACTCTGATCTAGAAAGGTAGGACCTTAAGAAATGACGATTCCAGAATGGATTAGCGCTGTTCTTGCAGCATTTGACTTAAAGACGGACCCTCACAGCGTGACCGAGATCGCGGAAAACCTTCAAAAAGAACAATCGAAGCGAGGCGATCTTGGAGAAGAAGAATGGAAAGCCTACCTCGCGGAGCACTCGGTCTTCTTCTTAATCGAAGCTCACAAATCGAAAGAAAGCTTTTGGGGAACCCATTTTGGTCCGATGGCGATCTTCTCCGGCGGAGAGGGAAAACCCAACGTCGTAATCCCGGACATCTCAGCGCTTGGCGCGGAGACTATCGAACACTGGGAGCGGCGGGCGGAAGAAACTAGTAATCCTTCAATGAAAGCACGCTACGCGGACGCTGCATGGGACCTAGCGAAAGTGATCTGTGGCGCGAAGCCAAATCACCAAATGGCAAGGGTGGCTTCTGATGCGTACCTCTCGGCTGTCGATCACAAATTATTCACCATTCCAGTTTTTGCAACGCATTGGCTTGCCAGGGCACTCGATCTAGCCATAAGCGTTCGTGATGAGAATCGGACAAGGTTGGCGGTCGACTCGATTCTCAGGTTCTACGATGCAAATCTGTCTCCAAAGTTCGTTGGAGTCTGGATCACACTGTTTGACTTGCTGTATGAGCACCCAGACCTCGTAACTAACGAACAGATGGGGACTCTGATCTCTGGCCTCGAAGACATGCTAAAGAGGCTATTGACGAGAGATGAGGGCAACGAATTCGACCCATTCAATGCCCAGGCCGTTGGCGAAAGGCTAGTTCAACACTACAAGAAGTCGGGCGATGCGGGACAGGCCGAGCGAGTGCTCAAATCCATCGGCGCAGCATTCCAAACGATAGCGGAAGGCGCCGGGGCGGTGCTCGCAACCGCTTGGCTTGAACCTGTCGCACAGCGATATGAACAAGAAGGATTGAAGGCAGACGCGGAGATAATCAGGAACAAGCTGGAAGGTCTCTATGCCAAGATTCCGGGTGAGATGAAGACCTATTCCCTCCCAGTTGAATTTAAGAAGGACGATGTCGATGCTCTGCTCACATTCTTGATAGCGGATGAAACCCTCGAGGTGACCCTCCGAAGGGTTGCTGCATATTTCACTCCCAAGGTGAGTGAGGCACAGAGTCTGATTGAGAGCAAGAAGGGCATCGCGCCGTTGGCAAGCATGCTGCCCATTGAGATCGTAAGCGCAGACGGACGCCCCCAGGCACATTTGGGGAGCGTTGAGGATGACCCCGAAGGGCACCTCTACTATCAGTTGAATCAGTTGATGAATTTTTCAGATCCCCTCCTCTACTTGGTTCTGGAGAAGATTAGGGAGCAGTTTGTGCCTAGCTCGGAGGAACTCACTTCGTTCCTGTTCGAGTGCCCAGTGTTCGATGCGGCTCGCAGGCAGATCGTGCATGAAGGAATCACGGCTTATCTGGGACGAGATCATTTGAAGGCAATCCATCTGTTGGTGCCACAAATAGAGGGGGTGCTTCGCAATCTTCTCCCGCTGATCGGTGTTCCGCCAGTGAAGAGCGTGCCCAGACACCCCGGCATCACGGACGTGAAAAGCATGAACAACATTCTTGAGGAGCCTAGGATACGAGAAGTGTTGCCCGAGGACGTCTGGCGGTATCTCACATTGCTTTATATCGATCGGAGAGGAGCAAACTTGCGCAATGATCTTGCGCATGGGCTCATCCCAACCCAAGGCTTCAATGAATACACTTCGAACCGCGTGCTTCACAGCTTGCTTGTTCTCACTCCAATTGCGGCCAAGCAACGCCTGGAGACCTGAAATTGATAGAAGGGAGCGTCCGAGGCTGCGAACCGACTCTGTCCTTGATTTCTGCGAGAGTTGGCCTCGGCTGAAAATAGCCCGTCGATAATTCTGAGAATGCTGATTGCAGGTCCGCTGGTCAATAGACGCTGGCATCGGTAACGAAAAATGCCGCAGGATCCAAGATTGAGGAATGCCGGAATTTTCGCCCGATCGGAAGTTGATTGCCATTTCAAGGACATCATCTTCGCGGGCTTATCCTCCAGCAAGAAATGCGCGGGCTGCGCTCAGAATGGCTGGCGCCACCTCATCAATTTCATTCTCGCGCATCAGACGCAGCGGCACTCTGTCTCCCAGTTCCGGATTTACGCCCGTCAGCCAAGCCTGTACAACGGCGGGCGAATCGTGCTCGCTCAAGGCGCGCGCCACCTGAAACGCAAACCGCAACCGGTTCTCAGCGTCGCCGTAGATCTCGCCTCCGCCGATCCAACGATCGACAGCCCGCGCGTCCTTGACGCCGCCGATATACGCGGTCAGTTTCCGCCCAACGATCTCAACCAGCTTCTCGACGACCTTTGAGGCGGGAAGCCGGAGCGCCTCCCTGTGGGCGAACAGGGCGGGCCTGGAAAGTTCTGGTGTGTCCATGGCGGACCTCCTGATTGAGCTTCCACAAATGGCGATGAGCAGCGTACCCTGTCGGGTCCACTACGCCGCTCTGGTCACTTCGATTTGCAGAATGGGTGCGAAGTGCCGAGCCGATACCGAGCCGGAGTGCGGCCCCATCGGCGGATGCGGCACCAACTCGGCCAGCGGCCAAACGGAGATGTTGCCACACAGGGCGCAACATCCCCCGCTTGAGTTCGAGACCGAGGCGCAACTCTCGCAGTAGACGGCTTCGACAACCGGAATACTGACGAGGTTGCGCCGCGGACGCAGAATGCTGATCTCTCCCATGATTTCCTCCTGGCGCAAAGCCATGAACTGGCCCCGCCCGCTAGGCGACCTGCTGGTTGGCCACGGACTCGAGATCCTCGACCAGTTGCTTCAACGCCGCCAGGCTCGGCAGGTCGGTGACCGACGCGATCTTGAAGCGCTCCGTCACGGTGAAGAACTGTGCGTCGCCCGCCATCTCGGCCAGATGACGCAGTCGCTCGAAACCGCGCGCCGCGGCCTGCATCCACTCGACGGTCTGCTTCTGCCTCTCGGCGTTCGGAATCGTGCGCGCGTCGGCGCTGTGCCCGGCTCGGCGCAGAATCTCCCCGTAGATCGGCTCGCCCAGCGTCCCGCGAAAGCCCTCGATCTCGGCAGTCAGCCGCTGATCGACCGGGCCGCGTGTATCGCCGGCCAGGCCGTTCGCCTGAGCCATGGTCATGCCCGGCGGCAGCGCCCACTCGGGCAGGGTGGGGATTGCCATCGGCTCACCACGGGAATTCAGCCGCACTCGGGTCTCTCCGAAGCGGTAGAGGTAGCGGCCCAGCCCAAAACAGCTACAGGCCCGCTTGAAGGCCTGGGCGTCCGCCGCCGTGACAGCGTTTTCGCGGTCAGCCCACTCCTCGCCGGTGCCGGTGTGGCTGCCCATTCGCGTGATCGTCACGGCGGTGGCGACCAGCACCTTGCTGGTCACGATCGCCTTGCCCCGCTCCATGCGGCACAGCGACGGAACGGTCGAGATCGTGTACTCGCGCGTCCATCCCGACGGCGTGAAGAGATCGTTGAGCCTGTCTGTGTAGGCGCGCGGATCGGCGAAGGGCAGAATGACGCCGCTCCGACCATTGTCGAAGGTGCGCATCACGCGCCACTTGATCAGCGCCGGATCGAACGGCGCTTCGAGCTGCGCGAAGAGCTTCTCGCGCTCGGCTTCCGTAAACTTTGTTGCGGCCATACCTCACCTCCTCTGGCTGGATGCTTGTGGCCCAGCCCCAAAAATGAAAGCGCCACAGAAGGCGCTTCCTGTAATCGCGTGAATAATTGGGTGTGTAGAGCTTACGCCGTTCTGGTCGTACTCACATCGAGAATCTAAAAATAATCAAAGAATCATTCCGGTCCTGAATGCTAAACGAACTTCGAGAGCCAGGGACGGACTGTGCAGGTCGGCGACGGTTGCTAGAGCCGAACCATTCCTATCCAGAGTCGCCGAGTGACTCGGCCTGTATGCCACAGTCGAGGCTCTGAGTTGCGAAGTGATCCCGGAATACTGGCCGGCCGATCAGGACTGATCGCATTCGGGCCGAGGAATCGCGCCCCGCTCCGCGTACATACCACCCAAGATGGGCATTAATTTCCACCCTTTGACCGATGTGCGAAAGACGTTGTACCTGTTATGTTTTCCCGTTACCGCCAAATCTTTCGTCAAGATCGGGGTTCGTTATGAAGCGTATTGTGTTCTGTCTAGGTATTGTGTCGATTCTTGCGCTGGTCTCCCACGCTGCCCTCGGTCAAAGCGCAACGGCCTCTTTGCGTGGTGTCGTCACCGACGCGACCCACGCTGTTGTGCCGAACGCCGATGTTGTGGTCACTTCGAATGACACGGGACAGAAGCATGAGCAGCGCTCGGATGGTAACGGCGAGTTCTCGTTTCAGGAGTTGTTTGTCGGCGACTACCGGGTCGAGGTGCGGTCCGACCGCTTTGCTACGTGGGTCAGTGCGCGGATTCATCTCGACGTTGGGAACCAGTCGCAGATTGAAGTGCAGCT
>JBEKRG010000183.1:0-6824 GCA_049518955.1 Occallatibacter sp.
GCGCGGCGCGCTGCCCATGAAACCGAGTCCCATACGCGAGTCCGCTGTAACAACCTGATTGAGCGAAGCGAACAGGCGAGCGACTTCGCGCGGGTCGTAGCCCTGTTCAAGCATCAGATTCACCGCCATATCGTCGGCATCGTCTTCTTCTTTCGAGGCCCAGAGCACCGGTTCAATCTGGGGATGAATAAAGTAGTGGCCCACTTCCATTCCCGTCGCCAGGCCGGCGGTGCCGCCGAGCAGACCTCCCAGGCGAAGCGGGATCATGGCGCCTCCCAATCCAGCTCCCATGACCATGGAGCCGACGTCGCTGATGACCTTTTCCTTCTCGGCCTTTTCTTTCGCCAGTTCCTCTGCCACATGCTTGTCGCGAATGCGCAGGTAAGCCTGCCTCAGCTCAACGTGCGCGATTTCGTGCGCCAGGACGTAGGACAACTCCGATTCGCTGTCGAGCATGGAAACCAAACCCGTAGAAAGGTAGATGGTTCCCGTTGAAAGAGTCAGCGCCTTGGGGATGGGATCGTACAGGACGCGGAATGTATATACGTTGGCCGAGTTCTTCGGAACGAGTCTTTGCCCGATGTGGTTGACGTAGCTCTGCACAACGGGATTGGCATAGAGGCGCTGCCGGTCAAAGGAGTCGCCGGAAGCGGCGTCCTGGGACAATCCCATGTTCTCTGTCAGGTTGATTCCATAGGCGAGCTGCATATCGTTTCTGCGCAGCGTATCCCATTCCTGCTGAATGGCGTCGGCCACTTCAGGCATCTGCTCGATCCGGGCAATCTTGTCCTTGTCGACGTTGCTGATGTCGTTCGGGTCGGTCTGCTTTTTTCCCTTACCCGATAGCGCGTTGGTGATCTGAGAAACCTGGGCTGAGGACGTGGGCACCAAAACTCCGCAGAAAAGCAGAGCACCAAGGGCGATCACGAGAAGTCTTTTCATAAGACTCTCCTTTATCGATATCGGCGTCAGGGGGACGCCGTTCACCGTTGATGGCTTGGGGGGAAGGCCCGGTATCCCCGAGTATAGGCTCGAATTTCGCGGCGAGTCAACGGGTCGAACGGGGCGTGAATCGCCGCCAAAAAAGCGGCGAATCGCGATTCGGGAAAGCGAGCGGGAGAGGCCGTCAGGCCCCACGGAAAAGGGGTGTTTGCGGACGATCGGTACCACATGCAGAGACTCCACCCCGAAGTGTGATCGAAGGCACACGCGGATCGCGGAATGCACGCGACAATTATTGAGTAAGGCCGGCAAGTTGTCGGTATCGCCGGCCGGGAGAAGCAATCTATGAGCGACCTTGCCACGTTGGCTGAAGCCGTTGCCGTTGACCCGCTTGTCGGCCATCCGCCGGACTATCACGTTTTTCACAAGTTCATTGATCGCTGCAAGAATCTTCCGGCGATCACGACGGCGGTGGTGTGGCCTCTTACTGAAGTGGCTCTGAGCGGCGCGGTCGAAGCCGCGGCCGCCGGCCTTATCGAACCCACGCTTATCGGTCCTGAAAAAGCAATGATGGCGCTGGCGGCAAAAATCGGCGCCGACATCAGCGGATTTCCGATCGTCGAAGCCGAAACCGAGGCGCAGGCCGCCGAGGCTGCCGTGGTGATGTGCCGCGCAGGGAACGCGCAGGCTCTGATGAAAGGCAGCCTCCATACCGACGAGCTGTTGAAACCCGCCATGCAACGCGATACCGGGTTGCGCACGGCGCGGCGCATTTCGCACGTATTCATCATGGACACGCCCGCTTACGCGCGGACACTGCTGATCACCGATGCGGCCATCAACATTACGCCGGACCTGGAAGACAAGATTCACATTGTGCAGAACGCCATTGACCTGGCGCACGCGCTGGGAATTCCGGAGCCGAAGGTAGCGCTGCTTTCGGCGGTGGAGACCGTGAACCCCAAGATCCAATCCACGCTCGACGCCGCGGCACTATGCAAAATGGCCGATCGCGGCCAGATCACGGGCGGGATTCTCGACGGGCCGCTGGCCTTCGATACCGCGGTAAGCCAGAAGGCGGCGCAGATCAAGAAGCTGGTGTCGCCAGTGACCGGCCAGGCCGACATTCTTGTTGTTCCGGATCTCGAAAGCGGCAACATGCTGGCCAAGCAGCTCGAGTACCTGGGCGGAGCGCAACTGGCCGGGATCGTGCTGGGCGCGAGGGTACCGACGATTCTGACGAGCCGCGCGGACTCCGCGGAAACGCGGCTTGTAAGCTGCGCCGTGGCCGTACTGCTGCATTACGCGGCGCATCCGGCGGTGAAGGTCTAGCAACCTGGTTCGAAAAGATCGATAGCGATGCGGGGGCCGTTGAAGTGATGGCGCCCGTTTTGCATCTGTGAAATTCTCCACAGTTTTTCAATCGCAGCGAGGGTTTTTCACAGAACCCGCAGCCTTTTTGTGGCATCAAAGCAGCTACGCGGGATACAAAGCGGATCCGCATCGGCTCTACACTTCATCGGGTTCCAGCCTACGCTCGCGCCAAGGAGATCAGATGCCAAGCCACACAGCCCAATCAAACAAGGCAGCCAAGACAAGCAGTCCGGATGACTTCACGTCTGAGCAGGTGAAGGAATTGACGGATGCGCTCAATGCCCTTCTGGCCGACGTTTTTGCCCTTTACATCAAGACCAAGAATTTCCATTGGCACATGAGCGGCCCGCATTTTCGCGATTATCACCTGCTGCTCGACGAGCAGGCCGATCAGATTTTCAAAATCAGCGACGACATAGCCGAGCGCGTGCGCAAGATTGGCGGGCAGACAATTCGCTCCATCGGGCAGATTGCGCGGTTGCAGCGCATTAAGGACAACGACTACGAGTTTGTTCCGGCGCACGGCATGCTGGAGGAACTCGGGGCCGACAACAGATCGCTGGTGAAGAGCCTCCGCGAGGCACACCAAGTCGCGTCCGATGCCAACGACTACGCAACGACCAGCTTGATCGAAGTTTGGATCGACGAGGCGGAGCGGCGAGCGTGGTTCCTGTTCGAAGCGACTCGGTGACTGCAAGTTGCGAAAACTTGAGGTGCTGGCGTAAGGTTGGCGCATTAGGCTAGCCTTCCGGGCGGTATTGCAAGGAGACCCCTCGAGCCAATGGACGCCGTCACCGCATCTCCCATTGCTGCCGCTGCGGGCGGCAGCTTTTTCGTCGAGTCGCGCACGCCGCTTGAAATCTTCACCCCTGAAGACCTGAATGAGGAGCAAGGGCAGATCGCGGCGACCGCAGAGCAGTTCGCGCGCGAGGAGATTCTGCCGCGCGTTGCGGCGATCGAGGCCAAAGAGCCGGGCGCAATGCTGGCGGTCTTGCGAAAGGCTGCCGAGCTTGGGTTCACCGCGATCGATATTCCCGAGGAATACGGCGGACTGGGAATGGACAAGGTGAGCTCGACGCTCATCACCGACCACATCTCGGTGCTGGCCAGCTTTTCGACGGCGTTTGGCGCACACATCGGCATTGCAACGCTGCCGCTGGTCTGGTACGGAACCGAGGAACAGAAGCAGCGCTACCTGCCGAAACTCGCGACCTGCGAGTGGATCGGCGCGTATGGATTGTCCGAGGCCAGCTCGGGATCGGACGCCATGAATATCCGCACCCGCGCTGTGCTTTCGTCTGACGGTGCGCACTACGTTTTGAACGGCGAGAAGCAGTGGCTCACAAATGGCGGCATCGCGGACTTGTACACGGTTTTCGCGAAGATTGACGGCGAGAGGTTTTCTGCGTTCTTAATTGAGCGCGGAACGCCTGGCCTGACTGTGGGGCCAGAAGAGCACAAGTTGGGAATTCGTGGCTCGTCGACCTGCCCGCTGGCTTTGCAGGATTGCAAGATTCCCAAAAAGAATCTGCTGGGCGAGGCCGGCAAGGGCCATCGCATTGCATTTAATGTGCTGAACGTGGGCCGCTTCAAGCTGGGAGTGGCGTGCATTGGCGGAGCGCGGCACGCGCTCGCGCGGATGATTCTCTACGCCAAGGAGCGCAAGGCGTTCGGCAAAGCGATCGCCGATTTTGGATTGATTCAGCGCAAGATATCGTCGTCGGCAGCGCATCTCTATGCGGCTGAGAGCATGGCCTATCGAACGGCAGGCCTGATAGACGCGAAGCTCGATGGCGCGCAGACCGAAAAGGGCGGCAGGCCGCTGGGCCAGAGTATCGACGTTCCGAGCAAGATTGAGGAGTACGCGGTGGAGTGCTCCATTTTGAAGGTCTATGGCTCGGAGATGCTCACGCTGGTGGCGGACGAGCTGATCGCCACGATGGGGGGATACGGCTACGTCGAAGACTATCCGGCGGAGCGGACGTACCGCGACGCGCGGATCAATCGAATCTTCGAAGGAACGAACGAAATCAATCGACTCATCATTACGGGATGGATGATGAAACGCGCGATGAGCGGAAAGCTGCCGCTCCTCGCGGCAATCAAGCGTGTGATGGACGAAGTGACGGAGCCGCCCGCGTTCGGCGGCGATGCCGATGCGGGCCAGCCGCTGGCGCATGAGGCGGCGGTGCTGGCAGCGGTAAAGAAGACAGCGCTGTTCGCGGCGGGCGTAGCCAGCCAGCGATTCATGACGGCGCTTGAAGAGCAGCAGGAGATCATGGCAGACCTCGCAGACATGATCAGCCAGGTTTTCGCACTCGAGTCGGCACTGGTGCGAGCACAGAAAATCGCACGCTCAGGACGCAGCTCGGCAGAGGTCGCGGCGGCGATGACGGGATTGCTGGCCGAAGAATCGATGGCGCTGGCCGAGCAGGCGGCGCGGCGAGTGCTCGCGGCAACGAGCGAAGGCGACGCGCTGAGCACGCAGTTGGCGATTCTGCGCCGGCTGGCGCGATCGACGCCGGTCGATGTGGTGGCGTTGAGCCGCACGGTTGCTCGTAGGTGCATTGAGCTGGAATCCTACCCGCTCTGAGGCCGCTCAGGCTTCGTGTTCGTGGAGCGACTGAACTGCGCGTGCCACACTGGTGCGGGATGAGAGAAGCTGCGCGACGATAGCGACCGCGGGGATCAGATAGATCATCGACCCGCAGACCCACATGAAAGCACCCGCGGCAACCTGGTCTTCAAGCGCGCCAAAGCCGAAAGGCCGCGGAACCAGGGCATAACTCGGATAGAGCAGGCGGCCGGCGAAGCAGAGGAAGGCCGAGACCCCCGTGTTGACCACGTCGGCAAGCAGGAGATAAGGAATCAGGATCCAGCGCGAGCGCAGCGGGCGGCTCGGCCACGGCTGAACGATCGGCCACCAGAACATGAGATTGGTGAAGAAGAAGCAGGCGTGCTCGAAGTTGTGCCAGTTCTCCGAGGCGAGCGCGAATTCGTAGGGGCGGGGAATGTGCCAGCCGATGTAGGCGGCGTTCATGGCTATCCAGGCAACGCGCGGACGCGTGAGGAACGCGCCGGCGCGATGAACGAAGCGCGAGACAAAGAGCGGACGAAGGAGTCTTCGGATCGTGAAGCGGGGAAGGCCTCGCAGCATGGGAACCACGGGCGCGCCCAGGACAATGAGCGGCGGCGCAATGGACATGAGCACAAAGTGCTGCGCCATGTGCATGAAGAGGAGCGACTCGCTGAAGGTGTCGAGCGGCGAGGCGACGGCGACGAAGAGAGCAACGATGCCGCCGACAAACGCTGCGAGGCGCCAGGCAGGGAACTGGGCCGGGCGCGTGCGGCGAATCAGAAGCCAGCCGCGCATGTAGATGAGCGCCGTGAGTGCAAGCGCAGTAGTGACGGCCCAGGGAATGTCCCAGCGGGTGAAGAGGTCGACGATGGCGGTCGAGTCGGTCATGAAACTGTCATCGGCCGGAGTTTCCGGATGCGGGCGGGTTCGGTTGGGGAGCGGAGTTTGCGGGCGGCTGTTCGCCGTCTACCGCACGCCGCGAAGCGTCATATGCGGGGGGCTCGTTGGCCGGATGCAGCGTTTCGAGAAAACTAACCAGCCCCTCAATCTCCGCGGGTGAAAGATTCTTGCCGTAGGCGGGCATGTTGCCGCCGCCGGTGACCACCTTGAAGCGCATCTGGTCAATGGTCATGCGGGTGGCCACGTCATCGAGCGCAGGGCCGCGCTCGCCGCCAGCGCCGCCGATGGAGTGGCAGTTGCGGCACTGCTTGGCCTGGAAAACGACTGCGCCCTGCCGCACGAGCGGCGTGGCAGATTGCAGATGGTGCACAGGAATTGGATCGCTGCTCCACGCGCTCATGTGCGGGCTCCACGGCGTCGTGGTCCCCAGATGCGTGAGCACGCCCCAACAAACTGCGATGGTGGAGACAGTGAGCACCGCAACAGGGCGGCGATGCCAGCTCTTCTCGCCTTCCGCGGCAAAGAACGGGAGCGCGAGCAAGCCGGCAATCGCGAGAAGCGGCGCGATCAGAATGAATGGCGTCTCCATCTCCGGCGGGAGATAGGAGAGCACCGTGTAGATCCAGAGGAATGAGAAGTCCGGCTTGGGAACGGTTTGAATGATCGACGGATCGGGCTGACCACTGGGGCCATAGGGTCCGAAGACAAAGGCGCAGACGGCGACAGCAGCCAGAATCGCGCCGGAGAAAACGAGGTCCTTCCAGAATGCGCCAGGGATGAAGGGAATGCCATCCTCGTGAGTGAGGCGCTTGTAGTCGTCGAGATAAGTTGCGCGCTGGACGAGGCGCCCAGGCATCGGCCATTCGTTGATACCAAGCTTGAGGACCATCCACACGTGCACGAAGACGAAGAGCAGCATGAGGCCCGGAATGACGAAGACGTGGAACGCGAAGAAGCGCGAAAGCGTGGCCCCTGCAATGATGGGACCACCGAGAAGGAGATGCACCAGGCCGCCGCCGATGAAGGGCAC
>JBEKRG010000184.1:0-6804 GCA_049518955.1 Occallatibacter sp.
GTGAACAATGCAGTTGGCGGAGCCATTATTGGCGCCATCATTGGCTGCGCGATCGGCCGCGGCCCAGGCTGCGCCATCGGCGCTGGGGCTGGTGCGGCCGGAGGTACAGCCGCTTCGGCAGCTTCAGGGGGACCGCGCGTCTGGATTCCCGCAGAGGCTCTCGTTACTTTCCACATCGCTGCGCCGCTCACGGTAAACCCTGTGAGCCCGCAGGAAGCAGCGCGACTGGCCGAGGGACTGTATCCCGGCGGCCCCAGCCTCTATCGGCGCGGACCCTACGGCTACGGCCCGCACTACGGCTACTATTCCGGCTACGTCTACCCGTATCCGCCGGTTTACTACCGGCCGTACTTTCTGGTTGGCGGAGTGTACTACTGGCGTTAAGAGAGCCAGGGACCGGGGTCAGGTTTCAGGATCACAAACGGGCATCCTGCTCTTGCGGGATGCCCGCTGTGCGTTGGGCCCGTTTCGCGCTTCGTTGCGGCAATTCGTCGCCCGCAGGCAGCTGCACGCCGTCGTCTATAATGACAGAGTCGCATTCAGCGAGAATCGCGCATACGCAGGCGCGCCGCGCATTGCAGCAAACCATGCTGCCGCCCGCAGGCCAGGCTTGCCGCGCTCAGAGGGTTGAAGTCCATCCATGATTCGTTTTCTGCAAACAGACAATCGCATGGTCAAGGCGCTGATCGTGGTCATCATCGGCGCGGCCTCCGTCACCATGGTGTTGTACCTTATTCCCGGCCTCGGCGGCATGGGCTCCTCATCGCCCGACACATACGCTGTTGTTTATCCGCATTGGTATAGCCGCTTTCTTTCGTCCGGCGACAGCATCACCCAGGCGCGCGTGGAGCAGATCACCGAGAACCAGCTGCAGCAGCGCGATCCGCAATACGCCAGCAATCCCATGATCGTGCAGCTTTTTGAGCAGCAGGTGGGCCAGCAACTGGTGCAGCAGAAGGTGCTGCTTGAAGAGGCGCACAAGCTGGGCTTCTACGTGACCGACGATGACGTGCGCAAGTGGCTGCGAACGGGGCCTACAGCAGAAGTGCTTTACCCCGACGGCAAATTCATTGGCGAAGACGCCTATAAGCAGCTGATTGACGAGCGCCTGCACGAATCCGTAACGGATTTCGAGGACCAGATCAAGGACCAGATTACGATCCAGCGGTTGCAGGCATTTATCACCGCCGGGGTCACGGTCAGCGATAAGGAAGTGCGCGACACCTACCTGAAGCAGAACATCAAGATCAAGTTCGATTACGCGGTGATTGCCTCGGACGATCTGCGGAAGACAATCAATCCCCCTGACAGCGAGCTCGAAGCATTCTTCAAGAGCAACGCGGCGCGGTACGCGCAGGCGGTGCCCGAGGAGCGCAAGATCACGTACTTCGCGTTCACTGACAGCCAGATTCCCGGAGGCGTCCAGCCGCCGAGCCAGCAGGCTGTGCAGCAATATTACAACGAGCATGCCGCTGAATATTCCGTGCCGGAACAGGCCAAGTCGCGCCACATCCTCATCAGCGTGCCGCCCAACGCCAATGCCGCAACCGATGCCGCGGCTAAGGCCAAGGCGCAGATGGTTCTCAAGCTGCTCCAGGCCGGTGGAAGCTGGACCGATCTCGCGAAGAAGTACTCCGACGATCCGGGCAGCAAGGACACCGGCGGCGAACTGGGATTTGCGCAGCGGGGCAAGATGGTGCCCGCGTTCGACAATGCGATCTTCACGCAGAAGATTGGCGAGATCGACATTGTGAAAACCAACTTCGGCTATCACATTGTGCAGGTTGAAGAACGGCAGACCGCGCATACGCAGCCGCTGAGCGACGTGCAGGCGAGCATTGTTGCAACGCTGACGCGCCAGGCCCAGGCAGCGGCCGAGGACAACTATGCGCAGCTGTTGACCAGCGAGGCAGGTAGGAATGGCCTGGAGAAAACGGCCGCGGCGCACCACCTCGATCTGGTGACCACCGATCCGGTGGCGAGCGGCGGCGTGATTGCAGCCCTGCCCGATAGCGCGCAGATTCTGGCCAAGGCATTCCAGGCCAAACAGGGCGACCCGCCGCAATCGGCGACCACCGGCGAGGGCTATGCGGTCTTCCAGGTGACGGGGATCGTTCCGGCACACGCACCCGCGTTTGCCGACTGGAAGAGCCACGTGCTCGACGACTATCGCCAGGAGCAACTCCCGGCGTTGCTGAGCCTGAAGACAAAGCAACTCGCCGATCAGGCGCAGGCAACCAAGGATCTGGCCAAGGCGGCCAAGGCCGTGGGCGCGACCGTCAAGACCAGCGACCTGGTGGGCGAAAGCGGACAGGTGCCCGATTTTGGAGAGGTAGGCCAGGTGGCGCCGCAGCTCTTTGACATGAGTGTGGGTGCGATCAGTGGCCCCATCAACGCCGGCCGCACTGGCGTAGTGGTGAAGATCGACGACAAACAGGCGCCGACCCCGGACGAGATCGCGAAGAATCTTGACCAGGCGCGCGAGGAGCTTGTGGACCAGCGCCGCAATGAGGCGTTCAGCGTATTCGTGAGCAACACATGGAACGACTACAAGAAACGCAAGCTCGTCGTCATCAACGCCAAGCCGAAGGGACCGCAAGCGCCAGGCACGTAAACACGAATCAGATGCAAAACGAAAAGCCCGCAACCGTATCGGTTGTGGGCTTTCTGTTTGTGCCTGCTCCGGCTGTTATCGCAGCCCGGTGGTTGCGAAGGGCAGCCCCGTCGCGGGCCAGCGATCCGGTTGTGCGTCGAGGTTGGGTTTGATCGATGCGGCCGGAAATGCGGCCGGCGCCACCGTCACATTCCATCCGTCGACCATGATCAGCGCAGCCTCACCCTTGAATTCGCTTGCCGCGGCTTCCATCTCGATGGACTTGGTTTCGCCGGGCACAAGCGAGATGTAATTGTCGCTGTAGAAAACGGGCAACACGCGCTCGCCGGACTTTCTGCGCAGTTGCACATGAGCCATCAGCGCGATGTTGCTGGTGGGGTTATGCAGAATAATGCGCAGCCTGCGTTGGCCGAGCGTGTTTTCTTTCGGCGATTCCACGGTTCCGGTCAACTTGACCATGGGCAATTGGTTCAGAGCTGCAAGGTTGTCGGGGTCGGCGGCCTGAGCGCGCCAATAGAAATTGCTTGAGAGCAATTGGCCCGCGGCGTCGCGCAAATCGAGCTTGATGAAATGGACGGGCGAAACCGTCGCCGGAAAATCGATTGGGCCTAGATCGGTGGCAACATCGGGAGCGGCGTTGAGTTGAGTCTCGTGCTCGTACGCGAGCGACCCATCGAGATTGTAGACCGCAACGTGTGCATGCAGATTCGCCATGGCCTCCGGCTTGTTATTGATGACCTGCACGTCGTTGGTGGCCTCGTTGAACTGGATGTGCTCGAGCTCTGAAGCATGCATCACGGCGAAGTAGGAAGACATCGGCTCCAGGTCGTAGTGGTAGATCTGCCAAACAAAGCTGGGCTGCGCGGGATTGCTCATCCACGTGATGACGGCGGTTGTTGGATGGAAAAGCAGAGCGTTACGGCCCTCGTACATGGCGCGGAATGCTTCGTAGTTTGCCAATTGCGACTTGCGCACAAAGTCGGCGAGGTTCGCGATCTTTCCATAGCGCCCGGCGAGGATGAGCGGATACAGATCGCCATGCTGGTTCCCCTTTGCCAGGTCGTGAGCGGCCCAGTCATCGTCGATCGTCTCCCAATCTTTCTCGGGCATCATGCCGCGGATGGATTCAAGCGTGGGGATCGAGGCGCTCCCGGTTTCAGTCTTGAAAAAATCGTCGGTGACGGTGTAGAACTCGCGCGGCGCGCGCCAAAAGTACGGCCCGTGAGAACGTACGCCCGGCCCATCGGTAGAATTCGGCCAGTAGATTCGTGTGGGATCGACCTCGGCGAGCAGCGTGCGCAGATCGGCGTCAATCTCCGGCGGAGGGTCGCCCTCATTGCGCGCGCACCACAAAAGGATCGAAGGGTGGTTGCGGTAGCGCAGAACCTTGTCGCGCACATTGGCGACGTAAGTGGGAACATCGGTGGGGTTGGGGCCGTCGAGCGGATTGGGCTGGAAAAATTCGTCCCATACCAGCAGCCCGTACTTGTCGCACAGCTCGTAGAAATCTTCGCCGGTGCTCTGCCCCACCCAGTTGCGAATCAGATTGAGGTTGGCCAGCTTATGCAGCCGAATCTCGGTGTCGAGCCGCTCGCGCGGAATGCGCTTCAACGCCTCGTCGAGGCCCCAGTCGCCCCCGCGAATGAAAATGAGCACGCCGTTCACGGAGACCGTGAGCGTGTCGGTGCCGGGAACGGAATAGCTGATCTTTCTCACGCCGAATTCCACATTCTGTTCGTCGGAAATCACGGTGCCGGTTTGGAATTCAAGATGCAGGTTGTACATCGGCTGCGCACCGTAGCCGTTCGGCCACCACAGGCGCGGATGCTCCAGATGCAGCGCCGGAGTGCTCTTCGCGTCGAAAGCAATTTGCTGAGAACTGTTCGGCGCAAGTGTGACCTGACGCTCGAATATAATGCTCCCGATCGTGCCGCGGACTTCGCCCGCCACCGGCTGATCGCTCACGTTCTCAACAGTTGTCTCGACCGTCACGTCGGATGAATCGGTCCTGGGCAGCGGCAGATCGGTTGTGACAAACGGATCTTTCAACTGCACTGGGCCAGTGGCGGAGAGAAACACCTTTTGCCAAATGCCGGTATCGCGATCGCGCACGGCATCGAGCCAGTCCCAGCCGAGAGTCGACAGAAATGTAGGACCATCGAGCGCCGTGATACCGCCGTTCTGGCCGACACCGTTGCGGAGCGTGTGTTCGTGAGCGACGCCGGGATGCGGCTCCGGAGTCACGAGCACAGCAACGACGGCAGGCTCGCCGGGTTTCACTTGCGCGGTCACGTCGAAGTTGCCGCGAATAAACGCTCCGCGCATCGTGCCAACCTGCGCGCCGTTTACCCAGACTTCGGCGGAGTAGTTAATGCCGTCAAAGTTCAGCCACACGTGGCGATCTTTGTAAGCGCTGGGAATGTGAACAACCGCCCGGTACCAATACGAAGTGTGGACAAGGCTTTCGGGAATGATCTCGGGACGCTCGTTTTCGCCGTAGAGCGGTTCGGGATAAACGTGATCGTTGACCAGAGTCGTCAAAATCGTGCTCGGAACGGTGGCCGCGTACCAGCCATTGGTGTCGAAGGCCGCGGACGAGACTTGCGCGCCCGGTTGCGGCACTTTTGCGACGTCCTGCAACTGCCAGCCTGAGCCGAGCGTTACAGGCTGCGGAAGCGGCGCGGCCGCGACGGCCTGAGACGAGAGCACGAATGAAATCGAAACCAGGGCAGAGATACAGAGGCAAAAGCGGTGCAAACGATTCTTCGACAAAGGAGGGCCACCTCGTTCGGTTGATCGCAACAAAAACCTGTGCGGGAACACGCCCAACATTGTCTCAAATGCGGCTGACTTCCGGCGTCCGGCGACCCACTTGCAATAATTGCTTCATGGAGTTCCAACGTTCATCCGGCGTTTTGCTGCACGTGAGCTCATTGCCATCCTACGGCGGCATCGGCGACCTGGGTCCCGCGGCGCATGAGTTTGTGAGCTTTCTCGCGCGCGCCAAGCAGCATGTATGGCAGGTTTTGCCATTGTGTCCCACGGGATACGGCAATTCGCCCTACGCCGGGTCATCGGCGTTCGCTGGAAATCCATCGCTCATCAGCCTGGAGTTTCTCGCCGACTGGGGATGGATCGATGGCGCGCGCATTGCTGGGCTCGCCGGCCGCTCCGGCTCTGTCAACTTCGATGAGGTCGACGCGCGGAAGCTGCCGTTGCTTCACGAAGCTGCGGGGAATTTTCTCGATCGCGGACTCGACTCGCCGGTACTGGCCGACCAGTGGGCCGATTTTGAGGCATTTTGCCGCGATGAGGCAGCCTGGCTCAACGACTATGCGCTTTACGCCGTGCTGCGCCGCGAGTTCAAAACGGGCGCGTGGACCGAATGGCCGGAACCGTTGCGGCGGCGCGATCCGCAGGCATTGGCGCAGGCTGAAGCGGATCACGTTCGCGCGGTCGCCATCGAGCGAGTGCTGCAGTTTGCATTCGCCCTGCAATGGGAACAACTGCGGGACGCGGCGGATGAAAACGCAATCCGAATCCTTGGCGACGTAGCAATTTTCGTGAATATGGATTCGGCCGACGTATGGGTTCATCGCGGAATCTTCGAGCTTGACGACAACCTGAAGCCCATACGCATCGCCGGTGTTCCGCCCGACTACTTTTCGCTGACCGGCCAGCGCTGGGGCAACCCGCTTTATCGATGGGACGTGCTGGCCGCGCCCAACGCAAACGGAATTCGGTTTGATTGGTGGGTCGATCGCATTCGCCGCTCCGTGGATCTCTATGACATTGTGCGCCTCGACCACTTTCGCGGATTCGAAGCTTATTGGGCGATTCCCGCCGCGGAAGAGACCGCGGTCAACGGCAAGTGGACCAAGGCGCCTGGGTTGGAGCTGTTTCGCGCGCTTGAAGCGTCGCTGGGACCGCTGCCGCTGGTGGCCGAAGACCTTGGCCTCATCACACCGGAAGTCGACGCGCTGCGGCAGGAACTGAAAATGCCGGGGATGAAGGTATTGCAGTTCGGATTCAGCGACAAAGCCGCGCACACGCATCTGCCGCACAAGTTTACGGCGGACACCGTGGCCTACACCGGCACGCACGATAACGACACGACGCAGGGTTGGTGGAACTCCGCGAGCAAAGCGGAGCGTGCGGCTGTCGAAGCGCTCGTGGGTCCGGTTGGCGAT
>JBEKRG010000185.1:0-6767 GCA_049518955.1 Occallatibacter sp.
TGACGACGCGGTACGGAATCCTCCGCTCGCTGATCCTTTGTGGGATATTGCAGTCGGCGGGGAACCTGTTTTTTGTCCTGCAGGCTGTGGGTGGACATCACATCGGCTATCTGGCTTTGTGTGTCACCGCCGAAAACATAACGGGCGGCATGGCAGGGACCGCGCTGATCACTTATATTTCGAGCCTATGCTCGCCCGCTTTCACGGCGACAGCGACTCAGTACGCGCTGCTTTCCTCGATTACATTGCTCGGCCGCACCGTTGTGGCCTCCTCAGGGGGATGGTTGTCAGTGAAGATGGGCTGGGCATGGTTCTTCGCGATGACGAGCGTGGTGGGACTGCCGGCACTTCTTCTTTTCCCGTGGGTCGCACGGCGCAACGATCACAACCAGGGAAAGCCCGCTCTCGATCGCGCGGAGACCGAGCCGGAAGATCCGGTCCCGTCTTAGAAATGTGACCGGCCGGCGCATTTCCATGCGGGATTTCGCGGCCGTTGTCTCCGCAGAGAACAAAAACGTGCGGGGGGGCGAGCCTGCAGAGCAGCATTCAAGAAAAGAATAGAGCGACATGGGCGCGAGCGCCGGGTCTAATCAAGTATGAGGATCATTTTGCGCACGTTTCTTCTCGCCGCGTTCCCTGCGCTGGTTGCGGCACAAGTCGCGTCTCAGGGTTCGTATGCCGGCGCAGGCAACATGCAGGCGGAAGCGGAGGAGATTCGAGCGCTGGCCAACGAAGCGCGCACGCAGGCGGGATTGGGACGTCTGGATTGGGATCCGGCATTGGCGGCCGCGGCCCTGGCGCACTGCCGGCGCATGGCGGCGGAAGGGCCAATTGCCCACCAGTACAGTGGCGAGGCGGACCTGACGACGCGGACGGCGGAAGCGGGCGCGCACTTCAGCCTGATAGAGGAGAATGTGGCGGTGGGACCGTCGGCGGATGCGATTCACGAAGCATGGATGCATTCGCCGGGGCATCGCGCGAACCTGATGAGCCCGGATGTGGACCGAGTGGGAGTGGCCGTGGTGGCTGCACGCGGAATTCTGTACGCGGTGGCCGATTATTCGCGCGGCGTAGAGCTGTTGAGTGCGGCGCAGGTAGAGGCGCAGGTGGCTGCGTTGGTGCGGGTGAGCGGCGTGGCGATTCTGAGCGATCCGAGCGTTGCGCGGGCGGCGTGCGCGACGGATGAAGGAATGCCGCGCGTTGAGGGTCGCGAGATGCCCCGATTTGTGATGCGGTGGCAGGCTGGAGACTTGACGCAGTTGCCGCAGGCGCTGGTGGGTAAGCTAGCGAGCGGCGATTATCGCCAGGCGGCCGTTGGGAGTTGTCCCGCGCAGGGGGTGCAGGGATCGTTTACGGCGTATCGGGTGGCAGTGATTCTGTATTAGCAAGTAAGCGAGTTGACGATCCCGATCTCATCCGAAGTCCTGATGGTTTTTCCAGAGTTCGGGCAAGGGGAGGCGCGTGGGGCCGCAGACGAAGATGTCGGGGTGGTATTGGAGTTCTTCGTTCTTCACACCTTCGGAGTTTCCGTTGTGGGCTGCCCAGCGGCATCCGGTGAAGATTGAGTTGGCCTGCTGCGGCGTGAGGCCGATAACGATGAACGTAGTGGGCGCAGGGGGTTGGAAAGCCGCGTAGGTATTCAGAGTTAGTGGTGCCGATGGGCTCGGGGAGGTTGTAGGCGCGACCGAGGACGTCGATTGCGCCGTACTCGCCATAGTTTCCGGTGGTGATGCCGAGATGCGCCTGCTGATCGGGCGGCAGGGAGTCGCGGATTTGGGCGACGGTGCGGACGAGATCGTTCCAGCCGATCTCTTCGCGCAGATCGTAGCTGTGCCTCAGGGCATATTGCTTAAGCGGGCCGCTCGTCGCGAGAGGCAGAAGCAGCGCGCGTACGAATACGGAAATAAAGGCGAAGCCAGCGAAATAGACGGAGGCGATGGTGACGCGGCCCCAGCGGGGTAGTGTGCGCAGCCAACGCTCGGCGCGCACGGCACCCATCGCGAGGAGCATGGGGTAGGCCGGGGCCACGTAATAGTGGCGGCCCTTGCTGACCCAGAAAATCGCGAGCGGGACGAGATACATGAAGGCGATCATGCGATAGCGGCGGTCTCGCAGGTAGCCGATGAAGCCGGCGATCCAGAGCGGCGCGGCAGCGAGATTGGCGCAGACGAAGAACTGGCCGGAAAGGAAGCCGCTGGCGCGGCCTTCGCCGACGTCACGCAAATGAATGTGCTGGAGGAAGGTGTAGGAGACCCAATTGTGATGGACAAGCCAGATGAAGTTGGGCAGGAAGATGAGGAGCGCGAGAGCGACGCCTGCCCAGAACCAGCCGGTCTTGAGAAAGCGGTGTGCAGAGGTGAGGACCAGACCCAAAAGAATTCCCGCGATGTAGAAAACGATGGAGTATTTGGTTTCGAGACCGAGACCGAGCGTAGCGCCGATGGCGACCCACCAGCGGGGATCGCCGGACTTGAGAAGGCGGACGATGAAGTAAGCGGCGAGAACCCACCAGAGGAGATCGAACGATGTGTACTGAAACTCGTGGCCTTCAAAGATGGGGAGCGGAGAAAAGCCGACAGCGAGGGCCGCAGTGACCTGCGCGAGACGCGAGCCACCGAGCTCTTTGGTCATGAGCCCAGCGAGAATGACCACCGCAAATTGCGCGATGACCGCGGTGAGACGGAGACCAACGATGGAGGCGCCGAAAAGCGCGAGGGCAACGTGCTCGATGAATGGGGTGAAGGGCGGGAAGGAAACGAATCCCCAGTCGAGATGGCGGGCGTCAGAGAGGAACTGTAGCTCGTCGCGGTGGAAGCCGTAACGATCGTTGGTGAGGAGATGAAGAAGCGCGAGGGCGGCAGCGATGGCGAAGAGGATGGCAAGATCGGACTTGTGGGCGCGCTTAGGATCGTTGATTTCGGCGGAAGACAATGCGTTCGACGACAAGACGCCTCCTCGAAGTTTGTTTACGCAGGCGCGCCGGGTCCGGTTCCGTTGCGCTCGCGGGGTTGGGGAATGCGGACGGAGGCCATTCCGGCGGCGGTCGCGGCTTGAATGCCCATGTCGGTGTCTTCAAAGACGAGGCAGTCCTTAGGCGCGACGCCAAGGCGGGCGGCGGCGGTGAGGAATGCGTCGGGAGCGGGCTTGGAGCGCGCGTAGTCTTCGGAGCCGACGAGGATGGAGAAGCAGTCGAGCAGGCCAACCGCGGCGAGCGAATTGACGATGGATTCGCGGGTGCTGCCGGAGACGACGGCAAAGGGAATCTGGTCGTGCTGGGCGACGATCTGCTCAAGGACCTCGGGAATGGGCTTGAGATCGTGGAGAAGAGAAAAGTAAAGGCTCTCCTTGCGCTCGGCAACGGCTTCAATGGGCATTTTCAAATCCCGCAACTGGTTCAGTGCGGCGATGATTTCGACGGGCGGCTTGCCACCCCAGGAGTAAAAGAGATCTTCGTCGAGGGTACATCCCCACTCGCCGAGCGCCTGCTTCCACGCGATGTAGTGGAGCGGCATGGAGTCGACGATGGTGCCGTCGCAGTCGAAGAGGTAGGCGTGGAAATCGCCTGGGGGAATCTGAAGGGGCATTGGGCTCCGTGGTTGATATGTTCGGTTGTGGTCTGAGCTTTCCCACCCTAAGACTCGATGTTGCGCGCCGAGATTTTAGGATGGGGCACCATTTTCGTGCCGGGTTTAATGCGTGGCGGCGGTTTCGGCGTGCGCGGGTTCGGAGGCGCCGCCCTCGCCGGGTTTGGTCGGCTCCATCTGAAGCGCGTTGTTGAAGCGGTTGAAGTAGTTGAAGAGGCCGATGGCGCAGAGCAACTCAACGATCTCGCCTTCGGAGTAAAAGCCGCGCAGCTCAGCGAACTGCTCATCGGTAACGGCATTGGCGTTGCGGGTAACGGTCTCGGCGAGTCGCAAGGCAGCTTTTTCGGCGGGCGTAAAATCGTCGCGGCGCGACCATTCGGCGAGGTGAGAGAGCTGGTCGTCGGTCCAGCCGAGGTTGCGTGCGAGAATGGTGTGGCTGGCCAGGCAATAGGGGGTCTCGTTCACCTGGCTGGTGCGGACGATAATGAGCTCTTTGAGCTTTGTTGAAACGGTGCCGGTCGACAGGACGGCGGCGAAATGCGCCTGCATGGTGGCGTAGATTTCAGGCCGGTGGGCCATGACGCGGAACATATTGGGCACGTTGCCGCGCAGGGCAAAAGCCTTGTCGTAAAGGGCGGCAATTTCAGGTGCCAATTGGCTGCGATCGACGCGGGAAATGCGGGGCATTGCGCCTCCTTTAAGTCCTTTCTCATGGTATCGTTTCCGGCCGAATCTTGCGGCTGTCCCGGAACGGGTTTTTGTCGCTGCGGGAGCGATGGCGGGACTTTTGACGCGCTCCGCGAGGTTTGCTAACGTAGGAGAGGACAATCCTGTTGCCACTCACTCCTCAGTAGCTCAATGGCAGAGCATTCGGCTGTTAACCGAAGGGTTGTAGGTTCGAGTCCTACCTGAGGAGCCAATAAAATCAAGCACTTGCAAGGCATCCGGAACCCCAAAATCCCCAAAAAATAGCCAAGTGTGGTGGATTTTGTGCCGTAGCCATTTCAACGCACAGGTAGTACAGGTCGCATCCTGTCTCACCTCCTGCGGCAAGATACTCCTCCCGCTCCTCGACCTCACGCTTCTTCGCAACAGGTGATCGGTGTCCCTTGCGGGCTGCCTGACCGCAGCGCGCCCGCGTTGCGAACTCGCCTGCCCATTTTTGCTCCAATTCCGATTCCGGTGCAGACTCGCTTTCCGAGTCAAAGCCCGGCGGTCGGTCGGATCAGGCAGCGCTTCGCCGGGCCTTACCCCCGCTATCGGGAGAAGGAGAGACGGAGCGATGCTTTTCAGACGAAACAGCGTTTGGTGGTACGACTTCTCATTTAGAAATCAGCGCGTTCGCGAATCGACACACTCGCGTTCGAAAACCGTCGCTAGGGAGGCCGAACAGCAGAGAAGGCGAGATCTCGAACGCGGCATCCACAACATCACTGAGGTGCAGCAGAACCGCATCCGCGCACTGGCGGACATTGCCGAAGACTATCTGGCTGATTACCGGTTGCGCTACCGCGGAATCACCTTTGCCGAGTATGCGATCGGTCACGTGGTCAGGCTGCTCGGTGACAAACTCGTCGTCGATATCGACGACGCCGCAGTTCTGCAATACCAGACCGACCGGCTGAAGGAGTCCGCAGCACCGAAGAGCATCAACGAAGAAGTTCGCTTTCTTCTCACATTGCTTGGCGACTCCGGAGAGCTGATTCGCGCGCGGCTTCGCAAGAAGAAAAAACTCAAGCTCCCTGCACGACGAAAGATCGGTAAGGCATATGAGCCTGAAGAAACTCACCGCCTGCGGGATCGTTCAAAGGACTCCCGTTCGCCGCATATACGCCTCGCTCTGGCGTTAGCCATCAATGCCGGAATGCGCGATGCGGAGATCAAGACCATCAAGTGGAGTCAGATCCATCTCGACAAGCGTTTCGTGCAGGTAGGGGAAAGCAAGACTCCGGCTGGAGATGGGCGCACAATTCCCGTCAATTCTGCGCTTTACGAGGCGATTCTTGAGCACAGAACTTGGTATCTGAACAAGTTCAAAGAAGATCGGCCTGAGTGGTATGTGTTCCCATACGGCAAACCCTATCCGAAAGATCCCACCCGACACGTGACCACCCTGAAGACCGCTTGGAAGACCGTGCGCAAGAAAGCGAACGTCACTGGCAGGTGGCACGACCACCGCCACACGCTAATTACGCAGCTTGCTGAAAACGGCGCCGGTGAAGAGACGATCCGGCAGATTGTCGGACACGTCTCGAAGGAAGTGCTCAGAGATTACCTCCATGTCCGCATGAAGGCGAAGAGAGAAGCTTTGGAGTCGATTGTCGGATCAACGGAAGAATCTCAGAAGGGCGATTCCAGAGAGTAAACCAGGCATTCGCATTCTCGAAGGCGGCAAATACGTGTGCGCTCGCCGAGAATCCGGAAAATCGGGAAGTCGCTGCAGCTCTTTGATTCTTGGCCGCTTCCTGCAATGCGGATTTTTGGTTCCAAAACTGAGAGCCTTCGAACTTGATCGAAATCTCGATCCCGATTAGCTTACGCAACATTCCGCGACGCTACCGGTGGCGCCGGTAGCGTCGCCCAGAGTTGGAGGTTTCAATGCAACCGTTATTCACAGAAGGTGAGGTTTCAGAACAACTCAAAGTAACCGTGGCATGTCTACGGAAATGGCGCTTGCTCGGAAAAGGGCCGAGATATGTCAAAGTCGGCAACCGGGTTCGATATGCGCCAGAAGATCTCACGGGATGGCTGGTTACTCAACCTGCTGGCGGCACGATCCCGATGGAGCGACTTCACGACAGCAAATTTAAGAGAATGGCTGTGTCTGCCTGAGCGGAGACTCAGCATGGACGAATGGTCGGCGTGCCAACGCCCTGGCAATGATCGGCAATCACGATGCAATTGCTAGTGCGGCGCATTCCAATTTGACCGAGTTTTGCTTCCGGCACATCCTCCAACAGCGCAATGCGAAGGAGACTGGCGGATGTTCGAGTCCTATGAGGATCTGACGAATCGGCTCAAGGCAACCGGCTATTTCATCGATCCGGTGATGATCAAGGTCGTCTATTTGGCGGCGCGAATGCAGAAGCCGCTGCTGCTCGAAGGACCTGCAGGATCGGGCAAGACCCAGTTGGCCGTATCGGTTGCCAAGGCCGCCGGGACGCATATCGAGCGGCTGCAGTG
>JBEKRG010000186.1:0-6765 GCA_049518955.1 Occallatibacter sp.
CCAAAACATCTCCCACGATGCCGGCAACGATGCCACCGAGAATGACCCGCCCAACATTGATTTTTCCCATAACCGCTCCTTTCGGAATTTGATTGGAGGATTTAGGGGAGACCTGCGGAGTATACTCGCGGCCTGAGCCGGCACGCAACGGATTTTCTCAGGCGGGCGGCCTTCGCACACACGCGATCTCACGCGCGAAAGCCATGCGGAGTTTTGCGCGCAAACCGAGTGGATGCAGGCCCTTGAAGGGCCTGCACGGCCTCAGTCAGCCCTGAGGCGACCCCAATTCTGGATTAGCTTTCCTTGTAAACCGATGCCCCGACAACAGTGCCGAAAACAACTTCGACCAGGCCGCCCAGGGTGGTATACAGTGTCAGGTGATTCGAGAATAGGTGCATAACGTGCATGAGGGCGAGGTTCGGGAACAGGGTTGATAACAGCCAAACCGCCAGCCCGGCAATGATTGCCGTCTTGACGCCGGCGCCGAATCGCGGCCGGATCGCCACATAAACCCAGATCGCCACGATCCCAGTCAGAAGTCCGATCACGTTGAACAGGATGATTTGCATCTGCGTGAATCCGGGATGGCCAAGCAGGGCCATTCCAGCGGCCCAGCGCTGCGCAAGCCAAATGCCATCCACGAAATAATCCACAATATCGATGGCAATTCCGGCGACAATTCCGCCCATAATCAGGCGGCCAACATTGATCTTTCCCATGATGCGCTCCTTGGGGGAATTTGAACAACCACGGGAGTATACGCAACCGGCAAAAGGGTGCGCAATGAAAATATGCACCGCGTTTTCATGGGATTAGCAATGTAACGGGGGGAAACCTGGGAACTTCAGGGGTACACTCTTCGTAGAAATATCTGTACACAAGCGGGAGATTTTATGCACTTCCTGATCTTCGGCATCGGCCTTTATTTCCTTCCTGCGATCATTGCGGCGGTGCGGCACACGCACAACTCCATGGGGATCTTGTTTCTGAATCTTTTCCTTGGCTGGACATTCATAGGCTGGGTTGTCGCACTCATGATGGCGATCTTCTCCATGCCCTATTACGCTCCCTATTACTATCGCCGCGGATGGTGAAGGTCGCGGCTCGCTCCCCAAGGCTCGAGCGCCTGGGGCCGCGCTTCCGATTGCGAGACCTCTTCGCCGGCATCGCTTTATTCGCCGCGACGGCCTGTGTTGTGCTGTGGCAGAATGCGCACGTCGCGATTCTGTGGGACACGAGCTATGTGCTCGACAGCGCGGCACGTTTCGCGCTCGGGCAGGCGCCGTACCGGCACTTTCCCTTTGTTCACCCGCCGCTTACTTTTCTGATTCAGGCTGCAATCATCCGTTTTACCGGCCGCGTCTTCTTTCATCACGTGATTTATGCCGCGGTTGTGGGCGGGCTGGCCACGCTTCTAACTTGGCGTCTCGCGCTCGTCTCGCTGCGCGGGCGCATTTCTGGAGCCTGGACTGTGGCACTGCTTTTAGCCGCGCCCCTCACCGTCCTTGGCATCTACAGCATCATTCCAATTCCCGAATACGACGGCGATTGCGCGTTCTGGATCCTCGTCGCTCTCTGGCTCTTGCAGCGCGCCGAGCGAAAAAAGGGCGTTGCGCGCGGGCTTGTTGCCGGAGTTGCACTCTGCCTGCCGCTCTTCACGAAACAAAACATGGGGCTGCCGTTTCTGCTGGCGGGCATCGTAGCGGTCCTGGCCGTGCTCGCGTTCTCGGTCTTTCGGCGCAAGCAAGTTTCACCTGAAGCGCCCGACGCTCGCACCCTGCTGTCAATTCTTGCCGGCACAGGCGCCACTTTGTTTGCAGCCGCGCTGGCGCTGCACTGGACCGTCGGCATCCGCAGTTACATTTACTGGACGATGACCTTCGCCGGCGAGCGCCGCTTGCCGGGCTTTGGCCCCATGCTCGCCGTTTTTCGCGATCCGGCGCTGCTATGGACGTTGCCCTGCGTCGTCGCTGCATTCGGGCTGTTGCGTTTCGCGCCACAAAAAACTCGTTGGGCGCAGTTGGCGGCTTTCCTTCTGCTGGCCGCACCGTTTCTCTTCACGCTCGCTTCGCTGCTGATCTACGACGATGCCGATTCGCGCGGCGACAGCTTGCTGGCCCTCTGGCCGCTGCTGCTCTTGCTCGCGGCCGTCGTGGCCATCGCAAACCTGTTCAACGTGCGCCAAAAGCCGTCCGTGCGCGCATTGTTTCCGCTGATCGTGCTCGCCGCAATTCTGGGCACATTCATGTCGCAGGAGCTTTGGGGCTCCACGTATGCAATCTGGCCGCTGCTCGCGCTGCTCATCGCGGAGTTGCTCGCATTCCTTGGCCCAATTGCCGCGCGCACCGCATTGCGAGGATTCATGCCCGCGCTCGCTGCTCTCGTCTCGATTACGCTTTTTGTCTGCGGAGCCTTCTACACCGCCAGCGAGGAGCGCCTCTCCTACGCTCGCTTGCCCGATGCGCCAATCGAACACTCAGCGTTTCCCGAGCTTGCCGGCATGGCCACGCCGGGGCCGTTTTTGCCGGAATTCGACGAGCTGCTGCGCTACGCCCAGGCGAATATTCCGCAAGATGATGGGCTGATCCTGATTCCCGGCGAGGATCCGTTTTTCTTTGCCTCTGGACGAGTTCCGAGGTTTCCGGTTCTATTGTTCGATCCGACAACCGATCCCTATTCGCCTGCCGAAACGGCTGGATTGGCCGGCACCGACAACATTCGATGGCTGATTGTGAAGCGCGATTTGCAGATCAACGTTGACCCGACGCCGGACCGCGCCGCAACCATGCAGGCGCTGATGGGCGAATTTACACTGGCCGCGCGCTTGCGCGGATACGACGTCTACTGGCGTCGACAATAGTCCTCACCAGAGTTACGCCTTTTTCTTCGCCCTACCCGAACGCTTGAGATCTTCCCAATCTTTGTTCGTCTGGTCGGCGTACACCATGCCGAACTCGGCAATGGCTTCAGGAAATGCGGTGCCGGTGCCGATGTAGCCGGCGATGGTCTGCGCGTCTCCCGATCGCGCGTGCCCGCGGGCGAGCAGTTCGCCGCAGACTTCCGCGTAAGCCTTGAGATTGGCGCCGGCCAGGTCTGTGATCGCAATCGAGCCTTTGTGGTCGTTGAGCTGGCGTACAAGATACTGACGGCTGCCGATGTGCGTCCAGCCGAGAAACGGATCGGTCTGGATCTGCATGTATTTCTGCCCCTCGGCCGTGCGCTTGCCGTTGTGCTCGGCGGCCCGCGCGTCAGGCAAGTACGGCGCGTAGGCCGACGCAACTTCTTCCTTAATCTGCAGAAACAGCGGATCGCCGGGCCCGTTGCCCTCCATATAGATGCAGTAGTCGCGCAAGCCCACTGAGCCGGTGCCAACCACTTTGAAGGCCACATCGATGGGCCGGTAAAAGTCGAGCAGGTGTTGCCGCTGCGGCTCCAGCATTTCGCGATATAGGGTCAGCGAGGCGACGACAGCGGCGGCACGCGCGCCTGTAACGCGCCAAAGCATCGGCTTCATTTCTTTGAAGCGGCGGCGTGTTCCGGCTCGGGAGGAAATTGGCACAGTAAGTTGATCCAACGTGTGCTGAGGCGTAGCGCGTTCCGCCTTCGAGAGTGCGTCGTGCACCGGTTTGGCCAGGTCGAGGCGATGCACAATAAACCGGTTCACTTCCAATTGCGGCATGCGGGCAAACGCGCGCATTTGTGTTGCATATCGTTCAACGCAGGCCACGGCGGCTCTTCGCGCCGAGCTTTCTTTGTGCCCTGCGCCACGACCGGCCAGCACCAGCGAAGCCGCCATGCGCTTCAGGTCCCACTCGAAGGGGCCGCGGATGGTCTCGTCGAAATCATTGAGGTCGAAGACCAGTCGCCCATCGGGCGCGGCGAATGCGCCCAGGTTGCGCACATGCGCGTCGCCGCAAAGCTGGCTCACGATGCCGGTGGACGGAAGCTGCGCCAGGTCGGCTGCCATCACCGGCGCTGCGCCGCGAAAATACCCGAACGGCGACTCCGCCATGAGCTGGTATTTGAGCTGGATCAGAGGCGGCACGCGCCCGCGCATCGATCGCGCCACTAATTCCAGCGCTGTTACCGGCCGGGCTTTTGCGTGCAATGCCTCGTGCTGGTGGCGGCCCACCTGCTTGCGCCGCGTCTGGCCAAGTGCACGCCGTTCTTCAGGAGTTGCCCAGTGCATGCTGGCGGTTCTCCAATTCACTTCCCTTTAGAGCTTCGTTCAAAGCGGCTTTCCTTTGGGGAAAAGCCGCTAAGCGCCTGCGGTTCCAGAGTAGGTCAATTGTAGAACCGCGTGGCGCGACATACACTGTCGACCCTCGCGATACCAAACAGCAAAGTTTTGCTTCGAGTCGCTTCGGAAACCGCAGTTTCAACGAACCGCGCAACGCCCCGCCGTCAGTCTTCGCCGAAGAAGCGTTTCCTTGCGGCTTCGTCAATCGGCAGGTCGGGCCCGACGAAGAGCGAGTCTGGCTGGCGGCTCGGGTCTTGCCCAATGAGCGGCATGGCGCGAGCGCGGCGGGCATCGGCATCCGGCCCGGTGGCGAGATACATCGCGGTCATCCACTGGTGGAAGGTGTGCATCCGGCCCGCGTAGCCGTCGTGTTCGTCGGCGTAAGCGTGCCCCGCGGCATTCCAATCGTCGCTGCGCGTCAGGTGGTCGCGCAACACGCGGGCATCGCGCATGGTGAGCGAAAGGCCCTGCCCCCAGGTAGGATCGCTCGACGTGGCCGAGTCGCCGATGAGCGCCACTCCATCGCGGTACGGGTGATCGACCCAGCTGTGCGCGCAGCTGAACGTCGCCAGCGGCCCGATCGCTTTCACGTCCTCAAACAGCGCAGCATTGGCGCTTGTTTTTTTGCAGCCGTCAAAGAATCTCGCCACGTCGCCGGGCCCCTGAAACCGCGCTTGTGTGGCGCCGTGATAGCAAAGATAAACCCGCGCGCGGCCGCCGCCCTGCGGGATGACAATCGCCAGTTGCCCGAGCGCAAAGTTGTAGATGCCCACGAGGGTGTCTTCCGCCGCGGAGACGTTTTCCAGCAGAATTCCGGCGATCATCATGTCTTCGGGATCGCGCTCGACTTTGAAGCGCGCCGAAGACCGCACAACGGACGATCGTCCCTCGGCTCCCACCACCAGACGCGCGAAGACGGTTTCCGCGCGGCCATTTTCGTCAATCACCACCTCCGGCGGCGCACCCGGCCGCACTTCCCGCACCGCCGCACCGCGTCGCACTGTGGCACCCACTGTTGCCGCTGCTTTCAAAAGCGATTCCTGCATGGCGGGGTGATAACAGGTGAGAAAAGGTAGCTGATGCTTTGTGCTGGGGACAACTTCGCGATGTTCGACCAGGTCGCTCGTAACGTAAGTGTCGAGCGAGTTGAGGTGGTGCCTGCCGGCTTGGGCAAAGCAATCGGCCGCTCCGAGGGCCTGAACTTCGGCGTAGCCCCAGGGAAACATTGCTTCGCCGCGCACGCGATCCTTGAATTGCCGCTCATGCTCGATGACGAGGACCCTGGCGCCGCGTTCAGCCATGCTTTTGGCCAAGGCGGCGCCGCCCAGGCCGCCGCCCGCAATGGCAACATCGTACGTTGTCGACATGCTTCTTCCTCCCGGGGGATTTCCTGACTGTATGGGGTTTTGCGGGAGTCAAGCAAGCATTTATTCCCGAAGGAAGTTGCGTGTGCGAGCGGCGCTTCGCCGCCAAGTGCTTTGATTTAGACTGAGTCTTCCGGATCCACCGGCCTACCTCCGATTTCTGCGGTCCAGATCCCGTGTCTTGGATCCCGCATTCCGGGCCGGATTCCCACTTCAGGAGAGGCCCATTGATGCGAAAAGCCGCCATCCTGTTTTCGGCTATTGCAGCGTTTGCGCTGACCGCACATCCCATCAATGCGCAAGCGCTTGAAAAGCCGCTTACTGTCGATGCCATCTTTGCCCATGGACCGCTGATTGGCGAGCCGCCCGGCCAACTCACCTGGTCGCCCGACGGAAAGCATCTGACGTACCTCGATGGCGGCGAATTGATGGATGTGGATCCCGCGACGGGCAAGACCCATGTGCTGGTGAGCGCGGCGAAGATGGAAAACCTGAACGCCAGCAGCGACTCTGAGCGGGACCGCGACCATCGCCTCCGCTACAACCTGGCCAGCTATGTCTGGGCTCCGGACTCCACGCACATTCTCTTCGATTCCAACGGCCGGCTGTGGCTCTACGACCTGCGCAATGGCGTTGGAGTCGAAATCGGCTTTTCGGGCCTCCTCTCAGGCGACGATCCCAAGTTCTCTCCCGATGGTTGGTCCGTCTCGTTCATCAAGGATCACGGTCTGGCCGTCATTCCACTCCGCGAACCCGGCACGCCGACTATTCCTCTCGCACCCGCGCCCAATCCTTCCGCCGCCGATGGTCAGGTGCTTCACAACGGTGAAGTGGACTGGGTGTACGAAGAAGAGCTCGACGTCCGGAGCAACTACTTCTGGTCCCCTGACTCAAAGAGAATTGCGTTTTTGCAAACGAATGAGACCCAGGTGCCGCGGTACCCGCTCACTGACTGGATTCCGACTCACGCTACGGTGGATTGGCAGCGCTATCCGCAGCCAGGCGACCCCAATCCCGATGTGCACCTGGCCGTGGTGCCCGCGCATGGCGGAAAGCCTGTATGGATCAAGATCCCATTTCACGAAGGTGACGATTATGCGCCACGCTTCGGCTGGGTCGACAGCAAGACCCTTTGGGCCGAAGCATTAACCCGCGATCACA
>JBEKRG010000187.1:0-6687 GCA_049518955.1 Occallatibacter sp.
GCTGCGCACAAAAGGACTAGAACCGCCGCAACGATCGCAAATATTGGCGCAACTCTTTGGGCCCTTGTTTGGGTGACCACAGAACCCGCTCGACGAAACATGCGGATACCCCCGGGTGAACGATGAATCCTTAGAATGACAAAAATCTTACACCCGAAGTTGAAAACAAAGGGAGTAAGGTGGATCCGGCGATCGCCCCGGCGTCGTGGAAAACGCGGCAGTTCAGGCCTGGGAGCTTGGCCGGTCAGTCTCTTCGCGTTTCGAAGGAAATTTCGATCTTTTGCAAACCCTTGATAACTAGAGGGAACCGACTTATTCCAGGATGAGCCTGTGGTAACCAAAATGCGGAAACCAAAGACTCTGGTGTAGACCCCGAAGGAATGTAACGGAATTGTAATCGAGTGACTAGAATCACTGGGATACCTGAAAACGAAGCGTAGGATCGCCAGTGATTCGTGTGGCAGTCGGGGGAAATGAGCAAACGATATTCGAGACCGGGGAAAGCGTTGAGGCCGCACCTGGGTCGGCGGCTGTGCATCGGTGTATCTCTGGCGATTGTCGCGGCAGCCGGCGCATGGATCTTCGCGGGGCTCATCGGCTGCGGGGGCTCGATTATTGCGGTGGATCCATCGCCGCCTGTGCGCGAAAGCACTGTGTCGCCCGTTCACGGTTCGCCCATCCAGCACATCGTCGTGATCATGCAGGAGAACCGGAGCTTCGACAATTTGTTCAACGGCTATCCCGGCGCCGATACGGTGCAAGGCGGCATGAACGGGGATGAGTTGGTGCCGCTCAAAGAGGTTTCGCTGGGCGACTCGCGCGACCTGAGCCACTCGCACATGCGATGGATGCAGGATTGGGACCACGGACAGATGGATGGCTTCGCGCAGTCGGGCTCGCTGCTGCCTTACTCGTACGTTCCCAGGAAAGATGTGGAAGAGTACTGGGCGCTGGCCCAGCAATATGTGATTGGCGACCGGATGTTCCAGTCGAATACCGGGCCTAGCTTTGTGGCGCACCAGTACATGATCGCCGGGCAATCGGGAAACGTGGCCGAGAATCCTACCGGCTCGGTGTGGGGCTGCGACGCGGCTCCTGGAACGACAGCCGCTCTCATGGGACCGAATGGCACCGAACTGCCCGGTGTTTTCCCCTGCTTCGATTACGTGACGACGGCCGATCTGCTGGACCAGAAGGGCGTGACGTGGCGCTATTACGCTCCCGGAAGCGGCGACAACTTCTTCGTTCTTTCGGCATACCAGGCCGTCCGGCACATTCGCTTCGGCAAAGACTGGGATGAGAACGTCATTTCTCCGTCGCGTCGCGTGCTGGTCGACATCAAGGCTGGCGAGCTGGCCCAGGTAACGTGGATTGTGCCGGATTTCGCGCACTCCGACCATCCGGGATCGGGGACCGAGGGGCCGGCATGGATAGCCGCGATCGTCAATGCCATCGGCAACAGTCCATATTGGAATTCGACCGCGATCTTTATTACATGGGACGACTGGGGCGGCTGGTACGACCATGTGTCACCGACCAAAGTGGACGACATGGGGCCGGGATTCCGGGTTCCGCTGCTCATCGTCTCGCCGTATGCCAAGCACGGCTATATCACGCATCACTTCCATGAGGCCAGCGGCTTCATCGCGTTCATCGAGCATAACTTCGATCTGGGCACGCTGGGCGCGCGCGACGCGGGGACTGATGCATTCAGCGATTGCTTCGATTACACGCAAACGCCGGCCCCGTTTGCGCCGGTTTCGACCAAGGTTACAGCGGAACAAATTATGCGCGAGGTGGACACTGGGCCGCCGGACGACGACTAAGAGCCAGGGAATAGCCAGTAGGGAATAGGGAATAGAGGAAGGCCGCCCTCAGTCTTTAGCGACGGCTCAAGGCAGCGACCAAGGGACCAGAAACAGAAGAACAGGAGCGGCTGGCGAGGATTGTCCGCCGCTCTTCGTGTTTTCTAATGGGCTTATTGCGACGGCGTGTGGCCGATGAACTTGTCGGCCCACTGGATAAACCACTTCATATTGGGCGCGTCGGTGTGGCCGCCGTCATCCTGGCGCCAGGCAAGCTGGCCATCGAGCAAGCCGTCATTGACGGGCGGCATCTTCGCCGTTTTGTAATCGTCCGTGACGCCAAGGCCCTTGGCGCCGAGCAGTGTGAATACGCGGCTGGCGTCGACCGTGGCCATCCAACTGCCCTGGTGATCGAGCCAATGCGCGTCGCCTTTTTCAGGAATGCCGTAGCTGATGAAGGTGAGCCGCGGCGCACAGAGAGCAATCAGTTCATTCGAGTCCACGGGAAGATCCCCGGGGGTCATACTGCCGAACGTGGCTTCAGAAGCGTCGTACTTGATGAAGTTTCCGTCCTCCCAGTAATACTCGCCTGTGCCAAGGTTCTCCACGCCCTCGCCGTAGTTGCGTCGCAGCAGCGTGGCTCCGCCCTTGCCTGACGAGCCGACCAGCACCATAGCGAAGCGATCGTTGTAGGCCATGGTGACGAGCGCGGCTTTGCCGTAGCGCGAGACGCCTTCGATGCCCACGTGCTTGGCGTCGACGGCGGAATCGGTTTCAAGATAGTCGAGCCCGCGGTCCGCGCCCCATGCCCATGCGCGCAGCGCGCCCCAATCATCCGGCTTACGCGGCTGGCCTTTGTTGACGAGGCCGATGATGCCGCGGGTAAGGCCTTCAGCGTTATCGGCCTGCACGCTCGCCGGATCAAAGCGGACGAATCCCCAGCCGGCGGCCACCAGCTCCCACTCATTCGGAGGATCGCCATCGGCGTTCAACTGCGGAGGCACGAAGAACGGGGCTTCCTGGAATGGCTCCCACGCAGGATGGGCTGCGAAGACCTGCTGTAATGACGGATCCTGTTTGAGGAGATCCGCCTTCATGGCCTTGTTGATCTTGTCGAATTCCTCGCCGCGTGGCTCGTTGGGATTGGGGAAGCCTGCGCGGGTAAACTCCATGAGCACGGGAACGGGCCCTTTGGCGTTCGCCGGCGTGACGACCGTCATGTGAATCTTGACGCTGATGGCGGAGCACCCGGAGTTGTCCACTTCGCCGACAAGATCCTTGGCGATGACCGGAGTGAAACCGATGAATTCGTGATCGACAGCCGTGACGGTCCAGGTAACCTTGGGGACGTTGGCGGGCACGAAGCCGTAGACGTATTTCGAATACATATCGACGAGCTGCGGGCGGCGATCTTTCCACCACATTTCGGGAGTGGTGACTTTGGCACCGTCATTCATCGTGAGCGGGTCGGGAACATTGGGATATGGATTGGCCTTCGACTCGTCGTAGTTGGCGTGGTTCGGAGCATTCTCGTTCCCGTTCCAGCCGGGGCGAAGCGTCTTGATGCCGAGCTGATCCATCATGTTCTGGTGATCCTGATCGGCGGTGAAAGTGACCGGGGTACAGGGAGCCTGCGCCAGGAGCGCGGAAGCTGCGGCGAATGTGAAGGAGAAAATGACGGGTTTGAGACGGGAATGCATGGGCACGCTCCGGAATAAAATGCTTGCAGCGATTTTTAGGGATTAGAATTTCTTCGAGGATCATACTAAATCATCACCATGAGACAGACTGGCAGAGTCGCGTTATTCGCAGGGTTGTTGGCGATGGCAACTTGCGCGTTGGCCGAGAAGGGCTCAGCCAAGGGAGACGCGTGGGTGGAGAGCTGGGGCGCTTCGCAGCAGATTCCCGAGCCGCAGAACGCGCTGCCCACGGATGATATGCGTGACGCGACGTTGCGACAGATCGTTCATTTGTCGCTGGGCGGCTCGGCGCTGCGCGTGCATTTGTCGAACGCATTTGGGACGCAGGCTCTGCACTTCACGTCAGTGCATGTGGCGCACGCGGTCTCGCCCATGGGCGCGGCGATTGATCCCTCGAGCGATCGCGCGCTGACCTTTGCGGGCAAACCGGACGTTACCATTCCGCCCGGTGCGGAGTATGTATCTGATCCGCTCGAGATCACGGTCGCACCGCTGTCGAACATTGCCGTGTCGTTTCATCTTGACGCGCCGCCTGAGCCGGAGACAGGGCATCCTGGTTCGCGATCCACTTCGTACTACGAGCATGGCGACGCGGTGGGCGCGACGGATTTGCCCGACGCAAAACATGTCGATCACTGGTATCAGCTCACCGGAATCGACGTGCAGACTTCGTCCGAAGCGGGGACGGTCGTGACATTGGGCGACTCGATTACCGACGGCCACGCCGCGACCACGAACGGGAACGATCGCTGGCCGGATATATTGGCCGCGCGGCTGCAGGCTGACAAGAAGACGCGCGATGTCGGCGTGTCAAACCAGGGAATCGGCGGCAATCATTTGCTCACCGATGGGCTGGGGCCGAATGTGCTGGCGCGGTTCGATCGCGACGTGCTGGCGCCCGCCGGCGTGCGCTGGGTGATCGTCTTCGAGGGCGTGAACGACCTGGGCGGACTCGCCATCCACGGCGAAGTTTCCGCCGACCAGCATACCGCGCTGGTGGAGCACGTGATTGCAGCGTACGAGCAGATCATCGCGCGTGCACATGCGAAGGGGCTGCGCGTTTACGGCGTCACCATCACGCCGTACACAGGTTCGGGCTACTACCATCCGGGGGCGTGGAGCGAGGCCGACAGGGTGGCCGTGAACGCGTGGATTCGCGCAGCGGGGCACTTCGACGCGGTGATCGATTTCGACGCGGTGATGCGCGACCCTGAGCATCCCGGTCACCTTCTACCGGCCTTAGATTGCGGCGACCATCTGCATCCTTCGCCTGCCGGATACAAAGCGATGGGCGATGCGATTCCGCTCGATCTGTTCAAGAGGTAATCGACGAGCAAGTCTGGCGCCCCTATTCCGGCGCCGAGCATGGGCAGAGGGAACGTCCTGTCTGCCCGCATGTTTTCTGAAGGAACTCGCCGAGCGCGAGGGGAGCGGGTCAGTATTTTGCGGCGAGGGATCTTGCGGCTTCGGAAAATTCCGGTTTCTGCGCCTGGGCAGCGCGCGCTTTGCGCTTCTTGCCAGCAGGGGCGCTCTGTACTGTTGCGGAGGTATACGCGTGCGCGCCGGAGTTTTCGCCCATGACGTGCAGGCGCAGGAAGTTGGTTGAACCGGATTTGGTGCGGGTGCCTGCCACGATAGCGATGACTTCGCGCGGACGAACGTAGCCGCCCTTTTCCAGCAGATTCTCCGCGCATTCGACCATGGCTTCGTTGGTGCTCACCTTGGGACAGCGGATGGGAATGGTGCCCCACAGCAGGTTGAGGCGGTTGACAGTGACGTCAACGGGGCTGAGCGCAAAGATCGGCGCGGTGGGATGGTACTTGGAGAGCTGGCGCGCTGTTGTGCCGGACTCCGTGAAGAGCGCGATACCGCGCAGATCCAGATCGTCCGCGGCGTGAGCCGTGGCTTCGCAGATGGTTTCGGCAATCGATAGGCCGCTGCGGCGCTCGCGTGGCGCGGCTTCAAGGTTCTCCCTCATGTGCTGCTCGGTTTCGGTGACGATGCGGGCCATCATTTCTACCGCCTCGACCGGATACTTGCCCACGGCCGATTCGCCGGAGAGCATGACGGCGTCAGTGCCGTCATAGATGGCATTGGCCACGTCGGAGACCTCGGCACGTGTGGGCCGCGGGTTTTCGATCATCGATTCCAGCATCTGCGTGGCGGTGATCACCGGCTTGAAGTATTCGGCGGCGCGGCGGATGATGTACTTCTGAATGGCGGGAACTTTCTCCGGCGGCACTTCCACGCCCAGATCGCCACGCGCCACCATAATGCCGTCCGCCACCTGCAGAATAGCGTCGAGATGCTCGACGGCCTGCGGCTTTTCCAGTTTGGCGATGATCCAAGTATTGGCGCCGTGCGCGGCCACGCGATTGCGCACCAGGCTCACATCTTCGGCGGTCCGCACGAAGGAAACGGCGATGGCGTCAACGCCGTGATTCAGCGCGAACTCGAGATCTTCGGAGTCCTTGTCAGTGAGCGAGGGCGTGCGCACCAGGACGCCGGGAAGATTGATGCCCTTGCTTTCGCCCAGCATGCCGCCGTTGACGATGTCGCAGACCACGTCACCGCCGGAAATCTCGTGCACCCGAAGCTCGATGAGGCCGTCGGAAAGAAGAATCCGTGAACCTTGCTCAACATTTTCAGCGAGCGTTTTGAAAGTAGTGCCAACCAGAGACGCGGTGCCCGGCACATCGCGCGGCGTGATGGTGATTTTATGGCCGGCCTTGAGCAGCACGGATTGATGATCCTTGAGCAGGGTCGTGCGAATCTTGGGCCCTTGCAGATCGGCGAGAATGCAAAGCGGTTTTTTTTCTTCATGGCTCACTTTGCGAATCTTCTGCATGACGGCGACCTTCCGCTCGTGCGTGCTGTGGGAAAAATTAAGGCGGACCACATCGACGCCAGCGTGAATCATGGCGCGAATGACGGTCTCGGTGTTCGAAGCCGGCCCGAGAGTGGCGACAATCTTGGCGCGGCGTTGCGAGGGGGATCCGGTCAGATTCAGATCGGCAAAGGACATGGGGGCGGCTCCGGACTCGATTCTTGTTGATCGAAAGTGGTTTTCAGCGGGTCAAAGGGAGCAAGGGGACGCGGCTTCTACTATTGTAACTGGCCGAAACGGAGAAGCAGTGAGGATCGGAGCAAAGGGAATCGACAAAGAAACCGAAACCTTTTGC
>JBEKRG010000188.1:0-6630 GCA_049518955.1 Occallatibacter sp.
CCTGACGGCGTGCACTGGGCGGAGGTCACCGTCGTTCGTTACCTCCAGGCTGTCACTGCGGGTACCGGCCCCAGCGCCGCGCAGCGTTAACCAATGACTTCGCAGATACAATAATGAAGAGTGTGGGCGAGTAGCTCAATCGGATAGAGCACCGGCCTTCTAAGCCGGGGGTTGTGGGTTCGATTCCCGCCTCGCCTACCACCTGCGATCGAATCCCAAACCCATCGAAGCCGGCGCATGGCAACCGGGACTTCGCTCACGCGAGGGCCTGAGAGCAGCGACTGCTCACTGCTGCGGGCGGTTTGAAGGCACGTTCTTCAGCTGATTCCCCAATGTCAGCAGAAATCGATTAATGAGCGCTACGCTCCGGCGCAATTCCGGCTGCCGAAACTCACTGAGCAGCGCAAAGAGCCCCAGCGGCTCGATGACTGGTTTGCGTTCGCTACCCAGCGTTTGGCCCGCGGCCACGGCGACGCACTCGAGCAGGTCAGGGTTGATGGAGCTGAGCATTTGGCCGATGATCAGCAGATTGCGCAATGCGCGTGAGCCTTGCGGTGACCGGGCTGCGCCCACGGCGCGTTCAAGGATCTCGTCACCTGCGCTCAGCGTGCCGCGCATCAGTTGAAGGATTCCGGCCTGATGCAATTGCTCAAGAAGCTCGTAGCTATCGAGCAATGCCTCCGCGTGTTCCTGCGGAGCATTTTCGAGGCGATCGAGAAGCTCCTTGCGCGGATCGCGCGGCGGCAGGTCAAGAGGGATCGGTTGAGCCATCGGCGTTCCTCCTGTTACTTTGCCTGGATTTGAACCAGGCCGTTGGGCATGCGGTAGTCGCTGCGTTTCCACTTGCGTTCGACTTCCACGCCTTGCTGCGGCGTAGGATTGCCGAAACGCGAATTCCCGCGGGGTAGCGGCACTGCGCCGTCAAGGTCAATCAGCTCCAAGCGGACGCTTGCCTCCTTGTATGCCGGAGTGCTGGTCACCTTGTCGGTATTGCTGCTGGTGAGCCGATTGATGGGCTCCTCGATCGAATTCATCGGCATGTAGAGCTCGCTGCCTTTCACACGATCGGTGACCAGGGCACGAACACGGACGCGGCCATAGCGGGAAGTCAGTTCGACTACGCTTCCACTCCTGATGCCGCGAGCGCCGGCCAATTCCGGCGAAATCTCAACAAAGGTGGAGGGAACCTTCTCGCGGATCCCTTCCGTACGGTACGTCATGTTGCCTTCATGGAAGTGTTCCAGCAGCCGGCCGTTGTTGAGATGAAGATCGTAGGATGCGTCGGGCTGGTTACTCGGCTCGGTCCAGTCGAGAGGGAAAAACTTCGCTTTCCCGCCGGGCATGTTGAATTGCTTTGTGTAAAGCAAGGCCTCGTCGGAGCCGTCCGCGGCGACCGGCCATTGCAGCGATTTGTAGCCTTCGAGTCGTTCATATGTGACGCCCGCCACGAGCGGCGTGAGCGAAGCGATTTCAGCGTAGATCTCCGATGGATGTGCGTAATTCCAATTCGCGCCAAGCCGGTTGGCGAGATCTTGAATAATCTGCCAGTCGGGCCGGCTGTCACCGAGCGGATCGAGCACTTTATAAAGCCGCTGAATGCGCCGCTCTGTGCTCGTGAATGTACCTTCCTTTTCGAGGCTCGGACTTGCCGGCAAAACGACGTCGGCGTAGCGGCAGGTCTCGCCGAAAAAAATGTCCTGCACCACGAAGAAATCAAGCTTCGAGAGCGCCTGCGCGACATAGTTCGCATTGGAATCGACGAGGCTCATCTCTTCGCCGAAAACATACATCGATTTCAAGCGGCCATCGAGGGTGGCGTCAATCATTTGGTGGTTGTTCAAACCGGGTTTCGGGGGAAGCACGGCATTCCATCCGCACTCAAACTTCTGGCGAATTGCCGGATCTTCAACCTTCTGATAGCCAGGGAAGAAGTTGGGCATGGCGCCGTGATCGCTGGCTCCCTGCACATTGTTGTGGCCACGCAAAGGGTAAGCTCCGGTTCCAGGCCTCATGTAATTGCCGGTAGCCAGCAGAAGGTTGGAGATGGCCGTCGATGTGTCGGAGCCCGCGACATGTTGCGTAACGCCCATCGCCCAGAGGATGCAGACGCTGCCGGCTTCAGCGATCATACGCGCAACTTTGATCAACGCTTCCTGCGAGAGACCGCAGCGCTCGCTGGCCGTTTCGAGAGTGAAAGGCGCGAGGCTCTTGATATATTCGTCCGCTCCCTCGACCCACTGGGAGATGAATCCTAGTTTGGCAAGACCGTTGTCGAACAGATAGCGCGTGACTGCGGAGAGCCAGATGAGGTCGGTGCCGGGTTTGGGATGGAGAAACACATCGGCGCGGCGCGCCATCTCGTTCTCGCGCAGGTCGGCGACGATGAGCTTTTGCCCGCGCAGCTTGTGCGCGCGCTTGACTCGTGTTGCGAGGACCGGATGGCTTTCCGCGGTGTTGCTGCCCACGATGAGAACGAGATCCGCCTTCTCGATGTCGTGGATCGATCCGGAATCGCCGCCGTAACCAACGGTGCGCCAGAGGCCGACAGTCGCGGGAGCCTGGCAGTACCGCGAACAATTGTCCATGTTATTGGTGCCAATGACCGCGCGCGCCAGCTTCTGCATCAGGTAACTTTCTTCGTTGGTGCATTTCGACGAAGAGATAAAGGCGAGCGAATCTGGCCCGCTGGCGGCTTTGATCTCAGAGAATCGGCGCGCAACGAGCGAGAGCGCCTCGTCCCAGGTGGCTTTGCGGAAATTCCCGTTTTCGCGAATCAGCGGACTGGTAAGGCGGTCCTCGCTGTTCGCAAATCCCCAACCGAATTTGCCTTTGACGCACGTCGAGACGCCGTTCGCTGCTCCCTCCGCGGGCTCGACCTTCAAAATCTGACGGTCTCGCGTCCAGATATCGAAACTGCAGCCGACGCCGCAGTAAGTGCAAACGGTTTTTGTGCGCTTGATACGCGAGCCGCGCATGGCCGCCTCAACTTCAGAGAGCGCAAGAACGGAGCCATAACCCGTCTCCGGCTCAATTTCTTTCACAACCTCGATCATCCCTGCGAGTGCGGATTCGGGAAGGGAAGTAAAGTAGCCGGCTTCGCCCAGCATTGAGTTTTCCATGAGCGCATTGCAGGGACAAACCGTGACGCAGTGGCCGCAGGAGACGCAACTTGATTCGCCAATTGGGGCTCCTCCATCCCAAAGAACGCGCGGGTGCTCGTCCTCCCAGCGGATGCTGAGGGTTTCATTCACTTGCAGATTCTGGCACGCCTCAACGCAGCGGCCGCAAAGAATGCATTGATCAGGATCGTAACGGTAGAAGGGATTGGAAAAATCCTTCGTGTACGGCTTGGGAGCGTAGGGAGTTTCCTGGTGTTCGATGGCCAGGAGAGCTGTGGTGTTGTGCATAGTGCAATCGCCGTTGTTGTTGTCGCAGACCGTGCAGTAGAGCAGGTGGTTCCCGAGGATGCGATCGAACGCCTGACGCTGGGCGGTTGCGGCGCCCGGCGACGCCGTAAGCACGGCCATGCCGTCCGAGGCGGCTGTGGCGCAAGCGCGCACCAGCTGCCCATCGACCTCAACCATGCAGGCGTCGCAGGTTTGGATCGGGCCGAGCTGAGGGTGGTAACAAACCTGCGGAATCTTCTCGCCGGCTCGGTTGATGATGTCGATCAGGGGCTCGCCCGGCGCAAGTTGATGCACCTTGCTGTCGATTGTGACCGTTGCCATGGCTTACAGAATCCTCGCGGGGAGATGGGGAATTGAATCTCGGCCCATGAATCGGGAGCCAGGAAGCGCCGGATTGATTATTGCACTTTCATTCACCGATCAAGGGCGGCTGTGCGGTTTGATGCGGGAGCCCTCCCGCTGCGTAGCTTTGCATCAAGCAGCGTGCTTCGCCCGAATAAACAACAAACCGTCGTCCACGGAGAAAGCCGATCAGCGTCAAATTCAGTTCGCGGGCCAGTTGGACTGCGAGGCTCGAAGGGGCAGAGACCGAAGCCACAATTGGCACGCCAGCGGCAATCGCCTTCTGAATGATCTCAAAGCCTCCGCGTCCGCTGACCAAGAGCACATGACTCGAGAGTGGAATCATGCCTTGTAGCAACGCCCATCCGACAACTTTGTCGACTGCGTTATGGCGGCCAATGTCCTCGCGAAGCGCAACGAGCTCCCCCTCGGCGTTAAACAGGGCTGCGGCATGCAGTCCGCCGGTGCGCTCGAAGACCGGTTGCCGAGCGCGCAGTTTTTCTGGAAGGGAGCAGAGAACTTCTGCGTCCACTGCGAATCCCGAGCCGAGCGGCCGCAGTCCGCGCGTGCGCACATCGTCGATGGAAGCCTTGCCGCAGAGGCCGCAGCTCGAATTGGACAGGAAAATGCGCTGCGGATTGTCAGGTTTGTTTACGCCGTCGCGCAACTCAATGTCGATAATGTTCCCGGCTTGGCAGGCCGTGGATTCCTGATCGCGGAAACCAAGAATCTGATCGCGACTCTCGATCAGCCCTTCGGTCCAGAGAAAACCGGCGGCCAGTTCACGGTCGTGGCCGGGAGTTCGCATTGTCACGACCAAAGGACCGCCGCACGCAAGAATCTGGAGCGGCTCTTCAGCGGCTAGCGCGTCGCTGCTTGAGCGGATTTGACCGTTTTCCCATTCCGTTATCTGGGTGAATTCGACACTTCGGAGCGGCGTATCCACTGCAACGACCTCCGCATCGCGCTCTAAGCGGGCGAGAACGCTACAAGTAAGTATAGTGATTGCTTTATGATTGGCAGGAAGAGTGGATCAACAGTTCATCGGCGTCAAAATGACCGGATGCGGTGTGATTCTTTCTTCAGGAAAGAGCCTCTTTGGCATTGAGGCTTTTTGTGCGAAAGTCGCTGGAGAACTGCTGGGGCGGGCCTGTAGCTCAACGGTTAGAGCAGGGGACTCATAATCCCTTGGTTGGGGGTTCAAATCCCTCCGGGCCCACCACTCATAACAATTGTATTCAGCGGTTTACAGAAATATGCCCGTCAAGGTCAATTCCCCTGCGATACTTCGTGCGGTTGGTGCGACCCGATGCGAAAAGACGAGGCGAAGGCTATTCGGGGCGTTTGGGAACGGATTCCACTTGGCTCTGACGAGTTCGTCTGACGCGCCTTCGATAATTACCTCGCCGTGATGGCCGTTTAGACATTCCGTATCACACGAGGCGCAGATAAGGTCAGCTCCTTCGTCGGATGACTGCGGACGCGGGGTTTCAACAAGACCCGCGAGAGATGTCTCCTTTTCATTGCGCAATAGCACCGATCAGGCTGAGCAACACTGGTGGCGTACTAGGTAAGAAGTAGTGACTGACGAATTGTTTGAATGCTAAGTCAGAGAGGAGCACGAGGTGTTGCTAAAGGCTGAACTCAGCTGTGAGGCTGATTCAGAGAACGACCTCGGAGGCTCCTCAGAGACTATGTATTACATCGGACTGGATGTTCACAAGAGGACGATCAGCTATTGCGTGAAGGACGCGGCCGGCAAGGTTCATCAGGAAGGCAAGACTGGATCGACACGCCGCGACCTGGACAGCTGGATCAAGACCCTTCCCCAACCCCGGATGATGGCCATGGAAGCGACGATCTTCACGGGCTGGATCTACGATCACCTGCTTCCGCATGCCGAAAAGGTGAAGGTGGCGCATCCTCTGATGCTGCGGGCCATCGCTGCAGCCAAGAAGAAGAACGACCGGATCGATGCCGGCAAGATCGCCGACTGCCTCAGATGCGATTTCCTGCCCGAGTGCCACATGGCCTCGACCGAGATCCGCGACCGACGGCGAACCCTTCGCTATCGCGGACTTCTGGTCAGGCAGATGGTACAGATGAAGAATCGGGTCTCCGGTCTGCTGATGGAGAGCGGCGTTAGTTACAACAAGCAGCGATTGCACAAGCTGGGCTATTTCACAGATCTGCTTTCGACCAACGAGGAGATCAGCCAGAGCATCCTGCCTCTGCTCAAGCTCGGCCGTGAACACATCGTCCGAGCGCAGCGGCTGGATTCGGCGCTGATCGGATCCTTGGAAAAGGATCCGTTGCTGTCGGAGCGCTTGCGACGACTCCGGACGATCCCGGGAGTCGGCCCGATTACAGCTCTGACCTGGGCACTGGAGATCGGCGACTACACGCGTTTTCGGTCGGTCAAGGAAGCCATCAGCTACTGCGGACTGTGCAGCGCGGAAAAGAGCTCCGCCGACAAGGTGATGCGCATGCCGATATCCAAACAGCGCAACAAGCATATCCAGCATGTGCTGGTGGAAGCGGCCAAGATGGCGCCCAGATACTCTCCCGAGTTAGCCCTGGTCCGGGAGAGGGAGATCCAAAGAGGAAACAAGAATCGGGCCACCTTCGCGGTGGCCAGGAAAATGGTGGCCTACATGCTCGCCGTGGAGCGCAGAAAACAGGACTTCGTGCCTGCCGAAGAAATGGCAGGCAGGGCGGTAGCGTAAAAAACCTTCCTGATAAGGAAGAACAAAAACGGGATTATTCGATGCGCAGGCTGCCAGGTCCTGCAGTTGACCGGCTGGGCGACGAAGGCAACTTCCGAGGCCCCTTTCGGATTGTTTCGGGACTGGCAGAGAACACAAACTCGATCATCTGCGAC
>JBEKRG010000189.1:0-6561 GCA_049518955.1 Occallatibacter sp.
ATTCCTTCCTTGGTAAGGCGGACCTCTTCCACACCGAGCGCCTCTCCGTGGGCCGCCGCAGTGTCCTGTTTGTGCGGGCTGCCGAAGCCAATGTGGGTACGCACTGCAATCAACGATGGCCGCCCGCTTTCCTCGCGGGCATTCTGTAGCGCAAGTGCCACCGCGTCAACGTCGTTGCTCCGTTCTACTCTCTGAACGTGCCAGCCGAAGGCGGCGAACCGGGCCATTCGATCTTCGGTGAACGTAAACTCCGTGCTGCCTTCGATCGTGATGTGGTTGTCGGCATAGAGAACGATCAGTTTGCCCAGATGCTGATGACCCGCATCCGATCCGGCCTCTGAGGATATTCCCTCCTCAAGGTCGCCATCGCTGACTAGAACATAGGTATAGTGGTCCACTATCCGGTGACTGGGCCGATTGAAGCGCGCTGCCAGAGCAACCTCGGCGATGGCCATGCCAACGCCATTCGCCAATCCTTGTCCCAAGGGCCCTGTGGTAGCCTCGACGCCCGGAGTTTTGCCGTACTCCGGATGCCCCGGAGTACGGCTGCCCCATTGACGAAATCTCTTGAGCTCCTCCAAGGGCAAGTCATATCCAGTGACATGAAGCAGGGCATACTGCAGTGCACAGCCATGTCCGGCCGAGAGAACGAACCGGTCCCGGTCGGGCCATCGAGGATCGCGCGGGTTGAACTTGAGCGATCGATCCCAGAGTGCGTACGCCATGGACGCCGAGCCCATCGGCAAGCCAGGATGACCCGAGTTGGCCTTCTGCACCATGTCCACTGCCAGAAAACGGAGCGTATTGATGCACAGCTCATCCAATGCAGGCGGTGCGATGGGCACTGAGAGTGTCGCAGTAGATGACATGAGGTGCTCTTTGCCTTTTACTGTTGAAATGGGTTGAACATCGCGCGGAGATTCGAGACTCACAGCTGCGTCAAGAGTCACGCCCCGCTACATCTTGAGGCCTGTATCACCGCACCCTGGGTGCTTGCATTGGCAGGGTGTCTTTGGTCCCTCTTTTGCGCCTGCACAAGTGGTGCTGCAATGCTTCTTGCCGCTCGCGGGCTGACAGTTACAGCCAGGGTTTTCGCACTTTTGAGTGGCGGTCATAAACGCTCCTCTTGCCTGAATATGCCTTCGCTCCTCTGAAGGCTCTATTGTCCGGAAAACTTGCTCATCGTATTGAACTCTTTGAGTATTCCGCTTGGGAGCACACTTGTACTCCCGGATGACAAAAGCGTCCCATGCGCAGAAGCGGCAATCTGTTCTCTTTTGGCCATCAATGGAAGATGTTTAACAGTTGTGTCGACAAGCCTGATGCAGTGCCGTCGTGCCTGCGTGTCAAAGGATGACTCACATCCTCATACCCAGCAGGGCGTTTGCGTAACGGTTGCTTGCATAAGTGGGGATACATCGATGCTTCCAGATCAGAACCAAGATTCAAATCCGTTGTGAGACATTTACAAGTTGGCTTGCAGCGTTCTTCTCGGCGGCTCGGACGGGAAACCCCAGGTACACAGGTTGCATGTGATGGTCACGAGCCCGTTCGAAGGAATGCATATAAGACTGCGCTACTCGGTTCCAGACCATCTTGCGTGCGTAGAGGTAAGCGCGTTTGCGCATTGCGTGGCGTTCCGCTTCGTTGTCAAGGAGCTCAATCGCGGCAGTTGCGATGGCAGCCGGGTTCTCAAAGGGAACCAGCGCTCCGCGTCCACCGTCCAGGAGTTCGACGGCGTGCCAGTACGGGGTGGAAATGATCGCCTTGCCGGCGCCCAGGGCATAGGCCAGGGTTCCCGATACAGCCTGGGCCTCGTGGCAGTACGGCGTAATGTAAACGTCGGCCGACCCGACCAGCGAAGCCATTTCCTGGGGGCTGTGGAACCGGTTCAGGAATATTACCTCTTGCTCGACCCCAACTTCCCTGGCTAGAGCCTGCAACTGATCTCGGTACCGGTCGCCTTCTCGAGCCCTGACATGCGGGTGGGTCGCGCCTGCGATCACGTAGACGACGTCTTTGTGCCGGGACAGGATCCGCGGCAGAGCTTGAATCACGTTCTCGAATCCCTTGTTGGGGGACAACAGGCCGAACGTGAGCAATACAGACTTTTCGGCGATTGCGAGTGATTCTTTGTAAACATCCGGTTCCACGAAGGGCAAGTCGGGGATGCCGTGAGGAATCAGGTCGATCTTTTCGCTTGGGACTCCAAATACATCCTGGAGAACGCGAGAAGAGTACTCGCTCATCACAATCAGACGATCGGAGAGTGCGGCGATCTGCTGCATGACAATTCGTTGATCGAGGTCCGGCTGACTAAGAACGGTATGGAGCGTTGTGACCACTGGCATTGCGAGGTGCTGCAGCAAATCCAAGACATAGCTGCCGGCTTTCCCTCCATAAATCCCATACTCGTGCTGCAAGGACACTAAATCGACATTGCCAGAATTGAGAAGGCCGGCAGCTGCCCGATAGGACAAGAGGTCATCCTGGGTTATCTGAACGCGCACACGCGCGGGGTAGGCGTACTCCGATTGCGAGTCGTTGATGGCTGCCACAAGCACTCCAACGGCCCAGTGCTCAGAAGCGATCGCATCGCATAAATCTGTAGTGAAGGTCGCAATTCCACACTGCCGAGGAAGGTGGTTCCCAATGACCGCGATACGCACTGGAAGTGACGGGCTGGGGATCAATTCCAAGGATGATGCCGACTTTGTCTTGAAAGCCGGAGGCCGCACTTCGCGCCTTGTCAGAGTGTTCAGTTGCGAATTCACCGGGAGGTTACGGGCAGACATTGCAGTCTCCTTACGGCATGGTTTGGCTGGAACAGCGCCCGACAAAAGCGAAGACACCAGAAGGCCGACACCAGAACATGCTTAAGGCCGGGGCTCATACTGCTTTTCGTCAATCCGCAAGCCACCGTTCGCTCAGCAGATTACTCTGGCCCGTAGCTCCTTCTCCTCTTCGACTCCTAACTCGTCTGGCTAGAGGCTCAAATCCTGGCTGATCGTCGTACCCAGAATCGCCACCAACATCGTTTATCGAGGGTCCCTGGTGTCTGACTCGAGCTCAGAACTCTGAGACTTGGGCTGAAACCCTATACGCCAGGAACCATCGACTTAATCAGTCCAATCGGCATGCGTTTGGTTCCGGTCCCCTCTTTCTCCTCCGGCGGGATGCTGCTTCTACCTGCCGTAATCGCGCAGCTCCTGAATCAGTCCCATCGCCGATTCTGGAACTGGCACTTTGCCGTCCAGGATTTCGTGCCTGTCTACATCGTCTCCGTACAATGCTTGATCCCCACTCTTGTCAGCCTGAACGACGGCGCCGTCTAGACTGACCCCGGCAAAAATGCCCTTGCTGCGCGAATAAGACAGGATCTCTGCGTTCAGCTTTAGGTCCGTTGAGGCCGCAGCCTTCCGACCGACAGGCCCTGCAGCCACAGAGGCGTCAGCTCCTAGTTTGAACTTGTCGCTGAGAAGGCTATGCAATGCGTGCTCGTTCATAAAGAGCATAATGAGGTCCGTTGAAGAGCCCCCGATCTGGTATCCCACGCTCCCTCCGTCGATGGCGATGAACATCGGAGCGCTCCATCCGAACGGGGTGCGGCAGGTTGCCACTCCGCGACCGTAGCTACCTCCAAAAATGACGGCAAACTTTACATCCCCAGGAATGACGGCAATACACTTTGCCGATTCCAGCAGGTCATGCGGTATACCCCTATCCGGCGTATCCATAATTTCCTTGAAGACCTGGGCAGCCCTGCGGGTTCGGGTGGTATCGTCCTCACGGTCGGACGCGATGGCGACTTGAGCGACAAACAGAACAAGTGTTGAGAAGATCAGAAAGCGTTTCAGCATAAATCCCTCCTCTTTCGCTGTAGAGATTGAGTTTGGGCTAGTCCGATTCGCATTTTGCCTACCAGCACCTTTCGGCGGGATTGCCGAATTGGTTGCAGCGCTTATGTCCAGTGGAACTGCATCCAGAAGAGGCTGAATTGGAGGCTGATAACGGATCGCGAGCACTTCAATCACTGTTCACTAGCCACGAAACAAGGCCGTCTTGATGCAGAACCAACCACTTTACCCGTGAATTTTAGACAACGAGGTCGAACCTGACTGTTCAAAATTGACCGGACTCTTCTTCGCCTAATCTTGGATAGTACTGGTGCCGGCGGCGCATCTGCTTGCCACTTACGAATCGAACGACCAGTTCCGGCTTGGCGGAGGGATAGACCATGCATGCAACAGCCGTTGAGAAAATCACAGCCCAATCAAAAGGTCCCCTCGAAACTACACCTAGGATTCTGCCGCCCACTCTCAGCTTTCTGCTGAGGTGGGGTCTCCTTGCCCTGATTGCAATTGTCGTCGTTATGTCGAACTTTCTGGGCCTGGTGCAAAAGTGGCTCTGGATGCGGCAACTCGATTTCGCGGGCATCTTTTGGACCCTTCTGTCCGTCAAGTGGGGCATCTTTGGCGTAGCTTTATTCGTTTCAATTCTCTATCTATGGATCAATCTCCGCTTCGCGGCCAAGAACGTCGACATGTCGGAGGGAAGCAACTTCTTCAGCAAAGCGATGGGGCACCCTGCCGACGCCAGCAGGACAATCAACATCGATCTCAGCCCGAAAGTGCTTGTATTTGCTATCGATGCGGGCATTGTGGTCCTCTCGCTGCTCTTTGCGCTTAGTCTTTCGGGTCAATGGGACACGTATCTTCGCTTTCGCTACGGCGGGCCGTTTGGAGTTGCGGACCCGCTCTTTGGCGTCGACCTGGGGTTTTACGTTTTCCGCCTTCCGTTCTATGAAATGCTGCAGGGAAGCATTACTGTTCTAACGATCGGGGCGCTCGCGATCCTCAGCTTTTGCGCGATGTTCGGAATGCGGCAGTCCAAGTCCACCGGAAGGATTACGTTGCGCGATGGTATCGCTCAGCACTTTATCGTGCTTCTCTTCATTCTGGTTGCAAATTTCGGATGGGGCTTCATTCTGGATCACTACCAGCTGGTCTATTCGACCCTCGGCGTTGTTCACGGAGCCGGCTATGCTGCAGCGCACATCACAAGAGTCGCGCTCTGGGTGATGACCGGTGCCTCGGCGCTAGCGTGCATACTTTTGGCGTTCGGCTATTTTCGTCCGCGAGCGAAGCAGGTGGTAGGCGGTTTTGTGATTTACGCAGCGCTGTATGTGGTTGGAGTGCTGGCGCTCCCCTATCTCATTCAGGCTTTCGTGGTAAAACCCAACGAACTCAGCCTTGAAACGCCCTATCTGAACCATTACATCGATTTCACGCGCCAAGCTTATAAGCTGGTCGGTATTCAGGAAACCGCTTATCCAGCCCTCTCGGATCTAACTCCCGAAGTGATCGCGAGAAATCAGGATACGATCCAGAACATTCGCCTGTGGGATTCACGGCCATTGCTTCAGACTTATCAGCAGACCCAGGCGATTCGTCTTTACTACGAGTTTTATAACGTGGATGTCGATCGATACCATCTGGCGGATGGCTACCATCAGGTAATGCTTGCGTCGAGGGAGCTTGCGTCCCAACTACCCGCACAGGCGCAAACCTGGGTGAACGAGAACCTTGAGTTCACGCATGGCGAAGGGCTGGTAATGAACTTCGTGTCGACGGCAACCGGAGGAGGGCTGCCGCAATATCTTCTTGAAAATATTCCCGCCGAATCGCAATATGGGCTGAATATAACCCAGCCGGCCATTTACTTCGGAGAGGTTGCGCCTGGGTACAAGATTGTCGACACTGGAATCAAGGAGTTTGACTATCCCCAGGGCAATGAGAACGTTTATTCGAGCTACCAGGGGAAGGGCGGAATTCCGCTCGACAATATTTGGAGGAGGATCTTGTTTGCATGGACGCAGAAGGATATCAATATTCTGCTTACCGGCTATCTTAAACCGCAAAGCAGAATTCAAATCTGGAGGAGCGTCCAGGAGCGTGTTTCCCAAGTAGCTCCCTTCTTGCTTCTGGACCAGGACCCGTATGCCGTATTGACCGAAGGAAAGCTGTATTGGATTCAGGACGCGTATACGGTCTCGGATCACTATCCCTATTCAAACGTACAGACAAGCGGCTCGGCGCAGAACATGAACTACATCCGCAACTCTGTAAAGGTCGTTGTGGACATGTATGACGGAACAGTGTCGTTCTACGTGATGGATCCGAAGGATCCCGTTCTCAGCATGTACCAGCGCGCATTCCCCGGCGTGTTTAAGGATCTGAGCGAGCTTCCAGCGGACTTGAAGGCACATCTGCGCTACCCTGAAGATCTGTTTGGGATACAGGCGGCTGAATATGCAACTTTCCATATGACCGACCCGCAAGTCTTCTACAACCGCGAGGATCTCTGGGTTCCCCCGCAAGAGAAATACGAGGGGGCGGTTAATCCAATGGAGCCTTACTACATGCTGATGAAGCTCCCGGGGAGTGACCAACTCGAGTACCTCATCATGACTCCATTTACGCCGCAAAAGAGAGACAATATGATCGCCTGGCTGGCCGCCCGGTGCGATTTCCCCGACTATGGAAAAATGCTGTTCTACGA
>JBEKRG010000190.1:0-7064 GCA_049518955.1 Occallatibacter sp.
CTGGCCCTCAAGGGCGTCAAGTACGTGCCTCAGTCGGCCCATATTCTGCTGCGCAACAACTTGCTGATCTACGGCGTGGGCGGAATCATCGTGCCCTTCATCGGCATCAAGGCCATTGACATGTTTCTGGTAGCGCTGCATCTGGCGTAAACACAGGGGGTGCGCTGCGCCCCAAAGGAGATGTACCGTGCATTCCGTCTGGAAGACTTCAATTCTCTTCACCATCGTGACCACCGTACTGTTGGGCCTGGGCTATCCTCTGTTCGTCACCGGCATCGCGGCTGTTATTTTTCCCCACCAGGCCGCCGGAAGCCTCATCCTCAAGGACGGCCAGGTCATCGGCTCCGAGCTGATCGCCCAGAGCTTCACCTCTGACAAGTACTTCCACCCCCGGCCATCGGCCGCCGGCAACGGCTACGATGCCACTGCCTCGGGCGGTTCCAACCTGGCCCAGTCCAACAAGGCCCTTGTGACTCGCATCCAGGGCTCCATCGACCAACTGTCCAAGGAGAACCCCGGCCATCCCGTGCCCATCGATCTGGTCACGACGTCCGGCTCCGGTCTCGATCCCGACATCACTCCGGATGCGGCCTTCTTCCAGCTCCCCCGTGTAGCCAAAGCCCGCGGGATCGACGAAGACCGCGTCCGCCAGCTCATTAAGCAGCACATCACAAGCCGCCAGCTAGGGGTGCTAGGGGAACCCCGCGTCAATGTACTGGAATTGAATCTGGCTATGGACGGGTTGCCAAAGTAGACCAATCGGTGGCGAGAGTTGCACCGGCTTGTCGATTGCGAATCGACAGTTCCTGCACTTCATTCGGGACCGACACTGATCCTTCCATCGATGACAGTGATTGTCAGCAAGCTTGAAGGAACCCGCAAGACGCCGCAGTAATAGTGGTGGGCGTTTTTGCGTAGACGGAAAGATCTTCATGCTCTTTGTCCTGGTCAATTTCCATAACCATTTGAAGGGTAGAGATTCATACCTGAATCGAAAACCTTTTTGTAGAACCGAGAGGTAGCATGAAAAGAATTCAGAACACTCTATCCGGCTTATCTTCCCAGTCCCGAGTCTCCTCTTCGCAGGACATTACGATGACCATTCGCAGATTTGTTTCTGTTACGGTCGTGTTCGTGCTTCTGACTTTTCATGCGGCGCCGGCTCTGTCACAGTCAAACGGTGATGAAATCGGACAACTGAAACAGATGGTCATCGACCTGCAATCGCGAGTAGCCGCGCTCGAACGGCAGAATGGCGAGTTGACAAACCAGGCTGCCTTCAGAGGCACCAGTGGACCGGAAGCCGCCGCAGCGTTGGCCAGCGCAACTGCGGATATCAGACGATCCACGACAACTCAATCCGCCACGATCCAGGCTGTTGCCCCGAGCGATGCAGCATCCGCGCCCCAGGCGTCAACCCTTCCCACGACCCTTCCCGGCGGAGCCACAATCAACTATATGCTCGACGGCTATTATGAATACAACTTCAACAGGCCGCCCGGTCGCGCCAACGATCTTCGCGCTTACGACGTCCTCGGCAATGTCTTCAGCATCAATCAGGCCGATCTCGTCTTCGCCCTCGATCCCGACGTTACGGCCAAAAGAAGATTTGGGGTTCGCTTCGACCTGCAGTTTGGCCAAGCGACGGAGACCTTGCAAGGCAATCCAGTGAACGAGCCACGTCCGGATATCTATCGAAATATCTTCCAAGCTTACGGTACATATGTAGTACCGGTGGGTCGAGGGCTCAATGTGGACTTTGGAAAATGGGCCAGTTCGCTTGGGGCTGAAGGAAACTACACCAAAGACCAGATGAACTATACGCGGTCTTTCTACTTCTACTATCTCCCCTTCTACCATACTGGGCTGCGCACCGCTTATCACGTCAACGACAAGCTCTCTCTGAACTACTGGGTTGTCAATGGCGCCAACCAATCTGAGCCGACGAACAGTTACAAGGACGAACTATTCGGCTACGTCCTTCAGCCTACGAAGACTCTCACATGGACGACCAACTATTATCTCGGCCAAGAGAACCCCGATGTCACACCTGCTACGAATTGTCCCGTCCCGGTGCAGCCTGGGCTGTGTCTCACGCCCATCATCCCTGCCCCGAATGGGAAGTTGCATATCTTTGATACGTACGCTACCTGGCAGGCAACTCCAAAGCTGACACTGCAGGGCGAGGCTGATTATGTGATCCAACGTGTATGGGCCAACGCAGCTCCAGGCGAATCCTCGGCGCCGTCGCATGTGGATGGCGGTGCTGCATACGTCCAGTATCTTCTTTCATCTCGCGCTTCGTTGGCAGCGCGCAGTGAATATCTCTCCGACCGTGGGGGGCTGTTCAGCGGAACAACCCAGGCGCTGAAGGAAGCCACCGCGACGTATGAATACAAGTTTGGCGATGGATTCGATGGATTTCTCGAGTTCCGCCGCGACTGGAGCAATCGCCCTTATTTTCAGACTGACCACATAGGATCACCCTCCGACCATCAAAACACTGCTGCAGTTGGCCTGGTCTGGTGGTATGGCGGCAAACAAGGGGCGTGGTAAGAACGCTGGCGGCTTTTTCAATGCAAATTTGCCATCTGAACGCTTTAGAGCTTGCCTGGGGCGGGTCGCAACAAGTGGACGAAAACGACTCAGTTAACAAGACTCGGTTGCGGAACATGCCATTAAATCGCAATTCGGCCCTGTTGATACGAGCGCTCCAATTTTCTGGAGCGAGCATGACCGTCGAGCGGAGACTTTGGTGTGAAGCCACATTCCCCGCAAAATCTTTATGCTCGGCTGCGGAGAATAGTGGGAGGCCGCTTGTGGCGAAATGCCAGGAACGGGCATTGCGATGAATGTGTATAGTGCAGTTCAGTATCTCCTGTTTGTGGTGATCGTCACCGCTTGCGTCAGACCTCTGGGTGGATATTTGCACCGGGTCTTTGCCCGAAGAGAAACAGCGTTGGATCGATTATGCGTTCCAGTGGAACGATGGATCTATCGCCTCGCGGGGATCGACCCTTCAGTAGAAATGGATGCCGGTCAATATTTGGTTTCCTTCGTTGTCTTTACTTTGATCGGCACGCTCCTCCTTTACGCCATCCTCCGGTTCCAATACGTCCTTCCCTGGTTTTTCCCGGAATATCAAACTACACCGCTTACTCCGGGCTTATCCTTTAATACAGCGATCAGTTTCTCAACCACCACCACATGGCAGGCTTACGCAGGCGAAAACACCATGAGCTATTTCAGTCAGATGGTGGGGCTGTGCACGCAGAATTTCCTTGCTGGAGCCGCGGGACTGGCCGTGGGCATCGCCTTCATTCGAGGACTTGCGCGCGAATCCTGTTCAACGCTCGGAAATTTCTGGGTCGATTTAACTCGCAGCTTGCTTTGGATTCTGTTGCCTGGTGCGCTCATAGGATCGTTACTACTTGTCTGGCAGGGAGTTCCTATGAACTTCCACCATTATGTCGTTGCCCCCACTCTTGAAGGAACGCGCCAAGTCATCCCCGAGGGACCGGTCGCTGCACTGGAAATCATCAAGAATTTGGGTACCAATGGCGGTGGCTTCTTTAACGCCAACGGAGCACACCCTTACGAAAACCCCACGTCGTTGACGAACTTTCTGGAATTGTTATCGATCATTCTCTTGCCGGCGGCCTTGACGAACACATTTGGAAGAATGGTGAAGAACGTACGCCAGGGCTGGCTTCTTTATTGGGTGATGCTCCTTCTGTTTATCGGCGGATTGTTTGCACTGCATTTGAGCGAGAGGCGGACCAACCCATTTTTCCATGGTGCCGATTCCAGGTCAAGTCAATTCCTATCTGGAGGCAGCATAGAAGGGAAGGAAGTACGGTTCGGAATCGGGGGCACTGCGCTTGCCGGTGTTGTCACCTCCAACACCGCAACGGGTTCAACCAATGCAGCGGACGACAGCTTTACTTCACTCGGCGGGTTGGTTCTGTTAATTAATCTTCTTCTGGGAGAGGTGATATTCGGCGGCCTCGGGACCGGGATCTTCAGCATGATCATGACGGCTGCCATTGCCGTTTTTCTGGCTGGACTCATGATCGGACGAACGCCCGAATACCTCGGCAAACAGATTGGGCCAAACGAAAACAAGATGATCGTGCTGTACGCGCTCACCGGCCCTGTCACGATCTTGATTCTGACCGCGATTGCCATCTCCACGAAAGCCGGACTCTCTGGTCTAACAACCAATGCAGGTCCGCACGGACTCACCGAGATCCTCTTCGGTTTTGCTTCCTCTTTTGCCAACAACGGTCAGGCCTTCGCCAGCCTCAACGCCAATACGCCCTTCTATAACATCACCATGGCGATCGCTATGTTGGCAGGACGATTTGGCCTTGCCATTCCCGCCTTGATGTTTGCAGGCATGTTCGCACGGCAAAAGGAAAGACCGCAATCCCGTGGAACTCTGCGCACCGACACCTTCACGTTCGGTGCTCTGCTAACAACATTCTTGGTCATTGTGACGGCATTGAGCTACCTTCCCGTGCTGGCGCTGGGGCCTGTGCTGGAGCATCTGCTTTTCAAGATTTAATGGAACAGCGTTATGTCCCAAGACAAAACGTGAACGCCACATCCGCTCCGATGACGCGCCGATGTGAAAGGGCGTGGGCATGGCAAGAAATATTGTCAGCAATACTTGACAAATTGTCACATACAGCGCAATTGGTGGCCTGATGAACAATCCCGGTCGCCACCTGACTCTGCTACCGCCGATTAACAACGCATCCACCACCTCGGGGACTCCCTACTCACCCAGAATGCGGGCGACCGCGCTAAGATGCATGACGGCACAGTCACTTTCGACTACATGCCGTCGCAGTTCATCACATTTCGCCTGGAGGAAAGCTATCGGTATTCCGATGTGCCGTACTGGACCGGGCATGGCGGCATAACGCCTCCGGGTGGCAACAATGGAAACCCAGCCGACTACCAGTGTGCCGCAGGCGGAGACTCAGGTGTTGGCTACGTGCCGACTCCAGCCGGGATTGCGTTGGGGTATGCGACCGGGCAAGCACAGGCGATATCGAACTGCGTCGGCCTCGGACTGAACAACGGGGCGGGTGGTCTAAAAGCCCTTTGGTGGCCCGACCTGCGCACCGACCAGACCGCCACAATTCTGGCAATCATGGTTCAGTTCTGAATCAACTTGAAGCAGTAGTTTGCTCTTGGGACTTGCTTTCGCGGCAGGTCACGCGCCTTGGACCTCTCGTCTGCCGGGCAACTCCGAACCGCTCATGGTTCATTGTTCTCTGTGACACAAATAGTCTTCGCGCAGATTTAGGTGAATCCTTGCGGTCCACGTCCTTCTCAAACCGTCGCGTCCCACGATCAAGTCTCCATTGTATCGTTGGTCATCACTCGGATCAGGCGACACAGCCGCGCGGCACCACGAAGGAAACGTTGGTATCATTCATCGATGCATCAGGAACCAACAAACCGTCGCCGCCTAACCCTGCTATTTCGGGCAGTGATTGAAATTGTGTTTATCGTCTTTCTCTATTATTCAAATCTCCTGATGGGGGAATTCACCAAGACGAATGGAAGAGGGAAGAGTATAACGTTCGCCTTGAGCGATATCGTCACGGGTACGAATTTCTCGATCGCCATTGTCTCTGCGCTGGTCGGGTGGGCTTTGTTTGAATACTTTCGACGAGAACTTTAAGGCTCTATGCCAACTACGGACAGCGGGAGGAAACGAGCGAATGGGTAGGCGATGAATGTGATCCCCACACCATTTCAGTCGGCACGCCAACCAGTTTCTCCCACCCATGCACCCTTGACGGCAAACCCGCCAAGAATCAGCCAGCAGCCTCGACTAGCCAGGCTTGCCGAAAGAACACGCAGCTCCGCCAAAACTCACGATATTTGGCATGAACTCTGTGCCAACAAGGGAATCTTCTGTGCGAAATCTGAATCGAATAGACTGGTCGGTCTATCGAATGTGAGAATTGACGAAGAGGGAGAAAATGGAAGTTCGGAACACGCGGGAGCATCTTCTTCAAGTTGGACTGCGGCGCATTCATGCCATGGGCTACGCGGCCACGGGCGTGAAAGAAATCCTCGACGAGGCCGGCGTGCCAAAAGGATCGTTCTATCACCACTTTGCCAGCAAAGAGGCCTTCGCAAAGGAGGTGCTCAATCTTTACGTTCGGGGGGAAAACGAACGCGCAGAAAAGATTCTACGCGACGGCAAGGCCGCGCCGCTCAAGCGCCTGCGGCGGTACTTCGAGGAACTCATGGCTAATTATGGGCCCGCGGCTACTGTTAGCGGCTGCATGCTGGCAAACCTCAGCCTGGAGATGGCAGACCACAGCGATTCGATCCAATCTCTGCTCCACGTGTCCTTCTCGAATTGGCAAACGGCGATCGCCGACATCCTCCAGGAGGCAATCGACCGCGGAGAGCTAGCCAAATCGAGCAAACCCCATTCGGTCAAAGGCGGACCGCTCCAGCAAGCCACTGGAGAACTTTCTGCACTTTGCTTTCAACGTCTTGCTGAAGCGCTAAGAAGAGATTCTTACGAATTGCACAAATTCTGAATCGCTAGACCGACCGGTCTACTCTGATGTAATGAGTCCGATTGATGGACACATTTCAGCAACTCAGAGGAGACCCACTATGTCGAAACCTTCGAAGCCGGGTACCGCACTCATCACCGGAGCATCCACAGGCATCGGCTCCGTCTATGCCCACCGTCTTGCCCAGCGAGGCTACAACCTCATCCTGGTTGCCCGCGACCGGGAGCGGTTGACCAACTTGGCAAACGATATTGCTGCAAAGACCGATCGTAATGCCGAAGTTCTACCCGCTGACCTCACCGTCAAGGCTGATCTCAAGCGCGTCGAAGATCGCCTGCGCTCGGACAGCGAAATCACAGCCCTGGTCAATAATGCGGGTTTCGGCGGCGTTGCCAAGTTGATCGACTCCAATGTCGACGACATGGACAACATGATCCAACTCAACGTTACCGCTTTGACGCGCCTCACATCCGCGGCCCTGCCGGGTTTCCTGGAGCGCTCCAAAGGGCT
>JBEKRG010000191.1:0-6447 GCA_049518955.1 Occallatibacter sp.
GCACCTGAAATACCTGCTTCGCAATGTCCAGCCCTACAGCCGCTACCACCTTCATGGTTCGTCCTCCTCGTGGTGAGCCTATCAACTCACCTCTACGAGGCGGGTCCATCCCATTAGGTCAGGTTCATGGTTATCTCCTTGGCTTAGCGGTACCAATCGAGTGCTCCGGAAACCACCGGACTGGAGTCGGCCTGCCAGGTTGCGTAAATCGATCAGAATGATACCGGATTCTGTTTACCCATTGCCAGCGCTCTGAAATCCCGGCTGACGACTTCAGGCCAGGGCGCTCATCCAGCCTGCATCATTTACTCAATGCAGGGTTGGTACCGACAAACGCCTCAGCGTCCTAGAATCGAGTTGTGCCTGGATTGTGGCAAATGCGCGCGCTTCCCTTCGTGGCCGTCGTTTTGGTTTTTTCTTTAAGCGTGACTGCCGCCGCGCAAGCGCAAGATGGGACGCAGCATCCATCATTTGAAATGCTGACGCACCGGATGGATGTGGACGTGGATGGAGCGCCGAACGCCTACGGACCGACGGACAAGGAGACGCTCGACGTCCTTCTGGATGCGCACTACCTTAATCGAGCTGATGAGCCGATCGTCGGTTATTTGACTGACGAGCACGGACGCCCCATTCTGCAAGGGCCAAACGATCCCTTCCCGGGCTATTACATTTCTCAGACCGCCTTCAGCGACGTTGAGAATCAGAATGAACGTGATCCACGGCGCTATGTGGACGCACGCAACATCAATTACGTGGTTCGCGGCAACAAGGCCCGGCGGCACGGCGTAAAGGTGGGCGACTTTGTGTCGGTCTATTCCAAGCGCACGCAGAAGAGCGTGTTCGCGATTGTCGGAGACACGGGCAATCCCACAGGCAACGAAGGATCGCTTCACTTATTGCAGGATCTGGGATATCCGTTTCACGAAGGCAAGAATGAATCGGTTGAAAAACGAGAGATCGTGATCCGGTTCTATCCGAACTCCAACCCGGAGCATCGGTTTTTTTTTACGCAGGCCGAACTGGACGAAGCGGCGACGAAGTTAGGGTTGAGCCGGGATTTTTCAGTCAGCCCCGTAGCCAATCGATGAAGAGTGCCGCTACTGGATCTGGGTGGCGGCGGAAGCGCTCAAGACCGGCGATCCGGTGTGCACAGCTCACGTGTTGAGCGTGGGCGCCGGCTTTAACGGCCGGAACAGCCACACGAGCAGCAACGTGAACAGCAGCCCGCCCACCATGAATTTGAGCGGGACGGGCGCGTTTGAGGGCGAGAAAAATCCTTCGAGCGACCCGGCGATGACAAGCAGCGGAATGACTCCGGAGATGAGCCGCGTGGCTTCAACGCCGGCCAGCGCAATGGAGTCGCGCCGCCGATAGAGCCCGGGAAATAGAACTCCGTGAGCGAGACGCAATCCGGCGCCGCCGGAAAGAACGATCGACGGCAACTCAAGCGAGCCGTGCGGCGCGACGAAACTCCAGAGATCGACCGACATTCCGTGTTGCGCGCATGCCACGCCGACGACACCGAGCATGAGCCCGTTAAAGAACATGGACCACACCGGCCCCATGCCGAAGATGATTCCGCCGGCGAAGGCGACAAAGCAGACGGTAAGATTGTTGGTCATGATGGCGCTCGATGCGATGGGCTCGATGCCGACTATCGAGTGCGTCCACATCTCGTGGCGATCGATGGTTTCGACCATGGCAGGTCCCAGCATGTGGCGCATGAACTGCGGACGCGCGAGCGTGAGCACCGACCCGAGCAATGCGCCGGCCAGCGTGAGCACCAACGCCAGCAGCACATAGCGAATCTGGCGCTGCACGGTGGCTGGATACTCGTCGCGCAGAAAATAGAAAACTTTGAGGAAGCCTTTGCGGCGGCTGGAATAGATGATATGGTGGGCGCGAGCCAATAACTGGTTGACGTGCTCGGCATAAGCGCGCGCCGTCGAGTCCTGGCGCAATGTGGACAAGTCGCTCGCCGCCTGGCGATAGAGCAGCGCGGTTTCGCGCAACTCCTCGCGGGAAAGGTGTCGCACGCCGCCTGTCGTGGCCTCGCCCAGCAGCGCGGCAAGGCGGTCCCAGTAGGGGCGGCGCTTCGCGAGCCACTGATTGGAGAGAATAGCTGCCATGGAGCCGATTGGAGATCAGCTTAACATCGATACCCCGGAGCTGGTGGCGATCGAGTTGCCGCTGGCCGGCATTGGCAGCCGCTTCATCGCCATCCTCGTCGACTACCTCATCTGGGGATTTGTTTTTCTGATTCTTGGCCTTCTGGCCGCCATCATTATTCCTGCGCTGCATTTTTTCGGCGGCGTTTCAGCCAATTGGGCGATCGGCATCACACTTCTCATCGTCTTCCTTTTGCAGTGGGGTTACTTCGCACTGTTTGAGGCCTTTGGCAATGGGCGCACGCCGGGCAAGAGAGTGGCCCACATTCGCGTGATTCATCAGTCGGGGCGCGGCATCAATTTTGTTGAGGCGCTGGCTCGCAACCTGGTTCGCTTTGTGGATGCTGCGCCGAGTTTTTATGCGATAGGCGTCGTGACCATCTTCCTCAGCAAGCGCAGTCAGCGCCTCGGCGACATGGTTGCCGGGACGCTGGTGGTTCGCGATCGTGAAGTCGATTCGCCGAATTGGGGCGAGACCAGCGGGCGAACGATTACGGCGCCGATGCTGGTGACGGAGTCGCCGAGTGCTGCGCCGGGGTTTTCAGCAACAAATGCCGGTCCATGGGGTGGTCCGCCGCACTTGCGCGTGGTGTTGCCTGCGCCGGCGCTGGCGAAGTTGTCCGCATCCGACCTCGAAGTGCTTGAGGGATTTTTCTCGCGGCGTCTGGATATGGACCTGACCACGCGCGCTGCTTTGGCCGGACGCATCGCAACGGCTCTCTGCGCAAAGTCGGGCCTGGCGATTCCGCCCGACACGAGCGTGGAAACTTTTCTTGAGGCCGTTGCGCATCAGTTCCGCGAACAGGCGCGGATGAGTTGAAGCATGAAGGCCGAGTCGGTTCTTCAAGAGCAACCCGGCGTTGCGGCAGACTTAGCCTTACGCCGGGGGCTCTCAGCAATCGGCCGCTAGGGCGTGAACTCCCAAAGGTCGTTGAGCCTCACCCAATCTCCAGAGACGGAGTCGTTGGTTTCGTAGCCGCCGAAGATCCAGACATTCCCAGAGGAATCTTTCCAGGTCATGCTGCTGTTCCGTCCCCCAGGAATGTTGCCTGAGGCTCCAGTCCCCTCCGTTCCGTAGGTCGCGGCCGCCGCGCCGTTGGCCCCGCCTGCATCCGATCCGCCCATCCAGGTCCATTCGCCCGAGGTTGGGCTATACCTCCACAGGTCGTTGTAGTCTTCGTCTCCGTTATCCGCGAAGACCCCGCCGCCAAAGAGCCACAGATTTCCAGATGAGTCTGTCCAGACTGAGCTGCCCGAGCGCGACCCAGGCACGTTGCCGGCGGCCGCCGTTCCCTCCGTCCCATAGGTTCCCTGTACGTTGACGATGTTCGACCCGCTCATCCATGTCCATTGGCCGCTTGTGGGACTGTACTTCCAAAGGTCGTTGAGCAGCTCCTCGTCGCACTGGCCGGTCCCAACCGAGTCGCAGCCGTTCCCGCCAAAGAGCCAAAGATTGCCCGATGAGTCGATCCAGCCCATCGCACCGCTTCGTCCGCCGGGCATATTGCCGGCAGCCGCCGTCCCCTCGGTTCCGTAGACTCCGTTTTGCCGGGCCACATCAGGCCCGCTCATCCATGCCCATTGGCTGGTGCTTGGGCTGAACATCCAAAGATCGCCGAGGGGCCCACTTTTGCCTGTTGAGTCGTCACCGTACCCGCCGAAGAGCCAGAAATTGCCCGAAGCGTCGGTCCATGTGACCGACGAACTTCTTGCACCGGGAATATTTCCGGCAGCCGCCTTTCCAAGGGTTCCGTAGGTTCCCTCCTGGCCGGCAAAATTCGAGCCGACCACCCACTCCCAATACCCCGTCGTCGGAGAGAACTCCCAAAGGTCGTTGAGGTAGCCTTCGTCGCCCGCCGAGTCGTAGCCCTGCCCACCGAAGAGCCAGAAATTGCCCGAAGCATCCTTCCAGGTGGCAGACGAGTCTCGTGATCCTGGCAGGTTACCGGGGGCTGCTGTTCCCAGGCCGTAAATTCCTGCTTTGTTGTCGGCGGTTGATGATCCACTCATCCAGATCCATTCACCTTCGCTGGGGCTGTACATCCAAAGGTCGTTGAGGTATCCCCAGCCGGTACTTAAACTGGTCGACAACTCACCCGCACCGCCGAAGAGCCAGAAACGGCCGGAGGCATCGGTCCAGCCCGCGGATGCGATCCGTGCTCCGGGCACGTTGGCGGCGGCAGGCGTCCCGAGGAATCCGTATGTGCCCAGTTGGTCCGCGGTGCTGCTGCCGTTGACCCAGGTCCATGTGCCGTAGCTGAAGGGGGTTGAGCCGCCCCCACCCGATCCACCGGAACCGCCAGAACCGCCGGATCCTCCGGTTGACACGGTCCCGCTCGACCCGCCGCAACCAGCGAGGGCGCCAACAAGGCTGACGCACGCCATCAGGGCGCAGAGTCGCACGCCTGAGACCTTCCAATCACCGCACTTAACCACACTTTTCTTCATGAATAACCCTCCGCTTTGGAATGGGCGATCCGTTCGAAGATGAGCTGATGAAGCTTGGGGAGGCTCGCCTGTATCGAACCGAATCGGTGCCTACGCTGCTCGAACAGCCGACAGACCAGTCGACCGATTGATCCTGCTGATGCCCCCGAGAATCACTCGACCGGTCGGATTGCCTGCCGCTTTCTGTGAGCTTTATCGAGGAGGAGCTGCAGAGGGTAGTCTCAACAAGCCTCTGTAACGTTACAACCGCCCATTCGCCAGACTCCGCAGGTGGTCCATACACTGGTTCCATCAAAACCGGGGTCGATTTTCGATCACGGCGCGAGGGTTCTTCAATTTATGGGATAAAAAACAGGATGCCCGGCGCAGCGACGCCGCGAGCGGATCAAGCGGAAACCTTTATACTTTCGAAGACAGGAGAGCGAGAACATGGCGAAGAGCGTAAACAAAGTCATCCTTCTAGGCAACGTGGGCAAGGACCCCGAGATTCGCACTACACCCAGCGGCACGATAGTGGCCACCTTTGGACTTGCCACTAGCGACAACCAGAAGGATGCGCAGGGCAATTGGCAGGAGCATACTGAATGGCACAATCTGGTCGCCTTCAAGCGCACCGCCGAAATTGTCCGCGATTATGTGAAGAAAGGCTCAAAGCTCTACATCGAAGGCAAAATCCAGACGCGAAGCTGGGAAGACAAGGACACCAAGGCCAAGCGCTACCGCACAGAGATCATCGTGAACGATCTTTCGCTACTCTCCGGGCGCGACGATTCACAGGGCGGGGGCGGGTACAGCCGATCGAGTTCAAACGCCGCGGTGAACGAGGACCAGCGCGTGCCCGCCGCCGCGGACGATTTCGCACAGTCTGCCGAAATCTCCGACGACGACATTCCGTTTTGACGGCAGGGAAAAGGCATTAGGGAACAGGGATTAGTGACCAGGAAAAGCCGCCGCCGGAGACGGGCGGCTTTTGCCTTCTGCGGTTAGCCCGCTGGCGAAAGGGAGAATACCCATGAAAATGTTTTGTGTTGTTGCACTGCTCGCCGCATGCATGGCGCTGCCGGCGCAGGAGACGCGCCGCGAATTCAGCCACGCCACCGGTAATCCGGCGGTCGACTCCAAGCCAAACAGCCCCGATGTGCCCGACGTCTTCGCCGTCAGCGGCCATCTGGAACGCATTGTGGTGCTGCGCTTCAAGTACGGCACCGACCTGCTCGCCGGGCTGCAGAAGATGGTGGAGCAGGAGAAGATCAAGAACGCCGTCATTCTCTCGGCTTTCGGTTCGGTGCGCGGCTACCAGGTGCATCAGGTTCTGAATCGCAACTTGCCGTCGATGGATCTGTTCGTCAAGAACCCGACGGCGTCGGCCGACATCATCGGCATGAGCGGCATGGTCATGAATGGCCGCATCCATCCGCACATCACGCTGGCTAACGCCGACAAGGCCTTCGGCGGGCATCTGGAGCCGGAGACTACAGTTTTTACATTCGCCGTTGTGACTCTCGGCGTGCTTGACGACTCAATCGACATGAGCCGGTTCGACGATTCGAGCTATCGCTAGCGCCTACGCGGGCGATTCCTCTTGAGGTTCGCCCAGCGGATCGTTGTCCCTATCCGTCACTTCAGCAATCGCGGCCAGTCGCGCCGCCAACTCATCTGTCCAGCAATTTTCGGGCGCGCGCCAGCTCCAGTTCCCTGCCGGCACCGCAGGCGTATTCATGCGCGCCTCCGATCCCAGCTCCAGCAAGTCCTGCGCAGGCGCAATCGCCATTTCAGCCACGCTGGCCTCGGCTGCGCGAATCAGCGGCCACGCCGGCCGATCGCCAAC
>JBEKRG010000192.1:0-6390 GCA_049518955.1 Occallatibacter sp.
TGGCCGTCGTCAGCCTGAGCTTTCTGTTCGGCGATGCGGGCTGTCGATGGATGATGAGCGAACTGATGGCGCACGGCGTGGGCTGGCGCGGCGTGTTCTTCTTCGCGTCGGGCGCGCTCGCGGTTCTGATGGTGATGTGCTTCGTGCTCTTGCGCGAGTCGCCAGAGGAACGCGGACTGCCCAAGCCGGAAGTGAATCCGAGGAATGTGTATGCGGGCAAAGAGGGTGCAGACGGGGGAACGGCGGGCGACGATGGGCGCGTGAACATGGGAGCGATTCTGAAGCCGCTGCTCACGAGCTTTCCTTTCTGGATGGTCTGCGTGCTGGCGTTCGGAGCGACGCTCTTGCGCGAGACGTTCAACCTCTGGATGCCGACGTACTTCGTGCAGTTCGCCGGGTTCTCGCCGAGCGTAGCGGCGAGCCGAAGCGCGCTGTTTCCGTTGTGCGGTGGAATCTCGGTGCTGCTGGGCGGATTTCTGAGCGACAAGCTGGGACCGAACGGCCGCAACATCCTTATGGTCGCCGGCATGTCGGCCTGCACGGTTTGCCTTGTGCTCATGGGCCACATTCCGTCGCCCGCCGGCCTGTGGGCGCCATCGATTCTGGTTGGGCTGGTGGGGTTCACGCTGCTCGGTCCGTACTCGTACCTGGCGGGCGCCATGTCGCTCGATTTCGGCGGCGAGAAGGGAAGCGCCACGGCGGCCGGAATCATCGACGGGTTCGGCTACATGGCCGGATGGCTCTCAGGCGACACGATCGCGCGGATCGCGGTTGCATGGGGCTGGCGGACAGCGTTCCTCTCGCTGGCAGTGGTCTCGCTGCTCACGGCGCTGGTCGCGGTGGTGCTGGCGGCGCACCAGCGGAGGGTTCCGGTGGCGGTGGGTGAAGGAGTGAAGGAGTGAAGGAGTGAAAGAGTGAAGGAGTCAAGGAGTCAAGGAGTGAAGAAGTGAAGGAGTGAAGGGGTGAAGGAGTGAAGGAGTGAAGGAGTTAAACAAGAGCAAAGGAATGAGGCAGTTAAGGGATGGAAATGCACATGTTGCAAATGAGCATGCTGCGTGTTGATTCTAAAGAGGTTGCGAGGAATAAATGTGACGCAATTGGATGCATTTTTTCGACAATTCAGGAAACGATCTATTGATTCTAAACGAGTTAAGTGGCGAAAAGTAAGCGAAACATCCCAAACTTTTTTATTTCGTTATTTTTCGGAGGGGTTTGCCCCTTACGCAGTCCGCCTAAGCATGGCTACGCTTGACGCCATTTCCTGCTGCTCCAGCATGTCTATCGCGAGCTGCAAGTCGCGACTCTCGATCAATGTTTTGCCCCAGCGGCGGGCCAATGCCGTCTTCTGTCCAAGTGTCAGGCCGGCGGCCTGGAGTTCATCGGCAATGGTTTCACGTACGAGCCGGCAAGCGTCCAGTTTGGATCTGAGGATACGAATCCTGAGGTTGCAGATCGCTGATTCCATGGTGCCCGCCTCCAGTCATGCGCCGATGCGTGTGATTTAGATCACGACATCATTCCAGTTTTTTACCGCAATTCAGCCCGAGATTATGTTCAAAATTGACCAATGTGCACCGCAACGCACTCTTCATAGCTACCACTTTTGGGTCAGGCTCGTGGGCCCGGCTCGAGCAGTGAACACGGGTTATCGCTCGCCTTTCGCGGAGGATTTTGGCTAGCGGCGGCCGCGTTTGCGCTTGCGATTGGGCTTTGGCCGGTGGTAGATGGTGGAGAGAGCGATGCGGGCGTTGGCCAGGTAGTGCGCGGCATCGCTGTGCGTGACGACGCCGGTCATGGAGGCGTAGTTGATGCAGGCGATGAAGTCGCAGATGTTCTTATAGCCGGAGAGCGAAGGCACGGCCTTGAGATAGGCCTTGTTGCCGGCCTTCTCGCACTCGTATTCCTTCGAGTCCTCGTCCTCAGCCAGGTCGTCGTGGGCGCTGGTCCAGGCCTCCATGCAGATGCCGATGGCCTTTTTGCCGGAGTCGTCTGAAGAGGTTTGAGTCGCGGCGGCGGCGTTGATGGAGGTAATGATTGCGAATGCCATGAAGAATCCCCTTTCATCTTCTTCAAGGCTACCGATTTGGTGGAATTAATCGGCAAACTTGGGGAGATTTATTTGCGGGGCGTAAGGGATGGATGGGGAAGGGGTTAGGTAGTGGTTTGCGGGGTTTCTTTGCAGGGTGGGGGGTTGACAGCGGGAAGACATGGTGGAGATCAAGGAAAGAAATTACTTAACTAACCAAGGCCATTCCGCCCGGTATCCAGACGCCTCAGAATTTTCGATTTTCTTGAGAGGAATGCTCATTCTAGCCTGCTAGGATTATGGCGCATTCATAGGCCTGCAGATTAGGACGAGTGCGCGGACGAATGAATTCACTGCGATTAGCAGCCAACCGAAAATCTGAATCTTGGCTGAGGTCCGCATGAACCTGTGGGAAACCGTTGAATACATCGGCGAAACGCTCGTGACTGTGGGCGTTGTGGGCGAGGTATTCGCCGAGTGGCGTGATCCCCATCGCAGGAGACTCGGGAGAGTGTCAAGCCTTGTTCTCATCGGGGGATTAGCCCTATCGCTCGCCGCGCTGGTTGGGACAAACGAGCATTTCAATGTGACGATTGCAGATCTAAATCTCCGAGCCTCCCAAGCAAATGAGCGTGCCGCGACAGCTGATCGCAAGCGGGCCGAATTAGAAAATGGAATCGCGAATATCTTCGGCCCGAGGCGCTTGACCGCAACACAGTCCGCAGCGATTGTGAAAAGGCTAGCTGGCCTGGACGGCGTGAAAGTCGATGTGTACGTTGTCGATCCTGGCAATGCATACACTTCCAGTGATGATTCGATAGGCTTTGGACGCGATATTGTTAGCACACTCCTAGCCGCGAACATGAATGCTGAAGGTTGGCTGATGAAATCTTGTCTTAGCGGAGTGGAAGTCCGCAGCACGTCTGTAATTACGCTCCCCGATAGCGTCCAGTACCGCAACGCCCTGCGCATCCTTAACGCATTTCGGCCTGAAGTTGGAATGGCTTCAGGAGTGGGCCATGCGATTCCTCTTTGCACAAACGTCGCACCGCTCGACAAGGACTATGCGCATAAACGCTGGGAGGGCGCCAATAACGACACCATCGCGATTGCAATCGGAACAAAAATCCAACCGATTCTGACTCGCGAAATGCTGGAACCGACCCAATCCCAACCTTGATCGTTCGGATCGCGCTGCGATCACGGGTTCCCGAACGCGCTCCGCTCAGGATGACAATTCAAAGGGAGGTCGGGATCTGCGCGCTCAGGATGACAGATCAGGTGGTGGGCTGACGCTCGGTTCGCGCACCTTCTTGCGCGGTCGCCTCTCGTTTTGGTGGCAGAAGCGCCAACAGGACGCCTCCGATCACAAGGAATAGGATCACATCAGTAAAGTTCCTGTGGACTGAGTGACTCCAGGCTTCCACGGTTTGAATCGCCATGACCGAGGCATGGGAGATGTTCCACCAAGCTACCAGAGCAATCATGGAGCGATGCTCAGATGGTCTCTTTGCAGCCAGGAGCAGAAAGACCCCGGCCGGAATAAAGAAGCTCAGAAACATCGGCTCGATCTCGTTCTTCCGCTCCAAAAGCCAGCTGGAATGCCACAGATCCTTAAATAGGAAATAAATTATGGACAGATTCAACAGCCCTACGATTACCAGGACGATCTGCGTCAAGCGTTCTCTTTTCACATTGCCCTCATTGAGCGAATTTTGTTGCGAGCCCAGCGGCCGCTCAGCCAGAGGACTCAAAAATAGTGCACAGGAAAGGAAAAACAAGATCTGCGTGTCGTGCGTGTCAATCTTGTTCGGAATAGGCAAAAGAAAACCGTGCCCGCCATCACATCGGACAGCAACCGGCAGCGCTAGCCTCAAATCCGCGCGGCGATCCCTCAGCGCCTGAAAGCGAGTCCCAGATTTGCGTTAGGACGCGTCGCCGCGCACACCCACAGCCCTCAGCATCAGGGAAACGCCATCGCCCCCGCGCGGCCGTTGATCAAATGGTTATTTCCGGGTTGCCGCTGACACACCGATTAAGCGAGATTCAGAATTGAGTGCAGCGTAAAATGCTGACATGTCGTCCTATCGGAACGAACGACGCAAGTATGTGCCGGTCATCGGAGACGAAGTAGTCTTAACAGGCCGATACGGCGGTACCTACTTGGTCGACGAAGTTGATGCCGTCGAAAAAACGGCTGTTGTCCGACACAAGGGAACCAACGCCCTCCTCAACGGAGTGGAATGGACGACCATGCTCCCGCTGAAGCATCTTGAAGGTCTCGCTGCGATCGTAAAGGCCATAGACGACGGGGAGCCACCTTTTTGAGGTGAATTGCGCATTTTGAATGTGTGGTCGCCCGCCCGGCAATTACTTTGTGGTCAACATTCCGCGCGAGCCCCAGCGCGCAATCGCCGCGGCGACGAACAGCCGACACCCGCCAGCAGCGTTAGCCTCAACTCCGCGCGGCGATCCCCCAGCGCCTGAAAGCAAGACCCAGATTTGCGTCAGGACGCGTCGCCGCGCGCACCCGCAGCCCTCAGGCGTCAGGGAAACGTCATCCGCCGCAGCCGTTGGTCGACCCGTTATTCCCGGGTTGACGGTGATACGCCCGGAACAATCCCAATCCCACGAAAGACCAGCAATTTGTCGCCTGCGAGTTTCGAATTCCAGGATTGCGCAAACTCCAGATGCAGGGATGCCCATCATTCTCGCAATTTCGATGAGCATTCGTGGTGCGCTGGTGCTCATCGATTCTTGATTGCCGAATTGTCCGAGTTCGTCGCCGGAGGTCCTGTCAAGTCCAGGTTGTGCATTACCAGGATTTGCCACTGCCCATCATTCTTTGCCATCACGAAATTCAACAAACCCAGACGATCGGGTCGTGGGTTTCCCTGGGCATCCATCGCACCCGTCATCTCCCAATGAACATCCACGGCTGCTACGTCGGGACGAATGAACCTGGACTTGATGGTTGTATACGCCTGGTGACTGTTTTTGAAAATGGTCGTGAAAATCGGCGCGTGGAACTCTTCAATTTTCGATCGTCCGCTCGCCCCTGTTCCGCGCCAATTCGTGAAGTCGCCGTCCTCAGCGAAAACTGACGCGAATGACTTGGCGTCATGCCGGTTCCACGCATCCATGAACCGGTCCATCAACGCCACGATTGCCTGTTCGTCCACTTCCACTTTACTCTGACCTCGAACGGTAAAAGTCAATCCGGTGCTTTCGTTGTTCACAATGTACTACGTCCTCGTAGCCTCGAATAGGTGACTATCTGCGAGTAGTGAGCGTCCTGAGGAGATGGTCGCCCACCCGGCAGTGACTTTAGGAGTTGAAAAGCCAGAAGCAGACTCTGGATCAGAGGCCGGCGGCCGCAGGAATGAAAATGCGATAGAATTCTGGGCAGTAAACTTCCCCCCGCAATCCCAAATCCGGCGGTGCCTGCATGATGGAACTGAGCCGAGCGAGCGGCCGTAAGGCGGTCCTGTTTTTGCTGCGGTCGCGCGCGCAGTACGGCGCGAACGCGGCGATCTCCGAACTCTGGAACCAACCCCCACAAAGAACGGCGAAGAGGCTCTGCGCGTGGGCGTGTGCGCTGGCGCTGGGGGCTTTCGCCGGCATTGGAGCGCATGCACAACAACAGGCTCCCACTGCGCCGGTCGGCGACATCTACGAGTCCGGCACTCCGCAGCCGGTGGAACAGGCCTTTCAGAAGCTCTATGAGATCGCTGCTGAAATCACTGCCGACCCCAGTTCCCTGTATGTGCAGGGGCAGGTGGACAAGTCGCAGTGGCCGGCAGTTGACCAGGCTCAAGCCCAATGGGATACCGCGATGGGCCAGGCGGGCACTGCGCTAACCCAGGATCAGCGGAACAACATCGTTCCGTGCGCTGCCCATTTGAACGCCGCAATCGCGGACATGGAGCGGGGATACCCGATTCACATCACGCAGGAGTCGAACGCTCCGGCTCAGGCGACAGCTACGGCCCTTTATGGCGAGGGCAAAGATGAGTTTGCGAAGTGCCCGGCAACAGGCGTGGCGACAGACGCCGGAGAGACGCCGGGGACGACGAGCGGCAGTACGCCGGAGACGCCGCCGCTCGGGTCACCGGGGACGCCGCATTCCGGGACCCTGCCTTCGAGCACCGGTTCGAAGCCGATCCTGAAGGGCCGCATCACGAATGGTCCTGATGAGCCCTCCAACGGTGGGCCCAATCAGCCCACCGGCAATGAGCCCAGTCCGTCCTCCAATCCGGTGAGCAACGGGGTCCAGTACCTGCAGGGCATGGCCGCCGGTGTCGGGAACTGCATTCAGGGAGTGGGGAGCAAGATTGCCGGCCTGGGCTACTTTGCCCAAGGCG
>JBEKRG010000193.1:0-6319 GCA_049518955.1 Occallatibacter sp.
TGGAAAGCACAGAACGCTTCCCACATTTACACAGCCTCGACGGCGGCTGCGAGATAATCTCGGAGTCAAACCAAAACCGAGAAACTCCAGTTATCAGTGGTTGAGAAATCGGGGGCAGGTCAACGGGGTATTGCATTAAATTCAAAACACTAGCAGATATAAAAATCGACGTACTTAAAGCAGCAATACAATATGGAATTGAACAGACGAGCATCCAACATTGATTTCAACTGGAGTCAATGAACTGCCGTTCCCATCAGTAGATGTACTTCAGCCGTTCGCAGTTCTGGCCCGCCATCCAGAAAGATCCAGATCGCCGCATTTCAAGCCCCACGCTCAAAACCCGCGCATCGGTCGGGCAACTAATCCACTGATTCTCTTTCACTTATTCACTCCTTAACTTTTTCGCCAAGTTTGCCGATTATTTCCGCAAAATCTCTACACTTGAACTTGTATGGGGATTGATCCGGAATATCTCGAATCGGCTGTCGCGCCGCGGCCCGCGCAAGCTCCGCCAGCCCCGCTATCTCCGCCGTCTTTTCAGAGGGCAAAAATAATTAAAGAAAAAATTCCGTACGTTTCGCCTGCTTTTCGCCATTTAACTCGTTTAGAATCAGCAAATCATTTCCTGAAATACCGAAAATATGCATCAAATTACGCGCCATTGAAGGCAAACAACTCTTTTAGAATCAATAGTTCTTGGTGCGAATTTGCGCATGCGCAAAACCGTGCGTATCTTGAACATGTCTAAGGGTTTGTTTCGGAAAAACTCCGTCCTACACCATCGCCCGTTCTTTCACCCTCAGATACTGGTTCAACACCGCCGAGGTCAGCTGCGCTGGATCAAGGTCGAGAGTCAGGGCACCCTGGTCGCGCAGGCGCGCGAGAAGCAATTCGCGCCGCGTGGTCAATTCTTGAGCTGCTGTTGCGCGGAACATTTCTTCAACATTCTTCGGCCGCGCATTGGCGATGGCAACTACGTCGGGCTGGGCCATGGCGACGAAGAGCAGCACGTGGCGACGCAGCAACTGCATGGCGCCGTCGATGACTTCGGGGCGCATGGCGGTTTCGGCGAGATCGGTGATCCAGAGAATGAGCGCGCGACGCGGTTGCCAGCGGTTCAGTGTGGCTGTGGCGCGAAGATGATCGGCTTCGCTCAATTCGGCGCGAGCCTGCGCGAGCGCTTCGACGATTTGCCGCAGATGCGCGTGACCGCGGCCGGGAAGTACGCGCTGTTGCACATTCTGTCCGTAGACGAGGAGGCCCACGCGATCGCCGGAAAAAAGCGCCAGTTGCGCCAGAGCCACGGCGGTGGAGCAGGCGTAGTCGAGCTTGGAGTGGCCACGGCGTTCCGTTTCGTCGTCGCTGAGAATTCTGCCGCGCAGCAATCGGCCGGCGTCGAGCACGATCCAGACCGCCTGGCTGCGTTCGGTCTGATAGCGGCGCGTAATCAACTGGCCGCGTCGCGCGGTCGCTGTCCAGCAGACGTCGCGCAGATCGTCGCCTTCGAGATATTCGCGGAGACTTTCGAAGTCGCGGCCCAATCCGCGCTCGCGCGCGCGCCGTAGCTGGAGATCGATCTGGCGGCCGCGAGCTAGAAAGATCTCCTGATCCTCGCCTTGGCGCAGCGCCGGATAGACGCGCACCGGCTGCTCGAGCGGGGCCATGGCCCAGCGCTCCACCAGCCCGAGCGGCGAAGCATAACGAATGTAGACTTGACCGGCGCGAACATCGCCACGCTCGCGCGGCTTGATTTTGTAACGGAGCGTTGCGCGCACGCGGGGAAACGCGCGAAGGAAGCGCGTAGCGGGCGCGGCCACCAATGCATCGGGCAAGTCATCAACCAGGTGGCACTCGAGAATAGTTTCTGCGCTTTGCTCGACGGCAAGTTGGATTTCGGTTTCACTATCGAGCGAAGGCACATTGCTCCAGAAGCGTTCGATCGTGATCTCGTGCGCGAGCGGCAATCGCAATCCGTCGAGAATGGCCGCGAGCAGCACCAGCGCATCCCAGACGAGCATGCCGTATCCCCAGGTCGCACGAAAGAATCCCGGCAGCGCGAGCAGCAGTCCAGCTGCGAGCAGCCAGATGGTGCGTTGTGTGATGCCAAACGCGAAACGGCCGCGCGGCTTACATGCGGCGCGAACCGGCTCTGGATGGAGGGAGGAAGAGATCATCTGCGCGGCACCGCAACCGCGGCCACCACGTCGTTAAGCACGCGATCGGGATCGAAGCCCTCGAGCTCTGCCTCCGGTTTGAGAAGAATGCGATGGCGCAGGACAGGCAGAACGGCTCGCTTCACGTCGTCGGGAATGATGTAGTCGCGGTCTTCAAACGCGGCAAACGCCTGCGCCACGCGCAGCAGGCAGATCGCGGCGCGCGGGCTTGCGCCGAGCGCAAGCATCGGCCACTCGCGTGTACGGCGAACGAGATCGAGAATGTAGCCGTAAAGATCGTTCTCAACGCGGATGGCGCGAATCTCATCGCGCGCGGCGGCGAGAAGGTGGGCAGAGAGCGGCTGAATCTTTGCATCTTCGAGCAGATTTTCTTGGGCGGCGCCATGATGGCGCTCGAGCATCAGCCGTTCGTCGTCCGGAGCCGGGTAGCTCACTTTGATTTTGAGCAGAAAGCGGTCGAGCTGAGCCTCAGGCAATGGATACGTGCCTTCAAAGTCGATGGGATTCTCAGTGGCGAAGACGGTGAACCATGGAGGAAGCGGGCGCTGCACGCCGTCGCTTGTCACCTGCCGTTCTTCCATACATTCAAGCAGCGCGGCCTGTGTGCGCGGAGGCATGCGATTGATCTCGTCGACCAGAAGCAGATCGGTGAAGACCGGCCCGGCGTGGAAGGTAAACGTATCTGTGCCGGGGCGAAACATTGTCGTGCCCAGAATGTCGGCCGGCATCAGGTCCGGCGTGCCCTGCACGCGCTGGAAGCCGAGACCCAGCAAGCGGCCGACCGATTTGACGATGAGCGTTTTCGCAATGCCCGGCACGCCTTCAAGCAGCGCGTGGCCCTGCGTCAATACAGCGACCAGAACCTCGCCGATCACATCGCTCTGCCCCGCGATCACGCGCCCCAGCTCCGAGCGCGATGCGGCGAGAAGTTGTTGCGTCGCCGGCAGCGCCGCGCTCGACGGCTGTGAGCCCTGTCCCAGATTCGTTTCCTCGGTCATTCCCGTCTCCTTGCTTTCTGCTTCGATGTTTTGATCTCTCGGGCACGTTCCATTTTCCCCGATTCATCTTTATCGATGCGCCAGGCCCGCACGCGCCGCGGCGGTCAGCAACTCGCTATGCCGGTCCAGCGCCTGCACCAGCGCCAGCGCGCTTTTGGGCGGCAGCTTGTCGTTGGTCGCGGCCACCTCGCAATCGGCCAGATCTTTCTCCAACTCCGGTGAGGCCTGTGGGAAGCGTCGGCGCAACGCCTTCGCCAACTCCTCCGCACTCATCTTTGCGCCCTTTAGTCCGCACAGGTCGCCCATGCGGCGGCGGAAGCGCTCAAAAGCGAGCTCAACCGCAGTGGCTGAGGCCCGCGCCTCCGCGTAGAGCGAGCCCACCGCCTCAAGGAATTCGACTGGAGAAGCGCGCACCGGGGCAGGCAGGTCGCGCACCGGTCCGCGGCGCCGGCTGAAGCTGAAGAGGGTCAGCAGTCCGATCGCAACAAGCGCGCCACGCAGAAGCCAGATCGCCGGTCCGGTGGCGTAGAACCACTCCGTGCGAGTTTCGCCGTGCAGCGACTCATCCCAATAGATGTTGTGCCCTTCGCGGGAGCCAAGCGCGTTCAGAAAGAGGTTTAGATTGTTGGCGCGGCTGATGGTGCTGTTTTCGATGGGTGTGGAGCTTGCCCACCAAATCACCTCGCCTTTGCCTTCGGAGTACTCCACGACTGCGGGAGTACCTGCGCAGTTGTATTGCACGCGATCGAGCGGGTGGTCGAATCCCCAACTGGCTTCAGGAACCATCCACACTTCGCCTGCGCCGGCAAGCGGATCGAGTCCCTGCGGAGTGAGTTTGCACGCGACTTGAAACTGCGTCGGCGGCTGGGCGTTGCCGTCGGGCGCAATCATTCCGCCCGACCATCCCGTGACCAGGATCCGGCCGCCCCTGGCGACGATATCCCGCACCGCCTTTAGATCTTCCGCCGCGACGTCACCCTGGTCGGGATCGGCGAAGATGACGACCGTCTGGCTGTCGGCTCGTTCGGCCAGATCGCTCAACGGTTGCTCCCATCTCTGCACGTTGTATCCGCTCGACTGAAGCAATTCGTAGGCTGCGCGCGCGCCGTGCTTGCCGGTCAGATACGAGCTGGGCACGGTATTGTTGTCGTCGTTTTCGTTGCGCGACAGGAATGCAGTCACAAATGCGAGAACGATTACCGCGATCATGCAGCCGGTGAGCAGCCTGCGGTCCTTCGCGTCGAGTGAGGGGAAGAGCTTCATTCCGCCGCCACCCCCAGTGCCGCGGCCTGCTCCAGAGCCGCGTTGAAGTCGGAAGCCTGGGCCGCGCGGCCACCGTACCAGGTGCGCTCGAAACTCCGCGTGAGGGCTGTGAGATTGGTCCTGCGCGGGTCGGTCCCGGCCAGCAGGGCGAGATATTCGCGGGGAGTGCGCGCGCGGTCGGCAGGCCACATTCGCTTCGATTCCAAACGCGCGATTGCAGCCCAATAAATGAAGTGAATTGCCTCGCGCCACCGGCCACGCGCAGCCATATCCTGCGCATCGCGGAGCCACAGTTGCCATTCGCGCGCAGAAGGCGCGCCTGGCACGGGCTCGATTTCCGGAACCACGCGGAGACGCGAGCGCCGCTCGATGCGCAGGAGAAACCAGACCAGCGCAGTGCAAATGGCAACAAGCAGAAGAATGCGCAGCAGCCACACGATCCACGGCGCGTGTGATCCAAAGCGCACCAGCCCGGAGAAGAATCTGTCGAGCAGGTTGTCGAACCATTCGCGAAGGCGATCCATGGTCGAAACCTGCGTCACGCCTTGATAGGCGCGTTGCGAGAGGATGGTGTTCAGGGATTTTCGCTCGTCACTGAAGTTTGGAGTAGACGCAGGCGGCGCTCCCGCTTGCGCCGCGTCGTCCTGAAGGCGCTGGCGCGATGCGGCCAGCAGCGAATCAAGCGAGACCGGTTTGTTGTTGGGGTGGGGAATTGCGCCGAAGATGGTCTTCTGCTCCGTGCCACCCTTTTTCGCGGCACGCGTGAGAACGGAGCGCAGCCAGTCGTATCGCACCTCGCGCATCTGCGAAGGCGCAGCGGCGAAACCTTGAACGCGATCATCGGGACCGATTTGCGCCGGATTGCATGCGGGAAACGTTGTTTGCGCGGCGGCCGCCCCGGACCGCTGCTTCTGGCATGCGGCGACGATCGCGTCGAGATCTTTCAGGTGCTGCTGGTATTCGGCGACGGTCGCATTGCGCCAACCGGGATCGCCGGTCGGCTCCTGTGCGCGCGCAGAGATTGGTCCGGCAGCGAGCGGAACGAGAAGTGCGAGAGCTACCACCGAACGTGCGGCGGTGTTGCGCCAACCTGATCTCGGGCACCCCAGACTCATGGTTCTTCCACGGTATCAGGGGCCGCAACCGGCCCGGAAATACCCAGGGCTGGCGCCGTCGGCGCCTGGGATGCGGTCGGCGTAAGCCCGGCCTGCTGCATCATCCATTCAATATCGAAACCTTCCTTGCGGATGCGCTGGTCGTAATAGAAGAGCACAAGCGCAATCGCGGAGATGGGCGCGAGCGCGACCTGAAGGACAAGATCCAGGACGGCTCTTGTGATTTCAGCCACGATAAATGCCACCGATCCAGTGGCGGGCTGAGATCCGCCGGCCGCGGAAGTGAAGATGATGATCATGGATGGAATTGCCGAGATCATCGACACGGCCATGGCCAGTGCCATGACCAGCAGAAACATGACGAAGATGCGCCCGCGCGTGCCCTTGCTTAAACTCCATCCGCGCTTGAGCGAATCCCACGCCGGCTTTTTCTCCAGGACACACACGGGGAGGCTAATGGAATAGCCCAACACAAGTTCGATGATGACGACCACCGCCGCGACCACAACGATAAAGACGAGAAATCCCACGGCGATGGCGGTGGAAGTGCCTGCTCCTGCAAGCGTTCCAACAAATAGCAGAACGCCGATCACCGCGCCCGCAATCGCCGCCGGGATCAGACCCACTACAATCCCCTGCAGAATGATGAACCACAGGTAGCGCCAGAACCGCGGCGTCACCTTCTTGAACGCGCCGCGGATGGTGATCTTTTCGCCGCGACTCGTGCTCGCTGCCGCCTCTGTAAGCCCTGCGGAGGAGAAGACGG
>JBEKRG010000194.1:0-6235 GCA_049518955.1 Occallatibacter sp.
TGAAATGATTGCGGAAGTTTTGCCGCTCTTGCCCAAAGACAAGCCGCGCTACGTCATGGGTGTCGGCTATCCCGACGAAATCGAGCAATACGCCCGCATGGGTGTTGACATGATGGATTGCGTTCTTCCGACCCGCGCCGCTCGCCACGCTCTCCTCTTCACCAGCGAGAGCCGCCTCAACATCAAGAACAAACAGTATGCAGAGGATCAGTCCCCTCCCGACCCCGCCTGCCAGTGCCCCGTCTGCCGCCGCTACTCGCGCGCCTATCTGCGCCATCTCGTCCAGGCCGGCGAGCCGCTCTCCGCCACGCTCAACTCCATCCACAATCTCGCCTACTACCTCGGCATCATGCAGCGCGTTCGCGCGTCGCTCGAATCCGCTCCCGCGCACTCGCGAGGCTGATCGCTTTCATTCGCCTGGCGAAGCAGCAACCGCGGCCTTCGCCGATAAACTCTCCAGATTCTTGCTGAGAATCACGACCGCAGTGATCCAAAGCGCAATGCCCGTTCCGCCCGTGCATAGAGCGGAGCTCATGCGGCTCGCAGAAATCGGGAGCGAACCAAACGCAGCCAGAGAAATGGCCGCACCCGTCGCATAGTAAAGAGGAATTTTGAAGAGTTTGCCGAGCGGAAAAAAGTGGATCCCTACGACCGCGCCAATCCATTGCCCGAATAGGTCTGGCCGATGGAAGTGGCCTAGGATCGGCCCTCCGACTGAAATTGCGGCGCCTTCCGTCGCGACGATGAGCGCATACCCGATTCTGTAGAACTTCACCAGTCGTCTATCCAAAACAACTCTTGGCACGTGTCGCAGCGCGGCAAGGTTTGCAATCGACCAGACCACAAGAATTGCCGTCACAACCGCGATCACTCCGAACCACGGTATTCGTTCGCCCTGGATCGCATCCTGAACCCACCAATACAGCGCATAGGCCCCGAACCCCGCGCAGACCATGGCACCAACCGCTCTGCCTCGCATGCGAACCAGCAAATCCGAGCCGTCCCGCGGACCGAGAATTCCGCCTGCCTCGCTCATTCCATCCTCCGGTCTTCGGACCAGCCCCGCCCCTCAAATTGCCGAGCCCAGCAACTCCTTCAGCGCCGATACATATTCCGTCAGCGCCGTGCGCCCTTTCTCCGTCATACGGTAGAGCGTCTGCGGCTTGCGCAGCACAAACTTCTTCTCCACCGCAACGTATCCTGCCTCTTCCAGCTTCATCAGCTGCGCGCCCAGGTTCCCGTCCGTCGAGCCGGTCTTCTCCCGCAGCCAGGTAAATTCCGCCTCTTCCACACCCAACAACAGCGAGAGCAGAGCCAGCCGCAGCTTCCCGTGAATCACAGGATTCAACTCCGGCAGCTCAGGCATTTGCCGCCCCCTGCCTCCGCTGCTCGCGCGACTCGAGGATCATCGCGTAGATTCCAAACGCAATCTGGCACAAGAAAATGGCCACCAGAAACGCGATCGTGCTTTGCGTTACGGTGCCAAACAAGGAGGCCGCCGATGCCAGCCACCACACCACTGCGCATCCAAACTGGGCCGGCCACTTCAGCAGGATTCCGGATGCGGCATTGGCCGTCCCCAGCAGCGTCGCAACTACTGCCACGCACACCTGCTGGTCAGCCCTGCCGCTCAGCCCCAGCGGCAGCAGCAGCGCAAACATCGAAATTCCCATCGCCGTCCAGATGGACATGACCGCCCGCCCCACCGTGGTCATAGGCGCCTTTGCGCTTCTGTGCATCCGCCTCAACAGCGCCACGTTAAGCAGCCACGTGCCCACCATCGTCACCGGCCATGCCATGTAGTGCTGCCCCCAAATGGGCCCGCCAAATAACCCTGTTGACCACGCGATGGCCACATAAAACGCCACTCCCCACAGCACAATCGTCCACGCCCATTTCGCGGTGCTCCGCCGTCCCTCGGCGATCATGCTCTCAATCAGCTCCAACCGCTCCGTCAGTTCCTGATTCTCTGCACTCATACCATTCCTCCCGTTGTTCCTCGGTCCCGCATTTTCTTAGTCCCTTAATCCCTCGGACCCCAAGTCCTTTAGTCCCTCAGTCCTCGCTTCACGCGTACTCCCACCGCCGTGCGATGCGCCTCGCCACCACAAACAGCACCACACCAATCCCCAACAGCACCGACACCTGCGGCCAGAGAGCCGTAACCGGCAAATCCCGCCAGAACACCTTGGTGAACCCGTCGATCGCCCACGCGTTGATTGTCAGCAGCCCCGCCTTCTGCATCGACTCCGGCATCAGGAACCGCGGAAACATGCTCCCGCCGATCGACGACATAATCAGAATCACCAGCGTCGACAGCGCGCCCAGTTGCGCCCGCGTATGGCACAGGCTCGCCAGCAGCATCCCGAATGCCGCCACCGCAAACGCCGTGCATAATCCCATCACTGCGAATCCCGGCAGATGGCTGAAGAAGTCCAGCTTGAACGCCGCCCATCCCCACAGAAACATCGCCACTAGTTGCACAAACGCCAGCAGCGTGTTGAACACCAGCTTTCCCGCCAACAGCTTGGTCATCGTCACGCGCGTGCTCAGCACCCGCTCCAGCGTTCCGCTCTCCGCCTCGTCCAGCAGCGCTCCTGCCGAACCGCTCGCCGTAAACAGCAGGAACATCACTCCGATCGCCGCCGCGTAAAACGAAATCATCGGGCTCTTCTTGTTCTCGCCTACCACCGCGCGCTCCTTTACCTGCACGATCCCCGCGCCCGCGTCTTCTGAACTTCCGCTTCCCGAACTCCCGCTTCCGGCTCCGACCTTTCCGTCTGCCTCTAATTTCCGCAGCGCCTCCAGCTCGCCGTCCACCTTCGTCTTCTGCGCCGGAGTAAATCCGCCCATGTACTCTTCTGCGTACTTCATCCCCTCATCCGCCATCGCCGAGGGCATCGATGTCATCGCCGCTTTCTGCAGCAGCCCCACCACAATCTGTGGAGCGATCGTGTCGCTCTGGTCGTTCAGAAGTTCCAGCGTGCTTCCCCCGGCATCCGGCACAAACGCAATCGGGTGCTGGCCGAACCCCTGCGGAATGATCAGCGCCACCGGCGCGTCACCTGCCTTCACCGCCGCTTCCGCCGTCGCCGCCGTGTATTCAGGACCAGCCGGGGCCCCTTTTTGGTTCACCGGACTGCGATGGATCCAGAGCGAGCCGTCCTGCTCCAGCGTCCGAACCAGGTTTTCCGAGCCTTCGCTCTTGTCCTGGTCGACAACGATTAACGTCACGTGCGGTGTCGAGTTGTTTTCTTTCCCGAAAATCACCGCGAAAATCGTGAAGAACGCCAGCGGCAGCACGAAACTCAATACCATCGCCCCGCGGTCCCGCCGCAATGCAATCAACGCCGTCCTTGCCACATTCCAGATCAATCTCGTAACTCCCTTCCTGTCAGGTGCAGAAAAACCGACTCCAGGTTCGGTCTCCGCAGCGATAAATCCACCAGCTCCAGCCCCGCCTTCGTCGCATCGTCCAGCAGTGGAGCAATCTCTCCCGCCTGCTCGATCGTGAACTCCGCAGTCTCCCCCGTCACTCGCCCGCCGTGCCGCCTGGCCCACGCCTCAATCGCTTCCGTCTCTCCGGCAAGCCGCGCCAGCACCTGGCTCCGTCTCCCAAACGTTCCCTCCACCAGCTCTTCCTTCGTGCCCTCCGCAATAATCCTTCCGTGATCGATAATTGCGATCCGGTCGCACAGCCGCTCTGCCTCTTCCATGTAGTGCGTCGTGTACACAATCGCCGTCCCCGCATCCCTGAGCGCCTTGATCATCTCGAAGATCCGGTTCCGTGACTGCGGATCCACGCCCACGGTCGGCTCGTCGAACAGCACTACCTTCGGACGGTGCATCATCCCCGCCGCCATATTCAGCCGCCGCTTCATCCCGCCGCTCAGCGTCTTCGCCACGTCGCCCTGCTTCTCTTCGAGCGCCGCCCAATGCAGGCACCACGCGATCGCTTCTTTCAGCGCCTGCCCCTTCAGCCCGTAGTACCGCCCAAACGATCCAAGGTTCTCCCGGCAGCTGATCCGCGGATAAATCGAGAGCTCCTGCGGAACCCACCCCAGCGCCATGCGCGCCTCGGTGGACCCGGCCGCCTTCCCCATCACCATCACGCGTCCGCTGTCCTGGATCACGCGACCCACCATGCTCCGGATCAGCGTGCTCTTTCCCGCCCCGTTCGGCCCCAGCAGTCCTAGGCACTCGCCCGCTCGTACCTTCAGGCTCACCTTGTCCACCGCCGTCAAATCGCCGAACCGCTTCACCAGCGCATCAACTTCCAGCGCTGTGTTCGTCCCCGTCTTCTGCGCACTTGCCTTCATCGTCCCTCTCTGATCGTTTTCCGCTGCTTCTTGTTCCCAAGGGTCCCTTGCTCCTTCGCCCCGCGTGAAGAGAACTCTACAAAATAGAGTACTCGATGTCAAGAGAATTCTGCGCCCTTGATCCAAGATGTCAGCGTTGCGAAGCACCAGCGTCAGCGTGTTATTGAAAAACAGATAGAAATTATTGAATAACAGAATATATGTATTGACAAACAATAAATACTGATCCATAGTCGTGTTTCGTCTGGAGAAAGGGATGTATGAACCTGATTGGCCCGAAGTCGATTGCTTCGAAACTCCATTTAGTCGTCAAGATCCTGTTTTTTATGCAGATTGCGCGTGTTCTGCTTATGGCAATCGCTCCAATTCTTCCTTCCAGTACTCATCAGTATTTGTCGTTCGATGTTCAAAGCGGTCCGTTGGAATTTGGCATCGCTGTGTTCCGAGGCGCCGAAGCCAGATGGTGGATCTGGAGTATGGAGCTGGTTTCACGAGCATGTCATTTGGTGGTTCTCTACCTCCTGATGCGAATCCTGGAACCTGCCGGGATCGGAGAACCGTTTCATCTCAAAACGCCGAGCCGCTTGCAGATGATGGGCTGGGCTGTCGTAGTCAGCTCTCTTCTGCGAACGGTCTTTTGCGCCAAGTTGCTGAACATGGGGTCGGTGACCGAACCAGGCGCCTGGATCTCCTGGGCGATCGATTTCGATGCGATCTTTATGGGAATCCTGCTGGTGGTGCTCGCAGAGGTTTTTCGTCGCGGCTATGCGCTCAAGACAGAAAGCGAACTGACTGTATAGGTAAGGAGCTATGGCGATTCGTGTACATCTCGACCGGGTCATGCTGGAACGAGGCATCTCTCTGACTGAGCTTGCCGGCCGCGTGGGAATTACGCTGGCGAACCTATCCATTCTGAAAAGCAACAAGGCAAAGGCCATTCGATTCTCCACACTCGACGCGCTGTGCAAAGAACTGAACTGCGCTCCGGGAGACATTTTGAAGTATGAGATGGGAGCCGAAGAAGCGGAATGAATCTGCACAAAAAGATCCCGGTCCTTAGGCTCAGACAATGACCACTGGCCACTGACCACTATTTACAAATGCAGCAGGAACACCGGGGCCATCGCCGCCAAAATTGCCGCCATCAGAAGCCCCAGTACTTCCATCGCCTGCTTCGGCGCCTTCGGCAGCCAGCGAATCCCGAAGACAAGCAGCGCGGGCAGCTGCGCCACCATCAGCAATTGCCAGATGTGCGCGGCAGCTCCTTCATCCGCTTCCCGCGCAGCACCATAAAGCGCAATGTGCCCCAGCACCACCGCCAGCGCCGTCAGTGCCATCCCCAGGGGAACGAGCGCGCTCGGCTGCCTCGCCACCGTCCCAAAAGTCGTCCGGTATTCGCTCATCGCGCCTCCCATTGTTGGATGAATGTGTTCGCCCACCGCGCCTCTCATCACGTCCGTCCACGTCTTCAGGTCCGCGCGGCCTTCCAATAGAAAATCCTCAAACTCCTCGCCATACCGTTCTCTCCAGCGGCGCGGATACATCCGCGTCAGCAGACTCGCCAGCCTGCGGTTCATCGCGCCTCCAGCCTCTTCAGCCCCGCCTTTGAAAACTCATTTAACTTTGTCAGCTTGGCGCGCAGCACCCTCAGCCCATCGGGAGTAATCCGGTAAGGGTGGCGACGCTCCTCCGCTGGCAGCGGTTTGATCCACCCTTGCTGCTCGAGGCGCGCAATCGCACCGTACAGCGCTCCCGGCCCCAGCCGCGTGCCGCACAGCCGCTCAATGTCCTCAATCATCGCGTGCCCGTGCTTCGGCCCGCTTGCCAGGCTGGCCAGCACCAGCAGCGGCGGATCGGAATAATATCCGAAATCCATCTCGCTTTCCGTATCTACTACGTCCCGCGTACTACGCATG
>JBEKRG010000195.1:0-5983 GCA_049518955.1 Occallatibacter sp.
CCGCGGGTGTTCTACATCGGCGAGACCGCTGGGACTTCGGGCGAACTGCGCGTCTTCAACTACAGCTCGCTCGCCACTCCCCAAACCCTCACGCAGGCGACTGGCTCACCCATTGCCAGCGGCGGCCTTGCGCCCAACGCCATATTGCCCCTCGCCACTGGCGATTATGTGTATGTCGCGAATGGCCAAGGGCTGACATCCGCGGGGAACATTGCCTGGTTTCCCATCACCGCCGCTGGAAGTACGTACACTGTTGCAGCGGGAAGCACGATTGCGTCCGGCATTCAGCCGATCAGCCTGGCGGAGGATAGCGACAGCAACTTCGTGCTGGCGGTCGCGACGGGCGGATCGACGACCAGCGGCGATCCCGACCTCGGAGCCTATACGATGAGTTCCGGCGCGCTGACCTTAGCGGTCAAAGCCGAGACAGGGACCGATCCCGTTGGAGCCTTGGCCGTCGCGGCGTTGCCGTAAGTGCTATTCTCGACTTGAACGCCACGAGCTGTGCTCACTCGTTTGCCAACCTTTCCTGTTCGCTCCCTTCGGCGCATCTCAATCCTTCCTGCGCTGCCGTTGGCGGTGCTGTGCTGTGTTCTGTTCGCCTCAGGGTGCGGGCGATTCCGGCACGAGCATCATGAGATGGTCTACGTCTCGATCCGCACAACCTATCTGCACGACCGCGTTGCACCGGTCTCAAACCGCGTTTGTGAGGTCATGAACGGGCAGCCGCTCGAGGTGCTGGAACATGGCAAGCGCTTTCTGAAGGTTCAAACCGACAAGAATCAGATCGGCTGGATTGAAGAGCGCGCGGTGATCGACGAGAAGACGTACAACGGATTCGCGCAGCTCAGCAAGCAGCACAAGGACGATCCCGGGGCGGCCACGGCAACCCTGCGCGACGACCTTGCCATGCATCTGCTGCCGGGGCGCGATACGCCGCGTTTCTACTTGCTCGCAGGCAACGCCAAGGTGCAATTGCTGGCGCGGGCGTCAGCCCTCAAGAATCCAGCCGAAACGCTGGTTGTGCTGCTTCCACCCACAAAGACCACAAAACCTGGGCAGGCCGGCAAGGCCGTACCGCCGCAGTCAGCTTCGAGCGCCGCACCACCAGGTGGAGCGGGAGCCGAAGAGCCCGAGCCTCCGGTGATGGAAGACTGGTGGCTGGCGCGCGACTCTGAAGGCCGCGTGGGCTGGCTGCTAGCGAGCCGGCTGGACGTGGACGTGCCGGACGAGATTGGGCAGTATGCCGAGGATCAGCGCATCGTGGGCGCGTGGGTCCTGACCAAGGTGAACGACCCGGATTCCGACAAGCCGGGCCACCAGGTTCCCGAGTATCTGACCGTGCTCGACCCCCTTCAATCAGGACTGCCTTTCGACTTCGACGAAGTGCGCGTGTTCACGTGGAGCATCAAGCACCACCGGTACGAGACAGCCTTCCGGTTGCATCCCATTCAGGGTTTCCTGCCGGTGCGCGTCTTCACGCAGAGCACTCCGAAAGGGAGCGTGCCCGCATTCAGCATTCAGATTGCCGGCAGCAACAACGTGAGGACCGATCCGGCAACGGGCATCACGCGGCCGGTGACTCCGCGGACGATTCACTACGAGATGATCGACACGCGCGTGGAGCGCATCGGGCCAGACATGGCGCCGATTCCGATCACGCATGTGCCGGGGGAGAAGAAGCCGGAAACGAAGAAGAAGGGACATAAAGGATAGGGACTTAGGGACCGAGGGACCAGGAACTGAGGGAGCTAAAGGGTTAAGGAGTGAACGAGTTAGGGAGTGAAAATGCACATGTCGCATTGCAGCTGGTTGCGTGTTGATTCCAGGGGAGTTGCGGGTCATAAATGCGACGTAATTGCACGCATGTTTTCGACAATTCCGAAAACGATTTGTTGATTTTAAATAACTTATAGTTATGTTTTCGCCCCAAAGTGGTCAAATTTTTTAATCGGAAGTATGTACTTTACGCAATCTGATCGTAGGCGACTCAAATCTTCCCCAATTTCCACAGCCCGCGAATAGGTCGGTTTGACCGCAGCTCAAAGAATCTCCTATGATGTTATCAGCCGAACATCAAAAGGAGGTTTGCAATGCAACCGAATGCCACAGAGTCAACATCAGTTTCTCAGCCAACAAAAAACAACGCCAGTACAATTCAACCACGGCCCGTTTCGTCGCCCAGTGCCGTGCGGGTTATCCGCGAGCCGAAGCCGAAAGTGCAACATCGCGTCGCCGCGGCTGTTTCGCGTCCAACAAAATTCCTTCCCAGTGAACGCATAACGTTCACGCGCCAACTAGACATCCTTCGCGGGTGGGCAGCCGCGAGCGGCCCACTTCGCAAAGCAGTGACGAATGGTGAAGTAGCGAAGATCGTTAAGATGCAGCCCTCAACAGTATCGATGAACAACGCGTTCTACGCCAGCGCGGGCCTGCTCTCTAAATCTGAGGGCGGCTACGCGCCCGCGGAAGAGGTGATGGCCTTTTTGCGCGCATACGAATGGAACAAGGAAACAGCGGCGCAGAAGCTCGCGCCTGTGCTCTCGCGTACATGGTTCTACAATGCGATTGCCTCTAAGCTGGAATTTGAGGCGCGGTCGGAAGCAGACTGCCTACAAGACCTGGGCGATGCTGCCAATGCTGGACAAGATTACAAGAGCAATCTCAAGATGCTCTTGGAATATCTCCTCGCAGTGGGCTTGGTCCAAAAGGATGGCAACCTCATCAAGAAAGGCGGAGTGAGCATGTCAGCAGCTACATCACCGGCCACCACGTTCGCCGACTCGCCCCCATCGACTCCCAAACCGGATACAGGTGCCGCTTTGTCAGATTCCTCAAAATTAGTTCCCAACTTGTTCGGAACCACGGAAGGCGAGGTTCAGTTCAATATCGCGGTCAAAGTCAAGATGGGAGAGTTTTCAACTTGGCAGGCGGACCGCATCGCATCGTTTTTCGGTGGGATCGCGCAGGTGTTGGCGGCAAAGGCGAAGGTAGAGCAGTCTGAATAGGTTTAAGCACAGGGTCGGGCGAGGTTTTTGCCGAACATCTCCCGACCCTGCTCGGGCGTGACAATGGGCCTAGGTTGGTCCGGAGCGGCACCCTAACCAAGTAGCTCTCCGAGGGTTCGAATCCCTCTAGGTCCACCTCAATGCGGTAGTGGCGAAAATGGCAGCCGCGACAGCCCTGGGAGCTGTTGGAGTGCCTGTGATTAGGAGAACACTCCGTGCGGGTTCGATCCCCGCCTACCGCATCACGCTTCAGTGTCCAGTTTCATGGGGGTTTGCGCACTCGTCAAACCTGAGTTAAGTATTTCTTCCGCAACTATCTATCAGGAACCGAACATGCTGTACTGCAAACAATTCACGTTTACTGCAATTTTATACTTGACACAATGGTTGCGTTAGGTATAAAGTTGTTTTATGAAAAAGGATCGCCACAATCTATCCAAGTCCAAGCTGGTCGCGGATATTCCAGCGGCTTGCTCTGATGAGCTTACTGCCGTGGAATTCTTTGAAAGGCAGCGCTGGGGCGATACCCCGTGCTGCGCGAAGTGCGGTAGCGTCGAAGTCTACAAAATGACTGACGCAGCGACAGGAGAGCGCAGCAAGCGGTTCCTGTGGCGGTGCCGGGACTGCAAAGAGCAGTACACCGTGAGGATTGGCACGGTCTACGAAGAGTCCCGCATCCCGCTTAAGCATTGGGCCTATGCGTTCTGGCGTGCCTGCTCCAGCAAGAAAGGCGTCTCGGCTCTAGAGATTCAGCGCAGCTGCCAGATCAGCTATAAGTCCGCATTGTTCCTGATGAACCGCATCCGGTTTGCAATGGCTCCAGACCTGCCAAGCGCCGCGCCACTCTCAGGCGTGGTCGAGTGCGATGAAATGTATGTCGGCGGCAAGCCGCGCTACAGGGGCACGAGTCCGCGTGGGCGCGGGACCAATAAAACGCCGGTATTTGCCGCTGTCGAGCGCGGCGGCCAAATCCGGCGAAGGATTGTTGCTAACGTTACGGGAAAGACGCTCAGACGCGAGATGAAAAGAGTGATCGATCCGCGCGCAAAGGTTATGACGGACGATTACAAAGGCTATTGGAACGTCAATTTGCCATTCAAAGGCGGCCACCATCGGATTAACCACAGCGCGCGTCAGTACGCTGTCGGCGACATTCACACGAACACCGTGGAAAGCAGCCACGCGATAGTGAAGCGCGGCATCGTCGGCATTTATCACAACGTCAGCCGCGAATACCTGCACCGTTATCTGTGGCAGTACGATTTTCTTTGGAACAACCGGAAACTAAACGATGGTGAGCGCACCATTGCAGCGGTAAAATCGACAGAGGGGAAGCGACTGACGTACAAGGCGTCGCCACATCATGCGTAAGGCTACGAAGAAGAAACCTGCCAAGACTGGACCTAAGCCAGAAACTCTCAAGATTGAGGGAAACTGGAAAGACGCCGTGAAGAAGTCCCTTGCCAAGAAAAAACCTGCTGAGGGATGGCCTAAAGAGAAGTAATATTGTCGGCATGAAAGCCGCCGCTATCCTGGTAGCCGTTCTTTTCCTCCAGCAACCGGACGGATGTGACGAACATCAGGCTCCCAAGGAAACTTCCCAACCTAAAGAACCCCCGATACGGCGGTTCGAGCCAGTCACATCTCACGGATTGATAGATGTTGCTCTCGACACTAAGACGGGGCAATTGTGTCGAACGTGGGATTGGGTATACAAGAATAATCCCATGGCAGCCGATCTGAATGACCTCCCCACATGCTACAGCTTATTTCTTGCAGATCAGAAGACCATAGTGGTTACGCCGCAAGACATGAAAACCCCTTAACATTGCGTAAAGTACATACTTCCGTTTTTAATTAATTATTTTTCCGTTTTGCCCGGGAGTTCTTCGGGCGGCTGGGTTTGCGCTTTCTGGCGGGCTTTGGCCGATGGTAGATGGTGGACAGAGCGATCCGAGCGTTGGCAAGGAAGTGCGCAGCTTCATTGTGCGTGACGACGTCGGTCATGGACGCGTAGTTGATGCAGGCGATGAAGTCGCAGATGTTCTTGTAGCCGGAGAGCGAAGGCGCGGCCTTGAGATAGGCCTGGTTGCCGGCCTTCTCGCACTCGTATTCGGTTGAATCCTCGTCCTCAGCCAGCTCGTCGTGGGCGCAGCTCCAGGCGCTCGTGCAAATGTCGATGGCCTCTTTGCCGGAGTCGTCCGACGAGGTTCGCGATGCGCCAGCGGCAGTGATGGAGGTAATGATTGTGAATGCCATGAAGAATCCGCTTTCATCTACAAGGCTACCGATTTGGGCGAATTAATCGGCAAACTTGGGAAGGAGAATTTTGGTAATAATATCGCTGACTGACTTTGCTATTTTGGACACAAATAAGAAAACCCGGATCGCGAGTCCGGGTCCTTTGGTCCTTGGCATGCACTGAGATCATACCATGAGGTGCGTCCATGAAGGCCAAACAAGCAACGCTCAATTCACTTTCAAATTGCTTTCCGGTGGTTGTATCTGTGCGCTCGGTGGTTTCATCAAGCCCAGAAGCTGTGCAAGGGCTATGGTTCGTAGCGCGGGTCCGCGAAAATGAAAGCGACAGTTCTCAAACTTCGATTCCTGCCACTGGGCGTCGCCGCCGGAATAGAAAATATCGCAGTCTTTCACCACGCAGTTGATAAAGAAACAATCGTCTAAGTCGAGACTTCGTTTCTGGATCGCTTGGCCGTTGTAGAAAGTTGTTGGCATTGTCTCCTCCCCCGATGATGGCCGCAATTATACGTCTATAATTGCCAGAAAATTGCACCAAATTCTGAGCGTGACAGCAGTCACTGCCGCCTATTTTCGATGCACCGTAGCGTGACCGTGACCTGCCCCCGATTTCTCAACCACTGATAACTGGAGTTTCTCGGTTTTGGTTTGACTCCGAGATTATCTCGCAGCCGCCGTCGAGGCTGTGTAAATGTGGGAAGCGTTCTGTGCTTTCC
>JBEKRG010000196.1:0-5975 GCA_049518955.1 Occallatibacter sp.
GTGCCTCGCCGGGTCGATTTGAGGCAAAATATAACGCCATAGGGGTAGGTCTATGGCGCACCCTCGCAAATCGATCGACGAGCTGATCGCCGAGGAACAAAAGAAGTCGGAAGAAGCCCGCGCCCGGATTGCCGAACTCAAAGCCCGGCAAAGGGCCGAGGACCGCAAGAAGGACAGTCACCGGAAGATCGTCGTCGGCGCGGCGGCCATGGCCCACATCAAGATCGACGCGCAGTTCCGCAAGGCGCTGCGCGAGGCGCTGAACAAAGCGGTCACCGACCCCAGGCATAGAGCCGTGATCCCCGATCTCCTCGACGAACAGGCTTTTCAAGAGGCGATGCGCCTGGCTGCGAAGCAAGCCGCCGCCGAAGCCAAAGAGGCCGCATCCGCCGTCGCCAAGGCTTCGGCGGACGGGACGGAGAAATAACCCAAGTTAGGGAGTGCGCCCGGTGGAGAAAGGAACGAACGAGCCGGGCGGCTAAGGAGTACGTGTATGGCGGAATCAGCCATCGCGGCAGTGCCGGGAGCGGGCGGGGCGGCACGGCGGGTAATCCCGCCGCTCCCTCCTGGCATCCCGATTCTTCCGGGGCAGGCTGCGAGTGGCTCGCGCCGGTCGCGCAAACCAATCGTGCTGCTCGCGATTGCCGCCATCGCCGTCCTGATTTGGGGCTTGCGGTGGTACTCCGCCATTGACGGGAAACGCATCGACGCGGTCGTGACGCCCGCGATGTACGCGCATGTGAAGTTCGGAACGCGTCTGCCGGTGACGCTGATGAGCGGGCCGCGCATTCTCTCAATCGGATCGTCATATATAGAACCAGGCGTATCCCCCCAGACCACCTGCGTTTCGGTTTACGTCTGGGACCCGAAGACGGGCGCCCAGGACCCCCGCTACAGAGGAGGTCAACATTTCGATTGCATCGAAGGGTTTTCGTACGTGATCCCCTATCCGATAGCGCATTGAATTTGCGCTAAGGAGGTTATTGTCATGTCGGATGTGCTCGGTTCAGCCGCGTGGAGCACGGACCCTGGACACTGGCGTTACGAGCCGCTCGGGAATGCGGGCTCCGCGATCCATGGGGGAAATTTCTTGCTGCTCGGAGAGTCCCCGCTCAACCACGGATGCCTGCATGTGCGCCCGCCCGTTCAACACATGATCACAATCGCGCCGACGCGTTCCGGCAAGGGCGTTTCGCTCATCCTCCCCAACCTGCTCACCTATCAGGGAGCCGTTCTCGTGGTCGATCCCAAGGGCGAGAACGCCTGGATCACCGCGCCCAGGCGGCGTCAGTTCGGGCAGAAGGTCCGCATCCTCGATCCGTGGGGCGAGGTCAACCGGAGATACGGCTCCAGGGCCGGAATCGCGGAAGAGGTCGCGCGGTTCAACCCGCTCTCGATCCTCAAGCCCGGCTCGGCCGATTTCGTCGAGGATCTGGCGTATCTGGCGGACGCGCTCATCATCACCCAGAGCACCAAGGAGCCGTATTGGGACGATACCGCGCGCGAATTGTGGGCCGGGCTCCTGGCGCTGGTGGTCGAGCATCCGGAATACCGTCCCTTCGCGTGTCTCGCCCTGGCGCGCAAGCTGCTCATGAGACCGAACGAGGAATTGGCGCGCACGATCCAGATCGCGATCGATCTGGGTCCCGAGAGCATGGCCGCTCAGAAGCTCGCGCAGTTCCAGGATATGAAAAACAGCACCGCGATCATGTCCGTGATCTCGGCCGCCAGGACGCAGACCTCGTTCCTCGATAACCCGGTCTTGAACGAGAGCATGGAAACGTCGGATTTCAGCTTCGACGAGCTGTGCGATGGAAACATCTCGGTCTATCTGGTGCTGCCGCCGGATAAGCTGGAAACCTACGCGCGGTGGCTGAGGCTCATGGTATCGATCGGCATCCGCGCCGTCGCGCGCGGGGGATCGCAAGGCCGACTTCCCGCGCTCTTTGTCCTCGATGAGTTCGGAACCATCGGGAAGCTGAACGCGGTCGCGAATGCCTACGGCCTCATGGCGGGCCTCGGCATGATTATGTGGACCTTCTCGCAGGATCTCAATCAATTGAAGCGCGACTATCCGGACCATTGGGAGACGTTCATCGGAAATTCGCAGGCAGTGACGTGCTTTGGGGTCATGGACAATTTCACGGCGGAATACATCAGTAAGATGCTGGGCACCGCGACGATCGAGCAGACGAATGTCTCGACTTCGACCGGCAAGTCGGTCGGGCCTCCCCAGCAAAACGCGCCGATTTGGGCTTCGAGAACGTCATACTCGACTTCGACCAGCTATTCGAAACAGACCCTGAGCCGACCGCTTTTGCATCCCGACGAGGTGCGCGGTTTAGGCCCGAATGAATGTCTCATCCTGGGACGCTTCCCGCCGATTCGCGGCCGACGGATCGTCTATCACGAGGATTGGGATCTCTTGCATTCCGCCCGGCCCGATCCGCATTTTCCTCACACCGAGGATGTCCGTTGGGTGGCGCTGCAACGGCGGCTCTTCGAAATGGGTTCGGTCGCGCGCCTCCTTCAGGAGTACGGGATCGGGGTCAAAAAGCTGATGGGCGGACGATATGAAGTGAAAACCATTGCCGGAAAGTGGACGCACACCTTCGCCAGCGCTAACGAGCTGTGGAGATGGACGTACGAGCTGGCGATGGACGGAGTCCCTCCTGAGCAAACGCTGCCAGCCGATGCGGGGGCGGCGGCGCTGTCGAGCGGTTCGGTTTAATCGCACAAGAAAGTTGCTCGGCGATGGAAGAAAACGAAATTATGCTGCTCCCGTAACGAGCCGAAAAATGCCTTTCCTGGTTGCGCTTCCTATCTCATTGCGGCCCGCAGGGCCGCATTCTCCCGGCTCTGGACGTGCTTCACCATTCTCGGGCCATGTCCGGCTCCAGGATGGGTCATTCAAGCCCGGAATTTTGGATAAGAGGGCGGTATCCGCCTCCTAATCTCCCCGGAAAGCATCGCGCCGCTGTGCGGCGCTCATTCTATGTATGAATCTGGAGGTGGATTCTCTCTGCGAAGTAGAATCGCCAGGAACGTCCGGTTTAGGCTTAAAGAGCGGAGTTCCCAGGTCGCCGAACTCCGTGCGATCGGGCACCGGCACATTCACCCTATAGGCGTTGGTCTGCTGCTCGACCCACTCACGCCAGACGAAGCGGCCCATGAACTCGTTCCAGAGTTGTGCGCCCTTGCGGATGATCCGCCGCGTGATGTCGAGGATGCCCGCGCGTTCGAGTCTTTTCAATGCCACGGCAATCGTCTGCACACAAAAGCCGGTCTGCTTCTGGATTTGTTTGTAACTTGGATCACAGCGGCCACTCTTTGTATCGAGGAAGTGGCACAACAGCGCCCTGAGCACCATGAGCGCAGATTGTCCGAGCACGCCGTCGCGCTGGCCTTTCGCTTTGGTGCTGCGTTCCAACACTTCGGCGCGTTCCATGACCAGAGCGCGCGCTTTGGTCGAGATCGGTCGGCGGAAGTCTCCGCCGCGATCGAAGACGCTGCCCTTGCGCCAACGGTGCGGGCATTTCTCCCTCGGGTGAGGTGATTCGCAGATCATAGGTGTGATCGGTGGAAGATGGGCGAATAGCATGGTGATTCTCTCCGTTCCGGTTGCTGAACAACCGCCCGGAAGGGCCGAAAATCGGCGCGAGTTCGCCCCGTCGCGAAAATAGCGATTGACGGAGCGGCGATTTGGGGGGATTCTCGTGATTGCGCACACGTGAATTCCCGGTCTCGACCGATATGCAGCCCGCCCTTACCGGCGGGTTGTTTATTTTTGGGCTTCGATAACTCCGTAAATGGTGGTGGTGCGTGGCGATTCGGCCCCGCAACGTAAAAGCTTGCCGGGATTCCAGGATTTCGTCGAGTCGGAATTTTTGAGGGAAATCATACTGTTGTATGTTTGGCGCGGATCGCGGACGGTCAGGTGAAAGATGGCGAGTTTGTGGGCAAATAGAGCGATTATGCGAGGATTTCGTCAGCAATTACGCTGGCTGCGGCTGGTCTGGGCGCGGCCTTTGACGGCGCCATGGAAAAGGGCGGCCTCGGGGCCGTCCACATAAGCTTTTTATGGATTTCAGGGAGCAAAGAAAGAGCGGCCCCGGCTTTGCGCCGGGGCCGCCGCGAGGCGTTAGAACTCAGAGGCTTCCGCAGTCTGCTCCGGACGGACCTTCTTCGGCTGAGGGTTCCAGTCGAGGAGGTACCCAAGCTTCTCGTTCTTGACCACGACCGGATAGATGATGCCGCCGTGGAAAGACGGTTCGGTGAGCTTGACCAAGATATAGGCATTGCCCTTCTTCGACGTTTTCGTCCAGGCTGCCCCAGCTTCGAAACCGCCGATGGTGACGCGGTAGTGCGGGCCTTTGTCGGACGGTTTCTTGACGGGGTCGAGCGTGATCTTCTTGCCGTCCAGAGAAGGGATGATGAGCGTACCCGTGAAGGCGCCGTCTTTCTTTGTGAGATTTGCGATCGTAGCCATGTGATGTTCCTTTCGTTGTTTGTGAGCCCGCCCAATGCGGCCTCGACAACGAACCGGCATTTCACGGACTGCTGCGTGCTACACAAAACCCGTAGGGCCTCCGGATTTTGGAGCGAAGCGATCGCGATGCAATTGCGCTTTCCAAAGCGAAAATTGTTGTTGACGGCGCTAGTCCTGCGGACGACGCGAGGTCAATAAGAATTTTCCTCTCGCCAGAGAAGCGCAAGCGGAAAATTTTTGTTTACGCGCGGCATTGCATGGGAACGTAAAACCTCTTCAGTCAACAGCTCATGCAACTTGGTCCCTTGAAATAAGGTTCATTTTGGCGAGGATGCATTGATTGGTGCGTGCTCATAAACAGTCTCGAAAGCACATCCATGGCTGTTACGATCTGCACACCGAGAAAAGAAAGGTGGCGAATCCCCGGGCAGGTTTTATCGCCCGCTCGGGACGGTAAGAAGGCGTGATCGGCCCGCCTTGCAAGAATCTGGCGGACAGAGGCTCGGGCTACGCGGTGTCATCGAGGTGGCGAGGAGCTGAGGGCGAGTTCTGGGTGAAAAGGTTCGAAGCGGGGTATTGCTGACAATCTGGTCGCGCTCAGCGCTCACCCTTTCCATTGGCCGTGTCAGCTACCGGGTGTGGTGAAGAGTGAGACGGTTGGAATATCTCTTCGACGAGACTCCTCAGCCGAGGAAGAGTCGTCCGATTTGCAGAGCGCGAACGCTCGGTTCTGACGCCCTGCGACGGCTCTGCCGAATCCGGGTGCTCATTGGGCGCGACCGTAAGAGCTGGGCCGGGGATGCCCTGCGGCGGGGGCGCGGCCCCCAAGAGCACGCGCGGCAGAGCCTCCCGGCGATTCCGCGATCGCGCGGTGCGTTTAATAAACGCGCCGCGCGCTCTAAGCGCTTTCTGCGTTCGGCTCTTCTGCAATCTCCGCTTTCGGCTGCAATCCGTGCAGGAAAGCGGCGGCACGCTCGGCGTGAGCGGCTGCCGTGAAAATCGCCCGCTTGTCGTTCTTGAGCACGCGCAGCCATGTTTCGATATAGCTGGCGTGATCCCCGCGCGGCTCGGGCGTCAAACCAAGGTCGGCGGACAAAAAAGCGCTTCCAAGTTCTGCAATGACCTCTTCCATCGAATATGCATGGCTGCCGAAACGGCCAGAAAGATCGCGGTCGAGGCGCGATTTTGCGCCACTCCAGTGAACTGCTTCGTGCGCAAGCGTCCCGTAAAAACTTTCGGCATCGCGGAAAGCTTCGAACGGCGGCATCTGAATACGATCAGGACCTGGCGCATAAAATGCGCGGTCGCCGCCATGCTTGATTACGGCGCCTGTCGCCTTGAAATACGCTTCCGCCTGCTCGATCCGCTGCACGGGGTCGAGCGTGGGCGCTGCCGGTGCTGTGAAGTGAGACGGCAAGCCGTCGATCTGCTCGGCATTAAAAACCGTATAGCCTTTAAGAAAAGAAATGTCGCGCGCGATCTCTTC
>JBEKRG010000197.1:0-5953 GCA_049518955.1 Occallatibacter sp.
CCGCAGCAAATCAGCTTCGCCCAAGCTGTAGCTCGCCAGCACATTGGCGATCCGCATCACCTGTTCCTGGTAGACAATCACGCCCAGCGAATCCTTCAGAATCGCTTCGAGCTCCGGCAGCAGAAACTCTACTTTGCGGCGCCCCCATTTGCGCTCGACGAAGTCATCGATCATGTCCATCGGTCCCGGCCGGTAGAGCGCGTTCAACGCCGTCAGATCTTCGACCGTATCCGGTTTATAGCGCCGCAAAATATCGCGCATCCCGCCGGACTCAAACTGAAACACGCCCGATGTCAGCGCCGTGTGGAACACACGCTTGAACGTCTCCGGATCGTCCATCGGTATCAAATCAATGTCCAGCTTTTCCCCGCGCGTCTGCTCAATCAACTTCATGCAATCGGTGATCACCGTCAGCGTGGTCAGGCCCAGGAAGTCCATCTTCAGCAGGCCCATCTTTTCCACGGCCTTCATGTCGTAGGCAGTCACCACTTCATCGTTCTTAGTGCGGTTCAGTGGCACCAGTTCCGTCAGGGGCCGCGGCGCAATCACCACCGCCGATGCATGCACGCCCGCGCCGCGCACCAGGCCCTCCAGCTTTTTTGCGGTGTCGATCAGCTCGCGCACTTGCTTGTCAGTGTCGTAAGCCTTGCGCAGGTCCGGCGAATCCTTTAATGCCTGGTCCAGCGTCACGCCGATGGTTGCCGGAACCAGCTTCGCGATGCGGTCAACGTCGCCGTACGGCATATCGAGCGCGCGGCCGCAATCCTTGATCGCAGCCTTTGCCGCCATCGTATTGAACGTGATGATCTGAGCCACCTGCTCGCGCCCGTACTTGCGCGTCACATAATCGATCACTTCGCCGCGCCGATTCATGCAGAAATCCACATCGATATCCGGCATGGTTACGCGTTCCGGATTCAGGAACCGCTCGAAAAGCAGCACATTCTGCAGCGGATCGATGTTGGTAATCTCCATCGCGTACGCCACCAGCGAGCCGGTCGCCGATCCGCGCCCCGGGCCCACCGGAATCCCGTGGTCGCGCGCATACTTGATGAAATCCCACACGATCAGGAAATATCCCGCGTAATTCATCCGCTTGATGATGTCGATCTCGAAGCTTAGCCGCGACTCGTACTCATCCGGAGTCGCGCGCCTCACTCCGCGCAGCTCCAGTTGCCGCACCGCCGTCCCCATCCGCCTGCGCAGACCCTCGCGGCACACTTCTTCGAAGTAGCTGTTCGCTGTGTGCCCCTGCGGAACTGCAAAATCCGGAAAGGGATTGTCGATCTTGTGCAGCTTGAAGTTGCAGCGCTCGGCAATCTCCATTGTCCGCGCAACCGCTGCCGGCGAATCCTTGAAAACCAGCGCCATCTCGTCCGCGCTCTTCACAAAAAACTGGTCGCTGTCGAACTTGAACCGGTTGGCATCGTGAATCTTGGAGCCGGTTTGCACGCAAAGCATCACTTCGTGCGCATGGCTGTCTTCGCCACAGAGGTAGTGCGAGTCGTTGGTCGCCACCAGCGGAATTCCCAGATCCTTTTCGAGCCGATCGAAATCCGCGCGAATCTTTCTCTCTTCCTCCAGCCCCTGGTCCTGAATCTCGAGGAAGAAATTTCCTTTGCCGAAGATGTCTTCGTATTGCTGAGCCACCGCCTTGGCCTTCAGGTACCGGCCCGCGGCGTCGATCTTCTCGTCGCCCAGGGCCTCGCACAATTCACCGCTCAGGCAGCCCGAAAGACAGATCAGCCCCTTCGCATGTTCCGCGAGGTACTTCTTGCTCACCCGCGGCTTCCGGTAAAAGCCGTGCAGGCTCGCCTCCGACGTCAGCCGGATCAAGTTTTTGTAGCCCTCTTCGTTTTCGGCCAGCACCAGCAAGTGGTTGTACTGGTCGTTCGTGGTCTCCGCGCGATGATCTTCAGCCTTGCACACGTAGAGCTCGCAGCCCAGGATCGGCTTGATCCCCTTTTCCTTGGCCGCATCAAAAAAATGCACCGCCCCATAAATATTTCCGTGGTCCGTCATGGCGACAGACTTCTGTCCCAGCGCCGCCACGCGATCCACGAGCTTGTAGACGTCGCAGGCCCCGTCGAGCAGGGAATATTCCGTGTGCAAATGCAAATGAGTGAATTCAGACATGGCTAGACTTGATTCTAGTCGCCTGTCTGATTCGATTGGCGACGCGCGGTCAGTTCAATTAGGAACCATGATTGAGGAAAACCGGGGCGAATCACCAGACCGCTCAGACACCACAATCCACAAAAAGGAATCAACGTCTCCGGCCCTGCGAAGACCTTGATTCCTTTTTCCGGTGCCACCTACACTTCCAACGCGTCGCCTTTGCAGACAGGGTGGCCGCACTCGCACATCACTTCGGTGTCACCGGCAGTGCCTTCACAATGGGCACTGCAGTAGTCTGACCCGTCGTCTGCGACACAGCTACAGGCAGGATTCGCGCATTTCTTTTCATTCGTCATCTCTTGATCTCCTCGGCTCGTACGCTCACATCCGCACGCTCGCCTATCACGGGTTAGGTGCGACAAAGCGCAAAATCTATGCCCGCCTTCGCCGAGATTTTCATCAATTTTTTTGTTGCCAGAGCGTCACCGCCCTCTGTATGGTGTCCTCCGGAGGTTTTCCCTATGACAAGAAGCAAGTTCGTTCTGGGCTCCGTTCTCTGCTTGGTAAGTTTCACGGGCGGCATGGTCGTCGCACAGGGTGGCCGTCACCCCAACCTCAGGGCGGCGCAGGACCTGATCAACCAGGCCTTTGACCGCATCACCGCGGCGCAGCAGGCCAATGAATGGGATATGGGCGGCCACGCGGCCAGGGCAAAAGAATTGCTCGGTCAGGCTAAAGAGCAGATCAGGCTCGCAGCCGAAGCGGCCAACCACCACTAAGACGCGCCCTCAGCCCGTTTCGCGAGATCGGCAGAGCCGATCTCGGTGAGCGGGTGAGCAGGCTCCACCCCGTCCTTCAACAGTGTTTCTGTCGAGGGCTCGGGAGAGTCTTATCCAATTTGGAAGAGCGCACAGGGCTCTGGTCCGCGCCCCATCCTTGACGTTCCTACGCGAGGAAAAAATCGCGGCAAGGGTGGGCGAGCGGGTTGATCAGCCGATTACTGGTTGAATTGGAAACGGGGGTGGTGGTGATGGTGGTGATGGTGGTGGTGGGGATGAACAACCACCACAACCTGCGCCTGCGCCGCGTAAGGTACTGCGAGGCAGAAGAGAAGCACGAGTCCGAGCAGAATCTTTTTCATAACACAGTATCCCGCCCGCCGAATCAGAATACAGAGCTACTTTGACCGCTACGAGCAGATCCTGAATTGGGCTGCGGATGCAATTAGTGCAGCCAGCAAGATCCTGCCTCGCGGGCCGCACTCGCCTGAGCAAATGGGACTTGACTGCGTGCGCCCTCGCAAGTGAGGCCCCTATTCTGCCGCCCAAGTGGGAGTGAGCGAATCTCTGGGACCAGGCGCTCCAAATCGCCATTGCTTCTGGATTTTTCCCTTGCCAGCCCTTCATCACCTCCTGTAATAGTCGCGGCAGGAGGTTTTCCCATGACAAGAAGCAAAGTGATATCGGGCTCCATCGCTGCCGCGGCAATCTTTGCAGGAGGAGTGTTGGTTGGCCAGACTATCGTGACCCCGTCGGCTCCGCCGCAGGTCACGTTGGGCGCAAATTATCCAAACCTTCAAGCGGCGCAGCGCGCCATCGTCCAGGCATGGAATGCCGCGACCGTGGTCGAGAGAGAGTATCCAAACAATCCCAAGGTCATCTCCGATATCAATACGGTAGGGAGATATCTCAATTCGGCAAACGATGGGCTCATACAGGCAGCCAGAGACGAATAACGGCCGATAGGCTCAAATCCAGCGAGGGCTAGCACTCTAGGGCCGGGCGGCGCACACCTCGCGTGGCCCCGGCCCGCCACCCACAGGTGCCCCGCGTCCTTCGCCTCTGGCGACATAGGGAAAGCGCCAAACGGCGAACCATGAATTCAACCCCGCCAGCCCTGTCGTTTCAACCCGCCGATTGGTATACTTGAAGATGTGACCACTTCTCTAGCCGACTCCGTTCCCCATCTCGGCTCCAAAGGCGCTTCCCCTGGCAAGAAGAAGGTGTTGCTGCTCAAGCCACGGGGCTTTTGCGCCGGCGTAGTCCGGGCCATCGACGTCGTGAAAATCGCTCTCGAGACCTTCGGGGCGCCCATCTATGTCCGCCGCGAGATCGTCCATAATCGCTATGTTGTAAATGAGTTAGCGGAAAAGGGCGCGATTTTTGTCCACGATATCGACGATGTGCCCGATGGCCAGCGCGTCATCTACAGCGCCCACGGGGTTTCCCCGGCCGTCCGCGAGCGCAGCAAAGGCCGTAACCTCAAAGTGATTGACGCCACCTGCCCGCTCGTCACAAAAGTTCATTTTGAAGCCGTCAAATTCGCCCGGCAGGGCTATTCGCTGGTGCTCATTGGCCATCGCGACCACGACGAAATCGAAGGCACGCTCGGTGAAGCGCCCGACGTAACCCATGTGGTTTCAAATGTGGCCGAGGTTGAAGCCCTTGAGCTGCCCAACCCAGATCGCGTCGCCTACCTCACCCAGACCACGCTCTCGCTTGACGAGGCCCGCGACATCATTCACACACTCAAAATCAAGTTTCCGCATATTGTCGGCCCGCACACACAGGACATCTGCTACGCCACGGAAAACCGTCAGGTGGCCGTGCGCAACGTGGCTCATAATGCCGACTTGGTTCTCGTCGTCGGATCGACCAACAGTTCCAACTCCAATCGATTGGTCGAAGTTTCCCGCAACCTCGGCACCATCGGGTATCTCATCGATAATTCCCAGGCCATCGATCCCAAATGGCTGGCGGGCGTTGAAAACGTCGCAGTCACCGCCGGTGCTTCGGCCCCGGAAATCCTGGTCGAAGACGTGGTCAACTATCTGCGGCAAAACGGCTTCGAAAACGTCGAAGAGGTTGAGGTAATGCCGGAAAACGTACGCTTCGGCTTGCCTCCTGAAATTGTGCAAGCCATCGGTAGCGCGGGCGGGGCTGAACCTGTCCCAGTGCGTTGACCGAATTTGCGGCGCATCAGTTCGCAGCGCATCGAATAGCCACGCAGTATAAGGATGCGCAAACAGCAAAAGCAGCCGAACTGCTTTCCGTGTTCCCATTGAGGGTTTGGATTTTCGAGACTCTATGACTCCTGAGCAGCCAAAATCGCCCGTCGCGACCCCCCATTTTGAGCAGCCCCATTTTGTTCAGCCTCGGTTCGGCCGGATCGACGCGGACTTGGCCGATGTCGAGTCGGCGACGGCCAGCGCGCGAGAGTTCCTGTTCGCGTTGCAGCACGCTGATGGCTACTGGTGCAGCGAACTCGAGGCGGACTCGATGCTCGAGGCCGACTACATCTTTCTGCACACGCTTCTTGAGAGCGGCGATCCCGGCCGGCTGAAACGTGCCTGCACGGAGATGATGCGCTACCAGAACGAGGATGGCAGTTGGAGCATCTATCCCGGCGGGCCCGGCAACATTTCGCTCTCCGTCAAATGCTATTCCGCGGCCAAGCTCATGGGCATCGGCCCTGAAGATCCGCGCCTGGCGAAGTGCCGCGCCTGGGTGCTCGCCCACGGCGGTGTCACCGCCTGCAACACGTTCACCAAGATGTATCTGTGCGCGCTCGGCGAGTACGACTATGACGCCGTCCCCGCCATTCCGCCGGAGATTGTTCTCTTTCCCAAGTGGTTTTACTTCAATATCTATGAGATCTCTGCATGGTCGCGATCGATTCTGGTGCCGTTGGCCATCATGTACGCGAAGAAGCCTTACAAGAAGATTCCGCCGGAGCAGGGAATTGACGAGTTGTTTGTGGGCGGCCGCGCGAACTCTATCCTTCGCCTCCGCGTGGATCGCAAGCACCTCATCTCGTGGCGCAATTTTTTCCTGGC
>JBEKRG010000198.1:0-5861 GCA_049518955.1 Occallatibacter sp.
ACCCTTCTGTTCGAAGCTGTCCGCTATGCGCTCCTCTCTCATCGCCAGCAGCGGCCATCCGCGCGCCAAGTAGGTCATGGCCATAGCGCAGCCCAACGCGGGATTTGCTGGTGCCATGCCCAACAGGTCCCCCAGTCGGAACTGCTCCTCCGCAAGCATGCCTGCATATCCCCGCATCTGTGCGGCTTGCATGGCGAGGCTGGCGTGAAAACCATTGAAGTGGGGGACCTTCAACCCCGAGCTCTGGAGCCACGCAGGTGCGTTGCGATCAGCCTTATCGATCGTTTGGAAGGCTTCCCGGATATCTTCACTCTCGAACTCCGCATACGCTAGGCCGCTCCACAAATCGCCATCATCGGGCGAACGCAGGACTAGACCGCGATAAAGATTCTCCGCCTCGCGAGGCCGGCGCAGTGCCAGATAAGCTCCGGCGACCTTGACAAGCGCGTAGTCTGGAACGTCAATCCGCTGTCCGCGCAGATATTCAAAAGACTGCACCACATCGCGCATTCGATAGAGATCGTAGAGCGCTAGCAGACGATCGTACTGGGCTTGCCTCCATGCGGCGTCCGCAGGGTGAAACGCAGCGATCACACCGTTCAGCATCGCCAGCGCCTGCTCGTCGACGGATTTTCGCTGCGCCCAGTCGTGATCGATGGTTTCAGCCCATCTGACCCGTTCAGCCCCAGTTGCCGCATTCAAGCGCAGGCGTCCGTCGGCATCAGCAGAATCGCACATGTTTTGCGCCTGTGTGTCTCCACCAAGCTGGGAGAGTGCGTTTGCCAACTGGCACTGGAGCTCCGTCCTCTCCTTCGGGGCTTGCTCGAGGAGCTTCTGGTACATACCAATGGCGCAGGCAAAGTCCTGTTGCCGCAAACACAAATAAGCCTCTCCTCTCTCAACGTCCGGCTCACCGCCGTCGTTTCTCAGTAGAGGCATCATCAAAGCAGCAGCGGCGCTATACTGGCCCTGATCGGTCAGAACCATGGCGTACCCCAAATGGGGCTGCCAGCGATTCGGCGACAGCCCCTCTTCGAGGCGAAACAGCTGAAGCGCCAGATCGTATTCGTGGAGGTTGCGCGCCGATCGCGCCGCCGCCTCCGTCACGCCGGAGTCGTCTTTCGGTGTCTGCATGCGTTCATAAAGCTCCAACGCATAACTATCATCGCCGGCCCAGTTGGCAACGATTGTGGTATCTGCCAGAAGGCGGGGATCGTCCGGATAATTCTGTACTAGTTTCTGCAGAATGAGGAGCGCGCCCTTCGGATCGCCTAACCTCGCCTGTTGCACGGCGGATTCTCTCGCCGCATTTGGAGCAGACGCTGGTTCAGCCATTGAAGATGCAGTCCAAAGGAGTACCAGGATCAAAAGAAGTCCGAATTGCCTGGTCGTGAAGGTGAACGCGCGCAGCCGTTGATTTTGGCGCGCAATCAAGGGCACGGTCTCGTTGGCGGCAATTCTACGACTCATACGCGGGCTCTCTGAATGCGCCACGTCTGTACCTTCGGAGGTTTACGAAAGAAAGCAGGCAAAGTGTAGATGAAAGTGATGATGGCCATCATCATCCAGTAGATGATCGGATAGAAGACGGCATCCAGTGTTGACCGCATAATGTGAGGATCGTAGCGGCGGTCTACCCACGCGCCGATCACCAGCTGCGCTATGCAGGTCGTTGCGATTGCCATGCCCCAGAAATTCGGGAACGGAGAGGCTCCGCGTGGAGAAAAGCCCGCAATCTTGCAGGCAGCCCAGAAGGCAGTCATCAGGACGAAGACCCAGGACCACAGGATCGAGGCGCAGGACTCGTAATAGATCGGCCACATTCGCCGCATCTTCCATCGGAAGGGAATTTCGCGATGCCGCGCGAGTGCCTGCGCCAAGCCTTGCGCCCAGCGCCTGCGCTGCTTCCATAACTCGCGAATGCTGAGGGGGACCTGCATCCAGACAACCGCACGGGGTTCGTAGCGGATATCCCAGAACTTCATCTGTAGGCGCCAAGCCAGATCCATGTCCTCTGTGGCCATTTGCGGCGAGAATCCGCCAACGTCGAGCAGAGCGGTGCGGCGAACAGCGAACACAGCTCCTGACACGGTAAGGATTCGGCCGAGCACCCGTTGCGCCCGGCGCTGCATGGAAACGATCGAGGAGAACTCTATCGCCTGTAGGTGCTGCAGCAGAGAATTTCGATTACGAACTCTCGGATTGCCAGTCACCGCCGCAACACGGGTGCCCTGAAAATGGGGAACAACATTCCGCAACAGTTGAGGTGAAACGATGATGTCGGCATCGATGATAAGAAGGATTTCGCCGCGGCACAGGGGGAGGGCATCGTTCAGGCCCATTGCTTTCCCCTCGTTCACTGTCTTGTTAAGCAGTCTCACGCGGGCATCGTGCAGGAACTTTCTCACCTCTACGACCGTGTTGTCCGGCGAGCAGTCGTTGACGACGATGATCTCGAAGTTTGGATAGTCGAGTGCCAGCAGAGCCTCGATCGTCCCGTTGATCGTATCTTCCTCAGCAAAGCACGGCACAAGGATGGAAACCAGCGGATACGGCGCCTGCATCTGCATCTGCGCGTCTTCCTGGTTTCGCCGGAAAAACAGCGACAACGAGATCCAGAGCCAACTCATCGCGATCGGATAGAGACCGTAAAACTGGAGCGCCGCCGCATAAAGTATGGAATGATCGATGGTTTGAAAGAACGGCCAGAGCGATTTCAGAGCCGCCATCATTGAAACAACTACCCCCCCACTTCAGCCCGTGGAGTGTAACACTTGGAATCCCCATCGATGGAGACGACAATCTCGCTGCACGAGAGCCAGCCGCTCTCCATAATCAGCTGCCGCCCGAGATGGTCTCGCGAAAACGCAGGGGAAATGTAGCGGCTGACAAGGCCGCGCTTCCCGTTTGCCGCAAGACGTTTGTTGTGCGCAATCCAGAGGCTCACTCCAGCGTGAATCAGGAGCAGCGATGGAACCAGCACGAAGACGATCGTGATTTGGTCCTTTCCCGGTGTCTCGTGCGAAACCCGTATCCATTCATAGATAAACATGAGCCAGCCACATTCGGCAAGGAAGTAGCGGAGAACTCTGTAAAGCTGCAGTTTGTGAGCTCTCGACATGAGAAGGGGGACTCCTAGTCTCGAGGAGCGAGGAACTGGGCGGCCTCTGCGACCGCGGATGCTCGTCTCTGATCGGAAACATATCAATTATAGCGATTTGCCCGCTCCATTAACAGTAACCATGCGCTCCTACCGCGATCCCACCAAAGTACTACACCGACGGCCCGCCCTGTTTCAGCAGGTCGATGCGGGCGATGACCTTGTCTCGAATGTCCTCCGGGAGGCCCTCCATCCAATTCCTGACGGGGAGCGATCTATCGTCCTCCCGATAAAGTTCGACCTTCTGAGCGACCCCGGTGCCGCATCGTCGCATCACCATTACTGCCTTGACTCAGGATCGGCGTACGCCCGGCATACTATGGTTGGAGCGAGGAACGCTTGATGAAGGAATTGCTCGTAACGGGTTCGTCTGGCTTAATCGGCTCCGAGGTGTGTCTGTATTTCGCGGCGGAAGGCTGGGAGATTCACGGAATCGACAATAATCAGCGCGCGGTCTTCTTTGGCCCCCTGGGCGATACGCGATGGAATCAACACAGGCTAGAGGGTGCGATCAAGGGATTCGTTCATCACGAGCTCGACATCCGCGACCGGCAGGGAGTGGTCGACCTGCTGAAGCAGCTGAAGCCGGCCGTTGTTGTACATACCGCCGCCCAGCCGAGCCACGACCTGGCCGCGTCCATTCCGTTTGCCGATTTCGACATCAACGCCGTGGGCACGCTCAACCTGCTTGAGGCCGTGCGTCAGCACGCCCCCGAAGCCCCGTTCGCATCCATGTCCACCAACAAGGTCTACGGCGATGCGCCCAACGAACTCCCCCTGAAGGAGCTTGAGACACGCTGGGAGTATGCGGATGAGGCGTACTGGAATGGAATCCCTGAAAGCTTCCGCATCGACCAATCAAAACATTCCATCTTCGGCGCTTCAAAGGTCGCATCGGATGTGATGGTCGAGGAGTATGGCCGCTACTTTAATATGCCCACCTGCGCGCTGCGCGGTGGCTGCCTAACCGGACCGAGCCACTCCGGCGTCGAGTTACACGGCTTCCTAAGTTACCTGATCAAATGCAATCTTACCGGCAAGAAATACAACATCTACGGATACAAACAGAAACAGGTGCGGGATAACATCCATTCCCACGACGTGGCCGCATTTATTGCCTCATTTATCGCCAGCCCGCGAGCCGGGGAAGTCTATGACATTGGCGGAGGACGCTCTAATAGCTGTTCAATCCTGGAGGCATTTCACATGGTTGCCGGGATTTCAGGCAAGAAGATGGTCTCAGAATATGTGGATCAATCCCGTTCCGGCGACCACATCTGCTATATCAGTGATCTGCGAAAGATGAAAACGCACTATCCGGGCTGGGGAATTACGGAACCCCTCTCCAGTATTTTCCAGGAGATCCACGATTCCTGGGCGGGGCGCGCCAAGCCGGCAGAGTAACTCGCAAGGTGCCCTGACAAGCCAAGAGAAGAATAAAAGCTATCCCCGAAGTCAATGCGGCACCAAAAGCAATGAGGCTGGCCGGTTGGTTCACCGGTCAGCCTCAATTTCGTGCAACAGAAGTCGTCTCAGGTTGCGCGAACCCGTCTTGCTAAGCAGGGCTCGCAAATCGTTCGAAGAAGACCGCTCGGCTTACTGCGCAGCCTTCTTCTGCGGGTGACGCTCAGCCAGCGGCTTGCGCACCTGCGGTTTCACGGCCGATTCGTCCACCGGGGTTGTGCCCGTAACATCGTTGCTGAAGGTCGCACCCGAGGGCACAAGGTAGTTCTCTTCCGTCTGCCCGTCAGTGGTGCCCGTGGCTACGCTGATCCGCGAACCATCGATTCCCTGCTCCGTCACCAAATAGTCCTTGGCATTCACGGCGCGCTGCGCCGCGAACTCATCCACCGTGGCATGCTTGTGTTTGGCCGCGTACTTCTGTTCCTTGGCTGTCTTGGCGTTCTCGTCCGCCGTCGACTCGCCCACCACGACCGCCTTGGCATCAGCCTGCTGCTTCAGATCCAGAGCCACCTGGTCCAGGCAGGCTTTGGCTTCATTGTCCACGCGCGTCGGACGCTTGGGATCGTTGCTAAAGCTGGTCGAGCAAAGCGCCTGCGTCTTCGGTGGCGGCGGCACATAGGGTGCGGTAATTGTCAGGCTCGTCGAAGAGCTCACCGAATGTCCCTTGTCGTCAGAGACATTACAGGTAATCCCAACAGTGCCTGTCGGCGCACCCGCCGAGGAGTACTCAGCAGTCGTCCCGCTACCCGTGACAGTACCCGCTGACGCCGTGTAGCTGTACGATAAAGGACGGTTTTGCGGACTCACACCGACCGCTGTAACGGTCGCCGAATCTCCGGGCTTGATGGTGCTGGGACTGGCGGAACAAGTGATTGTCGGCGGGTCGAAAGCCTTCACCGAATAGTCGGAGGAACATTCCGCGGACTGGCCCGGCTTTAAACCTTCTTTGCCCTTCTTGCCTTCCTTGACGTCGGCTTTGACAGTGTATGAACCCGGAGCCAGAGGCGCCGTATTGACCGTGGCTGAGGTGCCATTGCCAGTTACGCCTTCTCCGCTCCAGCTATAGATCACATTAGTGTTCTTGTTTGTGTCCACCGACCCAACCGTGGCCGTAACTGACAACGGATCGCCCGGATAGACAGTGGGCGCGCTGGCGTTGCAGGACAACGTGATCGGCGGAGCCTTCTTGCATCCCATGGGCAAAAGGGCAAGAATCGCCATGCCGAGAACCGGCAAA
>JBEKRG010000199.1:0-5847 GCA_049518955.1 Occallatibacter sp.
CATTAAGAGAGCCGGAAACATGGGGGCACTGGCGATCACCGAGTCGGGCATCTCCTTCGAGGAGACGTACAAGGATGGCAAGAAGCCGAAGTATCCGCACGCATGGCGCTGGGTCTACCAGGACATCCAGCAACTGAAGATGGCTCCCAAATCACTGACGGTCCTGACATACAAGGACAACAAGTGGAAGCTGGGGGCAGACCGCGAATATCAGTTCGATCTGGTCGGGGATAAGACCTTCGCAGACGCCTATCAATTCCTTAAGGGCCGTTTGGACCAACGCCTAGTGGCGGCGATTCCCGACCACCTCTCAAGCATTCTTTGGGAGATTCCGGTGAAACACTTGCTGCGATTTGGCGGAGATGAAGGAGTGCTCCAGGTTGGCCCGGACGCGATCGTCTACACATCCGCCGACAAGGCTGGTTCGCGAACCTGGCGGTATGAGGATATTGAGAACATTAGCAGCGCCGGCCCGTTCGAGTTGACGATCACGACGTTCGAGCGCGCCAAAACCCATTATGGAGACCTCAAGGGCTTCAACTTTGAGCTCAAGCAGCGGCTGGAAGAGGCTCGGTACAACGAGCTTTGGTTGCGGTTGAACCAATCGAAAGGCCTCAAAATACTCGATTCGTACAGGGAAGGCGCGGACAGTGGACGCTAGATTCTGTCGTCTGCCCTATACCAGACAGCAGTGGCTGAAATCAGGCAATCGCGGAACCACTGTCGCCCTCGACGATCTTGGCGACCCATTGAGAGAATTCGACATACCGGCAATGACCCGGTTGGCTGACGGCGTGCATTGGATACTGCCGAGACCCAGGGAATTGAGGTCTCCAATTCACCTAAAGGAAAACATATGAAATCAAGATCGATCAAGCTCGCCGTCTTATTCGGCATGCTAGCGTTATTCGTTGCCGCAGCGCTGCCGTCGTGGGCGAGTGACAGCCATCAGATGAAGAATGGGCCGACTCTGACAACCAAGGAAGCAAAAGCCCTGATTGAAACGGCAAAGACGCCGAAGGAACACTTGAAACTCGCGCAATACTTCAGCCAACAAGCCGACCAGTCTGAAGCTGAGGCGAAGGATCACGATGAAATGATCGAGGCGTACCGCAGGAACTCGGCCCCCCAAGCCATCAAGGCTCCCGGAGGCGTCGGAACAATCCAGCACTGCGAGTTTCTCGCCAAGTCAGATCGGGAGATGGCAAAGGCGTTTCGAGAGATGGCCGCCGCTCACGAGGAAATGGCAAAAGAAGCCGCCAAATAGGTTTCTCGTCAGGCACGGCTCGGCGGAAAGAACGTTACCACGACCGGTTGCTGTGCATGAACCGGTTGCAGGGGCTGAAGATTCTCAACTCGGGGGCCGGGCAGTGGCGCGGCCTCAAATCAGGCAGCACCGGCCTGGCAATACAAGTGAAAGGATATCGGGTAATTCATGACAAAGCTAACATCGCTCTTCATCGCGGGCGCCCTCGTCGCAGGTGCAGCCTCGCAGGCCTTCACGGGCGTCATCACCGACAGCATGTGCGGAAAGGATCACGCCATGATGAAGGTCGCGCCAGATTCCAAGTGTGTCCAGGAATGCGTGAAACAGGGTGCCAAATACGCCCTTTTCGATGGCAAGATCTCATACGTTCTCAGCGATCAACTGACCCCGCAGCAGTTCGCAGGCCAGAAGGTCAAGGTAACCGGGGTGCTCAATGAGAAAACCAAGATCCTGAAAGTGGACTCGATCACCGCCGAAGGCCCGCCTCCAGCAGGCTCTCCGCACTCCGGCCATCAGCAATGATTCTTCGGGTGGGCGGCTTCCGCGCCTCCGCGAGCCGTCCACTTTCCGCCGTCCAGCAGACTATTTGGAGAATGCAGCTGCCGCTTGGCTGAACGGCATTACTTCACCGCCGTGCTCCCGAGCGAATTGCACAGCGTCGCTCCGTGCTGCAAAGGCGATGAGGCTTGGAGCGCAGCGGTCATAACGCAGATCGGCGGCCCGCTTGTCGGCATCGACAAGCTCCTTGGTCCTTTCGCACATGTTGACGTCGCTGGCCCTCACAACATACGCGTCGTCGGGTGAAAGCGGCTTCCCAGTGAGAAACGACGTCAGCCGGGTAATGCTGATTGGCGTGCCCTTCTGCTCGTGTTGGGAGAGTGCGCACGCAGGACAGCAGAAGAGTCTCGGGCGCCCGTCGACTAATGCCACCGTTCGCGAGTGAGCGTGAATCGGCCGTTTGCAGGCATAGCACTGATCGGCATCTGTATGGGTAAAACTCCTCCACCCCGCGTACCCCAGAGCCAATGCTGCAAGAATGCAAACCAACCCGGCGAACCAGACGCGTCGTTGCATGAGTGCTCGCCCCTTTACGATTCTACGCCAGCCGGTGCCTGACGGCCTAATAGACTTTCAGGTTGCCGGCTGATCTTCGGGTCCCACCTGTTCTTTCCGGAGCCCGAACTTTTCCATCCGATAAATCAAGGTCTTCCGGCTGATATCGAGGTATTGTGCCGCGTGGGTCTGGTTCCAATTGAACTTTTCGAGGGCCCGAACGATCAGCTCCTTCTCGACGCCCTCAAGGCTTATGCCCTGCGGCGGTAGATCGAAGTGGAATTCCTCCGCGACGGGGCGTTCACGCCGCAGAAATTCGGGCAGATCGTTCAGTGTTATGTCATCGCCGCGAGAAAGCACCACAATGCGCTCAATCACGTTCTCCAATTCCCTCACGTTGCCCGGCCAGCGGTAGGCGCAGAAATAAGGCAGCAGAGAAGCGGGTAGGACCAGGTTGGACCGGCCTTGCTTCTCCTTAGCCTTCACAAAGAAGTCCTGCACGAGTTCCGGAACATCGTCGGCTCGCTCCCGCAATGGCGGGAGTTCCAGCGGTATCACCGCCAGGCGGTAATAGAGATCCTCGCGGAACGCCCCATCTTCCACCATCGCCGGTAGGTTGCGATGGGTCGCTGCGATGATCCGCACGTCCACCTTTGTTACGCTTGCGACCCCCAGCTTTTCGATCTCACCCTGTTGAATCAGGCGAAGCAACTTCACCTGCAGTTCCATTGGCATCTCGCCGATTTCGTCCAGGAACAACGTCCCGCCATCGGCCGTTTCGATCTTGCCTCTCTTATTTGCGAAGGCACCGGTGAACGAACCTTTGACGTGGCCAAACAGCTCGGATTCGAGAAGATCCTTCGGAATGGCACCGCAATTGATCGTGACGAATGGCTTCTCCTTCCGGCGGCTGTTGAAGTGAACGGCCTTCGCCAAAAGCTCCTTGCCGGTACCAGTCTCACCGTGAATCAGCACCGTCGAGGTGGCCTGGGCCGCGCGTGAAGCCAAATCCAGCACATGCAGCAGCGTCTTCGATTGGCCCAGAATGTTCTCAAAACCGTACTTCTTATCCAAGCTGCTGCGCAGATTACGAACCTCCTCGCGAAGATCCAGGTGTTCAAGCCCTCGCCGGACGATTAGGAGCAGCTCATCTATATTCACAGGCTTGGTGATGTAATCATAGGCGCCGGCCTTCATGGCTTCTACTGCGTTTTCGACCGTACCGAATGCAGTGACCAGGATGACGATGACCTCCGGATAGTCGGTCCGAATCTTCTTCAGCAACTCGACGCCGGACATTCCGGGCATCATCAGGTCGGTAATTACCAGGTCGGCCGGCGCATCGTGGATGCGATCGAGAGCGTCGTCGCCACTGGCGGAGGCGTCGACCTGGTATCCGGCCTGCTGTAGCTGCGCCTGGGTAACCCACCGAAGGCTTTCATCATCATCGACGACCAGGATTCGCTTTTGGATCAATTCTGTCTCCTCTGGTGCAACGGTATGACCAGCGAAAAGGTCATGCCACGATCGGGATTTCTTTCCGTCTTTATCGTGCCCCCGTGGTGGGTCACAATTTGGTGCACGACCGACAATCCGAGCCCGGTTCCGGCCTCTTTCGTCGTGAAGAAGGGATTGAAGATCTTGTCGATGTCCTCCTCGGGAATGCCGGGACCCTGATCTCGAACGCAGATCATCACAGATGAGTCCTTCTGCCGAGTTGATAATACGATCTCGCCAGGCGCTGCCATGGCCTGTACGGCATTGATTGTCAGGTTCAAGATGACCTGCTTCATCTGTTCCGGATCACATTCGAATGCCGGTACAGACGGAGGAACGTCTTTACGAATCGTGATTCCCTTCTGTTTGGCGGAATGGTTCGTAAGGTTGATGATCGCATCCAATAGCCGGCCGGGTTCCGTAGACTGGAATTCGGGCTTCCGCGGGCGCGCAAAGTCCAGCAGATTGGTGAGCAGACGATTCAGGCGCTGGATTTCCTTGTGAATGACGGCGAATGAACCTCTGCGCATCTCCTCGGAGGTTTGGGGGGATTCGATCAGGTTCGCGGCTCCGTCAATGCTTGCCAGAGGGTTGCGAATCTCGTGAGCCAGACTGGCCGAGAGCTGGCCTATCGCCGACAGCCGGTCCGCCCTTTTGACCTGCTCAAAGCTATCCTGCAGGTCCCGGTTCGCCTTCGCAAGCTGTTGCGAGGCCGCCTCCAATTCCATGCGTTGCTTCCGTCCGCGATCCGCGAGAACACCGGTTACCGTGCCTACCAGGAAGAAGACAATGATCTCGGCGTACTGGTTCATGGCGTAGTCGGGCATGTGGTGCCAGGCGTGGAGGATGTGGGGAATGTAGCAGAAGGCGGAAATCATGGATGCCACCAGACCGCCGCGCCAGCCGAAGTAGATGGCGGCGTAAATGATCGGCAGGTAATAGAGCCGCTGGAATAAGTTATGCCAGAGGATGAGAGAGGGAGACGTCAGATAGTGCAGGGCCGTCGCGACCGCAATGCCCACCGCCACCACGATGATGCGCGCAAGTACTTGTCTGTCTTTCACTTGGTCCGTTTCCGGCTGCCTACTCTCTGGATCATAGCGCGATGCCGTTGCAACCGCGGCAAACGCCATTTTGTTAAAGCCGAGTATCCGCCCACCAGGTTCACCCCTGTGCCCCATTTCGGGCACCGGAATTCCGTCCAATCGACACTGGAAAAGCGGGTGGGCCGTCCGATAGCGGTTCCTCGGTCTTCTGCATGGTAGGACATACTTGCTAACCTGATGATTCCGCCCCTAAGTGTTTGGGTCATATGCTGTCCGTTCGTGGACCGGTATCACCGCCGTCTCGCCAACGTCCGAAGGACGTCTTTTATTAAAGGACGTCCTTTATTATCAGAGAGACACTGTTGCATTGATTACGCTTGTCGGGAGCGTGAGAATCTGGATTCTCACGCTGCTTTAGAATTTGCTTGCCAGCAAACAACTGACAGCGTTATACTTGCCGGTGATTGGCAAGCGGGAGTAATTCAGTGGTAGAATGCCAGCTTCCCAAGCTGGACGTCGCGGGTTCGAGCCCCGTCTCCCGCTCCATCTTTTCAATCACTTGGAAGCCTTCGATTTTCACTCGTTACTCCGTTTACTCCGTTTTCTTTTCCACCACACCGCCAGACCGACTTCATCTGACGGTTTGACCCTCCCGAGGATCGCTGGTTTTGGGTTGAGGAATCACCACGGATTCCAGTTTCGTGACTGCCTCGATCTTCTGCTGAAGATCGCTGACTGCGTACACCTCCAAACTGACACCCAGGCCGTGGCCCCGCTGATCGGCGGCTACCTTGTCGTCGACGTTCGCCTTCCGTGATAGGCTGGCGTTCGTCCGGCGCAGAACCTGGAATGTTGCCCACTGCAATCCCACGCTCTCGAGTCTCGGGAGCATGAACCGCCGCCAGATGTTGTCGCGGCCGACCGGCGTGGTCAGCTTTTCCGACGGGAACAGAAACGCCTCCAGTTGCTCTTCTGGTAGCGCAA
>JBEKRG010000200.1:0-5733 GCA_049518955.1 Occallatibacter sp.
GGCTGGCGATGGATGCGCCGATGCCGAGGCCCCAGTAGGCGTCCTGATCGAAGCGCAAAACCTGGCCGGTGAAGGCCATGCCGAGCGTCATCAAAAGCAGAAAGACGCCAACAATCCATGTGAGCTCGCGGGGAAATTTGTAGGAGCCGAAGAGAAACACCTGCGCCATGTGGATGAAGACGATGGCGACCATGAAGTTCGATCCCCATCCGTGCAGGGCGCGCAAGAACCAGCCGAGCGGGATTTGGTGATTGAGAACGTTGAGGCTGCTCCATGCTTCGCCCGCCGAGGGAACGTAAACCAGGGCCAGCAGGATGCCGGTGAAGATTTGCAGGAAGAGCAGCGTGAATGCGGCGCTGCCGAAGACGTACCACCAGCTTGCAGTGTCGCGCGGCACCGGATGCAGAGCCGCGTCTTTGATCGGCGCTTCGAGCTGCAGGCGGAGCTCAAGCCAGTCGTAGATGCGGCTTGTGGTTTGCTTTAGCCGCTGCATGAACAGTCTCCCTGGGCCGCCGAGATTTTGACGAGCTTGGCCGAATTCGAAAGCGTGGGCATCTGCCCCGCGTCAATGAGCAACTCGCCGGAAGCAATCTTCCAGTCGTAGGTGAAGAGGCCGCGCTCTGGCGGGCCCGAGGCGCGCGAGCCGTCGGCGTAGTAGACGCCGCCGTGGCAGGGACACATGAAAAGCTGCGACTGCGGGAACCAGCGCACGGGGCAGCCCAGGTGCGCGCAGTTGATAGCGAAGACGCTGAACTGATTGGCGCTTTCGCTGCGCACGTAGCAGGCGACGTTGTCTGTCTGGCCGTCCCACGAATTGGCCGATGGGCTCTTGTAGAAAGCGAGGCGCGTCTCCCCAGCAGGGAATGCACTGGCGGCTCCGAGCGAGACCCAGGAGTTGAAGCTCGCGTCTTTACGCCAGGGCGCGAAGAAGTACCGCAGGATGGGAACGGCGAGTACCACGCCGACAATGCCGTTGAGGGCGATGCTGGCTTTGAACAGAAGCCAGCGGCGGGAGACGATGCGAGGGTCGTTCGCTGATCCACCGGCGACGGGCGCGGTGAGGTTTTGCGATGATGGCATGCTCGGTCTGTTTTCTTCGTTGCTCATTTTGTTTGCCTCCCGTCTGCTGGGGACTGGCTGGGCGCGGTGTTTGCGGACGACTGCGGCAAAGCGTTCCGCAGACTGGCCAGATATGAAACGATGTCGTCGACGTCTTGCTCGGAAAGCGGCACAGCGGATTTTCCAGCCCGACCGTCGTTGCGCCAATCGGGCTGGCCGATGTCTGGACGCCCCGCGACGATAATGTCGCGCAAGGCTTGGTCGCCGATGAGGGAAAGATAGACTGAACTCGAGATTTGCTGGCGCGAGGGCTCGTGACAGGATGCGCAATGCGCCTGGTAGGCGAGCTCTCCGTGATGCGGATCGCCGATCTGAGTCTCCGCGTATGGCGGCGGCTTCGCTCCCGCAAATGCGTTTGGCCGCGACCACTCTTGGCGCATTCCGGCGACGAGAGCATTCACCTGCGCGTCCGTCAACATTCCGCCTTGCGATTGCACAAAGGCGGGCATTTCTGTGCCGGGCATGCCGCCGGAGATCCACTTCCGCAGCGTGGCGTCGTCAACGAGGGCCTGGTACTCCGGATTGGCGAGATCGATGGCCGGGCCGCTCTGGCCGGTTGCTCCGTGGCATGCAGAGCAGTTCTGGTTGTAGAGTGTTGCGAAGTCGCTGACCGCATCGGGTCGCAGAATGGGGTCGGGCGGATAGCCGGGCGCGTGGCCGCAGCCAATGAGGAGCGCGGCAAATGCAGCGGCGAGGAGAAGCGATCCGCGCGGCATCACGGCTTCTCCTTATCGTCACCGCGCGGCGGTCCCGCATCGGCTCGCGAATGCATCATGCCGGGCGCTTCAATGCCCATGCGCGCGGCAAAGGGCAGGGATTGCCCGGTAGGGACGCGGTCCTGCCGCGCAACGACAATTCCGGCGGTTATTCCGTAGGCGACCTGCGAAACAAGAAACCAACTCCAGGAGATACGATCGGCGAGCGCGGGATTGATGATGCCCATGAAGGAATGCAGAATCCCGGTCCATAAAACGGGCGCAAGAATGCCGCCCAGCAAAACGGGATGGCGCGGAAGCATGGGCAACATGGCGCCATAGAGTAAGCCGACCAGCAAGCAGGTGACGGTGTGGATGACAATGGCGACGAGCAGACTTTGCCAGTGAAAGGCGGCAATGTCCGCGGTGGTGGGATCGCGCCAACCGGCGACGCCTGCGCCGCCGAGCAGGTTCACCGGATACCAGATGCTGTGCTGCGCAATCAGGCCGTAGAGGAGCGCTGGCCCGATCATCGCGATGCCACCGGCGATGCCGCCCTTGATGCCGCTGACGACAGGATAGGTTTCCACGGGCAGGCGCGCGCGGTGCTCGGGACTGAGCCTGACGCGGTCGACCAACGTACGAGACGATGCGATGGTGACTGGCTGATCGGCAACGGAGACTTCTTCGTGCCGCTCGTGCGGAAGCACCTGGCGAAACCATCCCACGCAGCCGGCGAGCATGAAGACGCCGCCGAGAATGCTGATGCCCGCGCTCGTGACGAGGCCTGCGGCGGCCAGCGTGCAGCCGAAGGCGAGGATGATGGGCCACGCGGTGGGCGCGGGCAAGAGAATCGTCGCGCTTTGCTGCTCGTCGTGTTGGAGAGAGTCCGCCATTGCGATTTACCTGCCCACGATATAGACCACAGTGAAGACCACGACCCAAACCGCGTCAACGAAGTGCCAGTAGAGCGAGAGCACCTGAATGCGCTCGGCGTGGCGCTGCTCGATGCGGCCGAGAAGCGCAAAGATCATGACGAGCGAAAGCATGATGAGACCGACGACCACGTGCGTAGCGTGCAGGCCAACGAGGGAATAAAAAGTTGTGCCGAATAGATTGGTGCGAATGGTGAGGCCTTCGTGAACGATGAGGCGCGTCCATTCCTGCGCTGTGCCGATGAGAAAGACGATGCCGAGCAGCATGGTGAGCGCCCACCAGGCGGCGAAGGCGCGCATGCGGCCGCGCTCAATGGCGTGCTCGGCGAGCCAGATGGTGAGGCTGCTCGAGAGCAGGCAAACGGTGTTGAAGATCGGAATGTCGAGGATCTGCGGCGTAGGACCGTACGTGCTGCGACCGATGTAATAAACGTATGCGACAACAAAGATGGTGAAAATAGCCGACTCGCCGATGATGAGCGAGAGCATGCCGACGCGGCCGCGCGATGGTAGGCGCCAGTTTTCATCCGCGAAGATGGGAATCGTGCTCATTGTTCGTACTTCCAGTCGGGATCGTTGGGGTGCTTGATATCCCAGAGCGGCCTGCGGCTGCGCACTTCAGGATCAGTCGCAAAGTTGTAGGCTGGTGGCGGCGATGGAGTGGACCACTCGAGCGTCCACGCGTCCCACGGGTCGTTACCAGCTTCCTTGCCGTGCAGATAAGAGTCGACGAGATTCCAGGCGAAGATCAGCACCGCGACCGCCTGAAACATGCCGCCCATCGAGATGATCATGTTGAGCGTGTTCCATCCGCGGTCGGCTTCGTAGGTGTATATGGAGCGCGGCATGCCGAGAATGCCGACGAAGTGCATGGTGTCAAAAGTGACATGGAAGCCGATCAAGAAGAGCCAGAAGTGCCACTTTCCGAGCTTTTCCGAGAGCATGTGCCCGGTGGCCTTTGGGTACCAGTAATAAATCGCGGCGAAGATGCAGAAGACGATCGCGCCGACGAGCACGTAGTGGAAGTGAGCGATGACGAAGTACGAGTTGTGCAGTTGCCAGTCCCACGGGGCAACGGAAAGCATGATGCCGGTGAGTCCGGCGGCGAGGAACTGAAGAACGAATGCTGTCGCGAAAAGCATGGGAGTGGCAAAGCGGATTTTGCCGCCCCACATTGTGGCCACCCAGTTGAAGATTTTGATTCCGGTGGGGATGCCGACCATCATGGTGGAAAGAGCGAAGAATGCGTTACCCACAGAGGTCATGCCGACGGTGAACATGTGGTGCGCCCACACAGTGAGGCTCACAAAGGCAATGCCGATCGAGGCCGCGACCATTGCCGGGTAGCCGAAGATGGCCTTGCGTGAAAAAACGGGGATGATCTCGTTGGCGATGGCGAAGGCGGGAAGAACGAGAACGTAGACTTCGGGGTGGCCGAAGATCCAGAAGAAGTGCATCCAGACGACGGCCGAGCCGCCGGCTTGCGTGTCAAAGAAGTGGCCGCCGAGATAGCGATCGATGAGTAGCATGATCTGCGCAGCAGTGAGTGGCGTTATGGTGATGAGCGTCATGCCGCTGACCACCAGCATGAGCCAGGCGAAGAGCGGCATGCGGAAGAGCGTCATGCCGCGGCAGCGCATGGAGAGAATGGTGGCGATGATGTTTATGGCAGTGCCCAGCGTACCGAAGCCCATGACGATGAGCGAAAGCGCCCAGTAGTCCGTGTTGTGGCCGGGCGAAAACGCCTTGGCGGTAAGCGGCGCGTAGGCCCACCACCCGACATCGGGCGCGCTGCCCATGCCGTAAAGACCGAAGCCGCCAATGAAGCTGAAGTAGAGCATCAGACCGCCGAATGCTGTGAGCCAGAAGCTGAAAGCGTTGAGGCGAGGGAAGGCCATGTCGCGCGCGCCGATCATAAGCGGGACAAGGTAATTGGCGAATCCGAACAGAATCGGCATTCCCACCAGAAAAACCATGGTGGTGCCGTGCATGGTGAACATCTCGTTGTAAAACTCGGGCGAGAGAAAGTGATTGTTGGGGATGGCGAGCTGAATGCGCATGGCGAGCGCTTCGGCGCCGGCGACGAGCAGGAAAAAGATCGCATAGACGACGTAGAGAATGCCGAGCTTCTTGTGATCGACAGTGACCACCCAGCCGTGCAGCCACTCAAGAAACGCAGCGCCACGCGAGGGCGTTGCCGTTAATGAGCCGGGAATCGGGAGTGTCTGGTCGGCCATCGCTTGTCCTTCAGTGCAGGGTGGAAAGGTATGCCACGACTTCGTCGGTTTGCTGATCGCTTAGTTGCATGGCAGGCATCTGCGCTCCGGGTTTGAATGTGCCGGGATCGTGGATCCAGGCGCGCAGATTATCGGGCGTGTTGGCCGCGGCGCCAGCGGCGATGGTTGCCCGGCTCATCAGATGCGTGAGATCGGGACCGAAGGTTCCGTGAGCGGGCGTACCCACAATCGTGTGACAGTTGACGCAAGCCTGAGTTTCAAACACCTGCTTACCGGCTGCGGCGGTGGAATCATGGACTGCAAGCCGCTGCTGGTTTTTTGCCCAGGCGTCGAACTGCTGCGGCGTGTCAACGTAGACGCGAATGAGCATTTTGGCGTGTTCGATGCCGCAGAACTGCGCGCATTGGCCAACGTAGAGGCCCGGCTCATGCGGATCGAGCCACATCTCGTTGGGGTGGTTGGGAATCAGGTCGGTTTTTCCTGCGAGTTGAGGCACCCAGAAGCTGTGATCCACATCGGCCGAGAGCAGGCGCAGATAGGTTGGCTCCGGAGCGAGAAGAGTGCTTGCGGGAATGTGCAGCTCGTTGGCGGTGACAATGTTGAACTTGGGATAGCGGAACTCCCACCAAAACTGGTGGCCGATGACGGTGACTTCGAGCGCGGATTTGGGCTCGGGTGCATCCTGGATGGCGAAGATGATGCGCGCGGTGGTGAGAAAAAGCACGACCACGATGAGGACGGGAATGA
>JBEKRG010000201.1:0-5724 GCA_049518955.1 Occallatibacter sp.
GCCAGCGCCACACGTTGCTGCTCGCCACCGGAAAGCTGAACCGGATAATGATCCATGCGTTCCTTCAGGCCTACTTCGTCGAGCAACCGCCGCGCTCGCTCCACGCCATTCCCTTCCAGGTTGAGCTCATAGGGGAGCAACACATTTTCGAGAGCGGTGAGCGTTTGGATCAATTGGTAGGACTGAAAGACAAAGCCGATTTTGCGCCCGCGCACCGCCGCCAACTCCGTCTCCGCCAAATTGTGGATGGGCACGCCGTCGAGCCATATCTCCCCTTCGCTGGGCGAATCCAGCCCGGCCAGCAACCCGAGCAGCGTGCTCTTGCCGCTTCCGCTCGCGCCCACGATGGCGACAAACTGCCCGGCGGGAATGTCAATGGATATGCCTTGCAGAATCTCCACGCGCCGCGCGCCGTTCTGGATCCACTTCTTCGCGCCTTTGACTTGAATCAACTCATCCTCCGTCACTCGAAGTGTACATGTCCGGTCATCGCGGCTTCGGCGCTTCGCCCTCTCGCACGTCTACACTGAATACGTGGACGTTCGGAAATTCGTTCTCGTCGCATTTTGTTTCACGTTGCTGCCGACCGGACCGCTCACTGCTTCCGGTGTGCCGATCTCTGACCGGCCGGCTCTGGTCTGCTTCGGCGATAGCATTACTGCCGGGCTTGGCCTTCAGGAAGGTCAAACTTATCCAGATTTCCTTCAGAAGAAGCTCGATGCGCAGGGATATGCGTACAAAGTACTGAACCAGGGCACGAGCGGCGCTACCACAAAGGATGCTCTCGCAACCCTGCCCGATGTCCTGCGCTTGCGCCCCGCCATCGTAATTGTCGAGTTTGGAGGCAACGACGGATTGCGCGGCCTGCCCGTCACCCAAACGCGCGCGAATCTCGACCAGGTGCTCACCGCGCTTGAGAAAGCTCATGTGAAGATCCTGCTTGCCGGCATCACGCTGCCGCCGGACTATGGACCTGACTACATCCGCGCATTCGATGAGATTTTTCGCGATCTCGCGGCGAAGCACCACGTTGCTTTCGTGCCCATGCTTTATAAAGATCTGGTCAATGTCCCGGGAACGATCCAAAGCGATGGCATCCATCCCACCGCAAAAGGTGCAGCGATTATCGCCGGCACGCTCTTCGCAGCGCTCAAGCCGCTGCTTCGCAAAACACCGTAAGTTCTTTTGCGGCCAAAATCAAAGAGCCGGGATTGTTCCCGGCTCCTGGTATTCAGCGTTCTTGATCTCGCGGTCTTACTTTGCCTTGGCGGTAGCTAGCGCCTTCAGGCGCGTATTCAAGCGGCTCTTGTAGCGAGAAACGGTGTTCGAATGTAGAACGCCCTTCTGCACGCTCTTATCGAGAGCCGAAACCGTGGCGCGGTACTGCGCCTGCGCTTCTTTCGCGTTGCCCTTGGCCAACGCCTCGCGCAATAAGCGCAAACTCGAGCGCACGCGGCTGCGGTTGGCGCGATTCACTTCAGTGCGGGTTACGGTCTGGCGAGCGCGCTTCAGCGCGGATACGTGGTTTGCCATGGCTGTGCTTCCATCTCCAAAGCCTGAATTCGAGGGGGTGGTCCTGACTTCAGGAAAAGTCATGCGGAGTAGACGGCGGCTCAAGCCGCATCCCTCGCAAACTCTAAGTCTACGGGAATTTCCGGGGCGGGTCAAACGTGCGCGAAGCGCCTCAGAGCCGCAATTTCCACGTGCCGGGTCGCGGATTTCTTGCAGCGGTGTGGCCGGAAACCCAAGGTAAAAAGCAGTTTCGAACCGAACACGTTGGTTTGACCCGCTTTCCGCGGCCCGGTATACTCGAGACTGCGTTAAGCGGGAGTAGCTCAGTGGTAGAGCATCGCCTTGCCAAGGCGAGGGTCGCGAGTTCAAGTCTCGTCTCCCGCTCCATTCCGCATTTCGTCGGCGGCTTTGAGCCGGGCACAGGCGGCAATGGAACGACCTGCAAACCGTGAGGCCGGCGGCCCAAGGCGCGGTACCCAAGTGGTAAGGGAGAGGTCTGCAAAACCTTTATGCGCCGGTTCGATCCCGGCCCGCGCCTCCAATTCTCCCGATTAAATTCAATATTTTATGCAAGCCACATTGATTTCCACGCCTTTCCATAGGCGTGTCTTTTTCACACTCAATCGTGGTAAATCGGCGAAAATTGGGCTCAATCGGGGAGGGGGGTCTGACCAAAGTCGGACCGTCTTTGCACAATAATTGGTGGAACACTTGGCATGCCGACTTGGATAAGAACGCTGAGCGTTCTCATTCAAGAAGCCGCTCGCTCAACTGAGCCGAAGAAGCCGGCGCGTCTATCACCAAATGTTAGAAACAGTCGCAACTCGGACCCGGAAGAGGCTTTTTGGTGAGAGACAGGATCTTCCGAAATGTCATGTGTGACTCTATTGATCTCTACTCGGCCCTGTTCTCACCCTGTGCGGCTTTCCGTTTGCAACGGCTGAGAGCCGGCCGTTCTCATCCTTACCATGGCGATGCTAAGCCAACTGGAACGTAATTGTAATCTTCGTTGTTACGTCCACCGGCCGGCCGTTACTGGTCGCAGGACGGAATCGAATCTGTTCCGCCACGCGCTTGGCTTCCTCGTCAAGCCCGTGGCCTAATCCGTGAATAACACTGTGTACGACCACCTGGCCCGTGGCCAGAAACGTTACGCTGAGGATCACATCACCTTCGACGTGCAACGCCTTTGCTTCATTCGTGTACCCCACAGGGGGTTTGGAAAGAACTTCCACTTCGGTCGAGCGCACAGGCCCTGCAGCCGTCCTCTGAACCGCGACGATTTGCGTCACGCCCGGAATCCCTGCGGAGGTTACCTTGCCGTAATTCGTTGCCGGCCCCGTACCTGAAGCGCCGGGAATGCCTGCCGATGCTACTTTGCCTAGATTGCCGTCGCTGGAACCGTACTTCGTGCCATTGCCAAGGCCGGTTGAGCCGACCACGCCATGCGGCGCAACTGCCGGGCCATTCATGCCGCCGTAGGGATTGCCGATGGCGGCAATCGTTGCGGGCCGGGTTCCGTTCGGATTTGGAGTGACGCCGAAGGTTTGCCCTAAGTGAACGGGCGCCGTCGACGGTTTGACCTGCGCGTTCTGCGCGGGCATCGCCGCGACCAGCGCCGCCTTGGGCTGCGGTGCCAGAACCACGGTCTGCGGCTTCGGATGAACCGGCGGCAGCGTCACCTTGGCTTCCATCTGGATGGGCTTCGGTTCCGGCTTCGGCTTGGGCATCTCGATCTGCCGCGGCTGCAGCTCGACCTTCGGCGGCTCGGGCGGTGGCGGCAGCTCCTGCGGTGGCGGCTGTTTGATCTTGACGGCCGGTGGCGGCGGAGTATTGGGAATCACCAACTCCGTCATTTCGTAGTGCTGTTGAAGAACCTGCCTCATGTTCATGCCAACAATCAGGGCCGTGGCCGCGATTGCGATGTTGATACCCCAGCTCATGACGAATGCAAGGGGACGGCTCTCCGGCTCAGGCAATAAGCCGAACGTGGCCTGTTCGGGGAAATATGTTATCGGCATTTCTCTAAACCTCGCTCACGGCCGCCGCCTCGGCGGTGGGCCGTTTCAAAATAAACGCAAAACCCGAAGATGCAATCCATGAAACCAACTGCCGGCCGCGCATAACCTTCCATCGCCTCCGAGTCCAGATTCCGCGAGAGAAGATTGGGGAAAAATCATTACCGCCAAAACGATTTCCGCACTCGAAGCTCTCTCGTCGGAGGGCAGCGAAAGTTCTGCTGCCATCGCGCTCGCGCATAAGTAATGCAGCGCCTTTACCGTCTTCAGTCACTCCTTCCCCGGGATTCACCCACAGAGAAAGAATCGCCGTCCGTATTTCAAATTCCGATCTGAAGAATCCCAGTTATTGATTCCTTGAAGTCAAGCACTTCACCAAATATGAAAGTATGCAAGAAAAATCTCACTTGAACCAATAAGTAATTCCTGCGCCAAGAAGAAGAGCACCCTGCACATTGCTGGTGCCGTTGGGCAGATGAGTGTACAACCAATTAGCCTCGAAAGGACGCAACACGACCCGGCGGGAAAGCGTCATTTCTGCGCCCCCGCCTCCGAGTAAGGCGAGACTGTTTGCGCTCGTTACAAATGCAGACGACTGCGGGAAGAGCCCATTGAAAGCCATCGCTCTGCCTGCCAATCCTTGTACGAAGAACGACACCTTGCTTTGCCTAAGCAAAAACGTATAGCGGGGTCCAGCAGTGGCAGTGATCATATCCAGACCCACCCCCGAAGAATTGATGTCGGAGGTGTGCAAGCCCCTTGCGTCTGCCACCAGTCCCATGTGATCTCCCAGCCTTGCCTGCACCTGGATACTGCCGCCTTGAACCCAAAAGCTGTTGCCCTTAAGCTCGTTGAAGCGTCCGGGGCTGTAAGTGGCAGATACATTTAGATGAAATGCGCGCGATTCAGCAGCGGGTACGACTTGGGCCGCGAGTGGAGTGGTAACAGTTGCTCCCACAAGGAGCAAGCTGCAAAGAAGGTTGGTGCGCATCGTCTTTCTCCCTATGGTGCTATTCAACCTTCAGCGTTACCGGAGCGGTGTGTTGCATATTTCCACTCGTCGCAGTGATCATGATCGTGTAGTTTCTCTCGACTTGCGTAAAGACGCCGCCGCACCCAGTCATCATGACTCCTGCCAGTGTGCAGCTGAGCAGCAGCAGTAGGGTAGCCAGCCTGCTCAGTCGACTGCCCTGCCGGCGCATTCTGCGCACGCCAAGTAATGGAATCAGGAGGAAAGCTAAAGTCAGCGGAGCCAGCTTACGTGCAGTTGATGGGGACACTTCCATCGCCGTTGCAGCAGTCTGAACGGTTAGCGTTACGGTTTGTGTGCCACCGTTGGCCGCAATCGTTGAGGGGCTGAATGTGATCGACGCGCCCGTCGGCAGGCCGCTAGCGGTGAAGCTAACCGGACCGGGATAGTTTCCATAGAGCGGCGTCACGGACACCTGATAAGTGGCGGGGCTTCCTGGGTTCACTGTAGCGCTGTCCGCCCCGGAGACTACCAGAGAAAAGTCCAGCGCAGCCACACCGATAGATATGGATCCCGTGCTGGTGGTGAAGTTGTTATCGCCGCTGTATACAGCACTTATAGCGTTGGTACTTCCGGCAGTCAGCGATGTTGTGCTTATTGCCGCGGCGCCCGCGGTTATCGGGGCCGTACCCAATAGGGTTGTCCCATCATAGAAGGCGACCGATCCTGTTGGTGTGCCCGTGGTAGCCGAATCTACCTGGGCGGTCAGCATAACATTCTGTCCCGGAGTCACAGAGGAACTGCTTGCGGTCACCGACGTCGTAGTTCCTGCCTGCGTAATCGCAAGCGTGCCAGGCATGAAGGTGAAGATGTAGTTGGCTGCCGCCAGCGTCCCCACCGTGCAGGTGATCGGATAAGGACTGCCAGATACTGGGCTTGCCGCAGTAGCCGTCGTGGTGCACGCGGCCGCGCCGCTCACAACCGCGATGGTGTCTCCATTCACAAACCCAGTGATCGTATAAGTCAGCGTCGGATTACTTGCCCCGTAGCTGCGCGTCTGGTTGTTCGCTGTCACGGTCAGGATCTGCGTCGCCTGGGTCACCGTCAGCGTGCCTGGAGCAAAGGTAAAGGTGTAGTTGGCTGCTGTCAGCGTCCCCACCGTGCAGGTGATCGGATAGGTCCCTGCCGGGCTCGCCGAAGTCGCCGTGGTCGTGCACGAGGCCG
>JBEKRG010000202.1:0-5646 GCA_049518955.1 Occallatibacter sp.
GAACTGGGCGGGCTCAAGAGGGTTATGGCCACCCGCAGGAACAAGGCTGCCACCGACAAATGCAATCGAGGCCAGCGAGTAAACAGAAGCCAGTTCGCCAATGGTATCGAGAAGGACAATTTCACCGGGCCGGAGCGAGCGAGATGCGCGTACGGCAGCCGATGTCCCGGAGGTCCAACTGGAACGCCTGGTCCAAAGAGCGCCGGCTTTATCGAGAAGCGTTGCGACGGCGCCGAAGCGCTCAGGATGGCGCGGCGCGAGGATGAGGACAAGCTGCGGGTCAGTGGCAATGAGGCGGGGCCATGCATCCATGAGCGCGGACTCTTCACCTTCCAGCGTGCTGCCGGCGACAACAAACCGCAGACCGGCGGACATCGACTTTAGCCAGCGCGTGGCTTCGGTTTCCTGAGCGACACGCACGTCGAATTTGAGATTGCCGGCGACGGAGACGCGATCGGGCAGACAGCCGAGGGCGAGAAGGCGGTCAGCGTCGGTCTGGCTTTGAGCGAGCACGCGGCTAAGACGCGAGAGCATCGGACGCCACAAGCGGCGCAGCCTTCGGTATCGCGGCCAGGAACGGTTGGAGATGCGGGCGTTGACGACGGCGACGGGAATGCCGCGGCTGAAACAGCCATGGAGCAGATTGGGCCAGAACTCGGTTTCGGCAAGGATGAGCAAACTGGGCCGGAGCGCATTGAGATATGCCCGGACAGCCCAGGGCAGGTCGAGCGGGCAATAGAAGACGCGATTCGAGTCGAAGCGCTCGCGGGCCAGAGCCTGGCCGGTGCGAGTGGTGGTGGAGACGACGACAACGTGGTTGGGCAGCGCCGATTCAAGCGCCCTGACCAGGCGCGTGACGGCGAGAACCTCGCCGACGGAGACGGCGTGAAGCCAGATAACCGGGGGTTCAGCCAGCGCAGAGTCAGACGCGAGTCTCCGCGGAACGCGCCCCAGGCGCTCCATGAGCCCCTCGCGGTATTTGCGCGTAGTGGCCATGCGCCACAGCCACCAAGGCGTGCCGGCGATGAGAGCCACGAACAGGGCGAGGTTGTAGAAAAAAAGGATCATGCGTAAACGAACCGGTTTTCTGCAGGTCTAATCGTAGGGTGTCCGATCAAAGAATGATACAGTTGAGCGCGATGAAAATCTTGCGGGGAATCCCGTTGTTCTCGTTGCTTTGGTTGGCGCTGCCGGTTACGGCAAGTGATCGCACGCCGCCGCCGGTGCAGCCGGCCACTTCATTTCCGGCGGTGGAAGTTCATCAACAAGAGCACGTGGCGATTGCTGCCGAGCCCTACGATACCAGGGAAAAAGAGTCCATCTTCCGCGTGGATTACCTAAGCCACGACGTGATGCCGATTCGGCTTATCGTCACCAACCTGGGCGATCGGCCGATTTCGCTGATCGATGCGCGCATTCTTTTCGAGACGGCGGAAGGCGACCGGATTCGCGCCGCCGAGCCGGAAGATGTGGAGCGGATGATGACGCTAAAGGAGCGACAAGGATCCAAGATCCCGCTTCCTGCTCCGTTGCCACCGCTCCACGTAAAGCCAAAGGGGAGCATTCAGGAGATCGAGGCCGACTTTAATACCTTCGAGTACTCGGCCCTGGCGGTGGAACCGCACACTACGCGCGCCGGCTTCCTGTTTTACGACGTCTCCGGCCTGAAGGAGCCGCTGATGGGAGCAAAGCTCTATCTCCACGACCTGCGCGATGCGGACGGCAAGGAGCTTTTCTACTTCGAAATTCCCTTCGACAAGTATCTGCAATCGAAGTCAAGCCAGATGAATTAGCTGCGCATCGCAAAACCTGCCCGATGATTGCGCTCGTCCAAGGTTGTTCCTGCCCACCCTCGGGCGAAGATCCGCGAGATTCCGGGCAAAAAAGCATCTCCGGCTTAAAGACTGTCGTCATACAATATTGGCGAGAGTGCCGCGGTTTTTCGGATCGAGATCCGGAAACCTGCCGGTTCAATTCCCCCGCAAACCTCGCGCGGTGAATGTAATGTCCCCGACCGCGCAAATGATAAGCGAGGTCACAAGATGGCTTCTGCCCTGGTTCAATCGCAAAGAGATGGATTATTGGCGGCTCTCTTTGAGAGCTATCGAGGTCCGCTTTTTTCCGTTCGCATGTGGGACGGTTGGCAATGGACGCCGGCTGCGGGCGGGAAACCCGCCTGCACCATTGCAGTTGAGACGCCGAAGGCGCTGGCGGCGCTGGTGGCTGAACCGAATGAGGTCACCCTCGGCGAAGCGTTCATCCACAAGGAATTGGAGATCGAGGGGGACATCTTTGCGGTTTTTCCGGTTGCGGAACACGTACTGAATCGCCCGCGCCGGTTGAAGCAGCAAGTTGCAGAGACGCTGGCGCGCACGATCGCCGGCGCCGGCCAGTGGCTCAAGCATGGCGCGCGACACTCCATGGCGCGAGACCGCTTGTCCATTGCATACCACTACGATCAGCCGGTTGAGTTCTTCCGGCCGTGGCTGGGCAAAACGCTGGCATACTCCTGCGCATATTTTCGACGCGCGAATGAGTCTCTCGATTTGGCGCAGGCGCAGAAGCTTGCAATGATCTGCCGGAAGCTGCGCCTTAAACCCGGGGAGCGCTTTCTTGACATCGGCTGCGGATGGGGAAGCCTGGTTCTGTGGGCCGCCGGCTCAAGCAGCGCGAAGGCCCTGGGAATCACACTGAGCAATGAGCAGGCCAAAGTTATGAAGCAGAGGATTGAAGAAGCCGGATTGGGCGAGAGCTGTGCGGTTGAACTGCGCGATTACCGCCAGTGCGGCCACCCTTGCGAATCCTTCGACAAGATTGCAAGCATCGGCATGTACGAGCATGTCGGCCTGAACAACCTGCCGTGCTACTTCAGAACCGTGCGCGACTTGCTGAAGCCAGGGGGCGTCTTCCTCAATCACGGCATTGCGCGTTTTCCTTGCTCCTCGGTGCACCAGGATTCGTTCGTGGAACAATACGTGTTCCCCGACGGAAAACTCGTGACGTTGACGGAGACGATCGATGCGGCGCAATCCGCAGGCCTGGAAGTGCGCGACGTTGAGAATCTTCGCGATCACTACGAGCTGACTTTGCGCCAGTGGGTAAAAGGATTGCAGGAGAATGCCAGCGAGGTGCGGAAGTATGTCGATGAGGCGACGTATCGCATCTGGCTGTTGTACATGGCGGGATCGGCGGCGGCCTTCTTCAGGGGAGATATTGCGATCTATCAGGTGCTTCTGAGTCGGCCGGAACAGGGCAAGAGCCGGCTCCCGCTGGTTCGCGAAGACTGGTATTCTGCACCACCGCTTGAAGAGGCTGGGAGAAACTGAGTCGAGGCGTTTGCGGCGGGTGGGTGGTGCGAGGATGGGAGCTATTCGAAGTAGGTGGCCGTAGTCGTGTCGGTTTCCCAAATGGTGCAGTCTTTCACGCGCACGCGACCAGCGGTCATTCCGGCAAGCTGGCTATTGGTCTCATCGTAAAAGTACTTGGCGATGTTTTCGGCTGAGGGATTGAGCGTCGTGAACGGCTCAAGGTCGTTCAGCATCTGGTGGTCGATGCGATCGATAACGGGGCGGAGCACCTGTTTGAGCAGCTTGAAATCGAGGAGCAGACCGGCCTCGCCCAGCGTGGCGCCAGCCAGCGTGACGCGGACCTTGTAGTTGTGGCCGTGCGGGTTCTCGCACTTGCCTTTGTAGTTGCGGAGATAGTGGCCGGAGGAGAAATCCGCCTCGACAGTAACTTCGTACATTTGCGTCTGCTCAATCCTGCGCGGACCCTCGGCCCGCACTTCTTCATTCTAATTTGATCGGCTCGGCTAAGGATTGCGACGACGCTTGCTTCGCGCTGCGCGGCGGGTTTCTTCGCTGCGGCGGTCGACCTGCTCAAAGAGGTTGCTGAGAACGCCGACGAGGGCCGAAGCGAGGCCAGCGAGCAAGAGCAGCAGAGCCATAGTGCGCCAGAGCGAGGCGTTGGCGGGGAGGCCGGGCTGAAAGCTTGAGGGCACCAGCGTCATGACCCCGGAGATGAGGGCGAAGAATCCGAGCGTGGCGGCGAGGATGTAGAAGTTGCGGGACATACGTGCTGAGGAGCAAGCGGCTCGATCGGCCTGAAGCGATTGTAGAGCGGGCAGGTTCATGCCGAAAGCTCGCCGGAGTCGATGATTTTGACGCCGGCTTTGGCGAATTCGGCATCCATCGCGGCGACGGAGCCGTTGAGGTCGATGGCGCGGCAGGCATCGCGCAGAACGAAGGCGTCGAGACCGAGGCGACGCGCGTCGAGAGCGGAGTAGCCGACACAGTAGTCGTAAGCGAGGCCGGCGAGGAAGACGCGCGTGAGGCCGTGATCGCGGAGATAGTCGGCCAGGCCTGTCGGCGTGGAGCGGTCGTTCTCGAAGAAGGCTGAATAGGAATCGATCTGGGGGCGGAAGCCTTTGCGCAGGATCAAATCGGCCTGCGTGAGCTGGAGCGCCGGGTGGAACTCCGCGCCGCGAGTGCCTTGTACGCAGTGCGGAGGCCAGAGTGTTTGCGGGCCGTACGCGAGCTGGATGGAATCGTACGGCTGTTTGCCGGGATGCGATGCGGCAAAAGAAGAATGATTGGACGGATGCCAATCCTGCGTGAGAATGATGTGCTCGAAACGAGGCGCGATGCGACGAATGGGCGCGATAACCTCGTCGCCGCGCGGAACTGCGAGCGCACCGCCGGGGCAAAAATCATTTTGCACGTCGATGACTAGGAGAACGTCGTGCGCATCGATTTGCATCGGAGCTCCTGCCATCGATGAACCTCAAAGAGGCAGCGACCATTATTTGCGCGGGGCAAGGGTATATTTTTCGGTGATCGCCTGCATTACCGATTCGGTGACGGACTGGACAAGCACTTGAAGGTCTACACCAGAGACACTGCCGCTGGCATGGTTACCGTCGTACGGCGCATGTTTGAGCGCGATAGGACTCTGGACGGCGAGATTGGCGTCACTCAAAGGCGGCATATCGAGTGGGAATTCCGGCAGGCCGAGTTTTTTTCTTAGGGCGCGCAGATCGGCGCCGCGTTCCTCGGAGATGCGCAGGATGGGCGCACCAAGCTGCGCGGCGAGCATGAGCGTCCAGCAATAGGTATCGAGCACCTCGGCGCACCACTCAGCGCGCGTGACGGTATCGGCCCAGCAGACGATGCCGTGGTTGGCCAGCAGCATGGTGTTGTGATTCTTCACGTAGGGAAGAACCGTTTCAGCAAAGGCCTTGGTGCCCGGCGTTTCATAGGGCGCGACCGCGACGTTGCCCACGATGACTTCGAACTCGGGAATGATGAGATTGGGCGGGAGGCATCCCGTGATTGCGTAGGCTGTGGCGTGGGGCGGATGGCAATGGACAACAGCCTTCGCCTCGGGCACGGCTTTGTAGATTTCGAGATGAAGAAGCAGCTCGCTGGAGCGGGGTTTGCTGCCGGCAACCTGATGGCCGTCAATATCGGTGAGGCAAATGTCGGCGGGAGTGAGATCGAATTTACTGACCAGCGAGGGCGTGCAGAGAACGGCGTTGGGACCGATGCGGAAGGAGATGTTGCCGCCGTTGCCGTCGACGTACTGGCGCATCCAGAGCTTGCGGCCGGCGGCGCAGATTTCATTTTTGATGGATTTGGCTTCAGGGGT
>JBEKRG010000203.1:0-5638 GCA_049518955.1 Occallatibacter sp.
GTTGACCTGAGCAAACATCTCGAGAGCCTTGCGCGCGTCCTCGAGGCTGACGTCGCTGGGTGTAGAGACAACGATCGCACCGGTGAGAGGCACGGTTTGCACAAGCGAAATCGCCACGTCGCCCGTCCCCGGCGGCAGATCGACAATAAGATAATCGAGTTCACCCCAGTTCACCTGCTGCAAGAACTGGCGGATGATCTGGTGCAGCATCGGACCGCGCATCACCAGCGGCTTGTCGCCTGGAGAGATGTACCCAATCGAGATTGTCTTCAGGCCATGCGTCAGGTTGGGCTCGATCATGTTGCCTTCGCCAATCTTCGGCGCCTGCGAGCTGCCCATCATCAGCGGCACGTTGGGCCCGTATACATCCGCGTCCATCAGCCCCACGCGCTGGCCCAGTTTGCTCAGAGCGATGGCCAGGTTCACGGCCACCGTGGTTTTTCCCACGCCGCCCTTGCCGGAACCGACTGCGACAATCTTCGAAACGCCGGGCAAAGCCACCGGCGAAGGCATGGTAGGGGAATGAGCCACAGAATTACTCCTTTTCCAGCAACCCTCTCCGCGGGATCTTGCATGCTCGCTATCCGCGCTTTTCACAGCTCGCAGCGAGGGTTAGTCGTCTCACTAAAATTTTACAGGACCGATGCATTTCGCTTTCGCCGGCTCAAGCGTCGCCGCAATTTCTGCGCCCGCCACGCGCGCCAGAATCGCATGCAGTTGCCTCACACCCTCCGTCAGCGAGGCGGGTCCCGGTTGCAAAATCGCTCCCGACGGCACCTCGTAGACGTGTCCGTTTCGCACTGCACTCGTCTCAGACCATCCTGAGCGCGAGCATATCTCGTCCTTGTTCACTTTCTTGCCGCACCACAAAGCCAGAATCACGTCAGGATTACGGGCCACCACGACCGCCGGATCGACGACGCGGTCCTTTGCCTTTCCGCACGCGCGCAGCTCCGGGAAAATCACATCGCCGCCGGCAATCTCAATCAGCTCCTCGACCCATTGAATACCGCTGATGAGAGGATCATTCCATTCCTCGAAGAACACGCGCGGCCGGCGCAGGAAGGACTTCGCCGACGTGGCAATCTCCGCAAGCCCGCGCTGCAGCTTTTCCATCAGATCCAGTCCAGCCTCCGGCTTCCCAACGATGCGCGAGAGCACAACAATCATGTCGAAAATCTCCGCGATGCTGCGCTGGTTGAAATTCATCACGGTCGCGCCGCGCAAAACAAGCTCGCGCGTAATCTCGGCCTGCACGTCGGAGAAAGTCAGAATTAAATCCGGCTTGAGGTCGAGAATAGCCTTGAAATTTGCGTCGCGGAACGCCGAAACCCGTGGTTTGCTTCGCGCCTCCGCTGGCCGATGCGCGTAGCCTGAAACGCCGACAATCCGGTCCTGTTCGCCGAGCATATACAGAATCTCCGTCGTCTCATCGGTCAGGCAAATAATGCGTCGAGGGAATCCTGCGTAGCTCGGCAAAGAGGGAAGGGAAGCTGGCATAGAGAAATCCGTAATGAGAGAGATGCGTGCTTCTGCGTTTCGGAGAGGCGCCAAGGAAAATCGATGTGGGCCGCAGTGTCAGGCAGGGTTTTCCTGCTCGTTCGCCAGCGCCGCCACAGCCAGCTTGCCCTCGGTCCGACGCACGCTTTCCCGTTCGCGATGTTCGCGTCGCCGCAAAGCATCCTCATAACGCCGCACCTCGTCCGGCGTCTCCGGCTTCAGCTGCGGGACCTTCTGAACGCGTCCTTGTTCGTCGACCGCAACAAAAACCAGGTACGCGCTGGCTACGTGCGCTACCTCGCCGGTCCGCGTGTTTTCCGCCCACACTTTCACGCCCACTTCCATCGAGCTCGTGAATGCACGGTTTACGCTCGACTTCAGCGTGACCAGGTCGCCCAGGCGCACCGGGCGGATGAAGTCGATGTGGTCCATAGATGCCGTCACCACGTTAGTTCTTGCGTGCCGATAAGCGGCCATGGCTCCGGTCAGGTCAATGAAGTGCATGAGCCGCCCGCCCAGCAGATGGCCCAGCATATTGGTGTCGTTGGGTAGCACAATTTCGGTCTTCTCTGACTGCGTGCTGGCCACCGTGCGCACCTTGGGGTGCAGCTCCTGGCTACTCATGCCGCCTCCATTTCCACTGTTTCTTCTCGCGATCTTCATAGCGCGCCAGTTAAAATAGAACCAGCGGCTGTTTTGGCCCGGACGTTTTGCCCGCCCTTCTATCTTCCAGTGTGGGACAATCCGCGGCAAAACCGCAAATCCTTACGGCCCGATCAAGCAAAAACGGCCGGACACAGGCAAAATGGATAAAGTCGCAGGATTGAGAGAGATTCTCGCGCTCGACCCAAAGAACAGCTTCGCCCGTTACGGAATCGCCATGGAATTGGCGAGCCGCGGCGAAATCAGTGCTGCGATCTCAGAATTTGATACACTCTTAGCCAACGATCCTGATTACACCCCAGGCTATTTCATGTCAGCGCAGACTTTGGCCGGCGCGGGCAGAAAGCCGGAGGCTGTTGGACGGCTCAGAGCTGGCATTGCTTGTGCCGCGCGAAGCGGTAACACCCATGCCCTTAATGAGATGCAGACGATGCTTGGCGAGATGGAGATGCGGGAGTAGCCCACCGGCCTCAGCGCAAATTGACTCTCCTATCCGCAGCGAGATCCAAATTCAGGCGCCGCACCGCATCCATTTGATTCCAGGGGCTTGCCCCAGACATCCCTCATGCATCTTAGGCGTCTAAAGGAGCAATATGGCGAAATACTCGATCGTTGTTCCCTTTCACAACGAAGAAGAGAACGTAACCATCCTGTATGCCCGGCTCAAGCAAGTCATGGAACAGGTGGACGAGTCCTTTGAATTGATACTCGTCGACGACGGGTCAAGCGACCGCACGTTCAAGCTCCTGGAGGAGGTGGCTGCCGTCGATAGCCGCGTTCTCATCGTCAAGCTTCGCCGCAACTTCGGCCAGACCTCCGCCCTGGCCGCCGGTTTCGATCATGCCTCGGGAGAATTTGTTCTGGCCATGGATGGAGACCTGCAGCACGATCCCAATGACATTCCCGCATTTATAGAAAAACTTGATGAGGGTTATGACGTCGTTTCCGGCTGGCGCAAAGTCCGCATCGACAACTTCATCCTTCGCCGCATTCCCTCCGCCTGTGCCAACTGGATTATGGCGCGGCTCTCCGGAGTTCCCATTCACGACTTTGGCACGACCTTCAAAGCCTATCGCCGCGAGGTCATCCAGAACATCCCGCTTTACGGCGAGATGCACCGTTTCATTCCCGCCCTCGCCAGCTTGTACGGCGCATCCATTTGCGAGATACCCATCCGCAATTTAAAACGCGTTCGCGGCAAAAGCCACTACGGCCTGGGCCGGACTTTCCAGGTCATCTTTGACCTGATGACCATTCGTTTCCTGCTGAAGCACATGAGCCGTCCGCTCCATTTCTTCGGCGGCTGTGGCGTCTTAGCCATGTTTGCCGGCAGTGTCATGGCCGCGATCCTATTGGGAATGAAGTTGCTCAATCCTCATTTGGACCTGATGGAATTACACGGCCCCATGTTCGTCATTGCCTCTGTCCTCATCGTCTCAGGCATTCAGTTGCTCGCTCTCGGGCTGCTCGGTGAATTGCAGGTGCGCCACTACTACAGTAGCCAGCGCCCCACGTCTTACACCATCGACCGCCTGGTGCGACTGGAATCCTCTGACGAGCGGACCTTGCTCTCGGAAAGCAAGGACGAGAACCTCTGATCGCCGAGCTGAGTTTTTCTATTTCCTTGCCGTAGCCCGCCCTCAAGGTTCATTCTTGAGCAAGTCATGAAAGCCATCCAGATCCAGTCGACCGGCGGGCCTGAAGTGCTGCAGCTTGTCGACCAGCCCATCCCTCAACCTGGATCCGGCCAGGTTCTCATCCGCATTGAGGCCACCGGCGTCAATTTCATCGAGGTCTACTTTCGCAAGGGCGTTTACAAAGCTTCGTTCCCCATGATCCCGGGCAGCGAAGCCGCGGGCACTGTGGAAGAACTCGGTCCTGGTGTTACCGGATTCAAAGCTGGCGATGCCGTTGCCTCCACCAGCGTGATTGGCAGCTACGCCGAGTACGCTCTCGTTCCCGCGGCCCAACTGATCAAGATCCCCGAGGGCTTGAGCCTGGAGCACGCAGCCGCCGCCATGCTGCAGGGCATGACCGCGCACTATCTCGCTTTCTCCACTTATCCGCTCAAGAAGAGCGACACGGCGTTGGTGCACGCGGGGGCCGGCGGCGTCGGCCTGCTGCTTACGCAAATCGCAGCACGCATCGGCGCGCGCGTCATCACCACCGTTTCGACAAAGGAAAAAGCAGTGCTTTCGCGCGAGGCCGGCGCATCCGACGTGATTCTTTACACCGAGCAGGACTTCGAAATTGAGGTCAAGCGCCTCACGGGCGGCAAGGGCGTCGACGTTGTTTACGATTCGGTGGGGAAGACCACATTCGATGGAAGCCTGAACTGTCTGCACCCCCGCGGCATGATGGTTTTGTTTGGCGCATCCAGCGGACCCGTTCCACCTTTCGATCCCATTCTGCTCAACAGTAAAGGCTCGCTCTTCCTCACCCGGCCGACGCTTTGGCATTACATCGCCACGCGTTCTGAGCTTGAGTGGCGCGCCGGTGACGTGCTCGGATGGGCCGCAAATGGCGAGCTAAAACTTCGCACCGAACACACCTATCCGCTGGCTGATGCAGCTCAGGCCCAGATCGACTTGGAAGAGCGCAAAACCACGGGCAAGGTTTTGCTTGTGCCGTAGAAACGAGCCTTCAGCCGTCGGCTCTCAGCCCTCAGCTTGCAGGAGCTGAATCCGTTCGCAGCGCCACAATAGAAGCTGGCAGCTGAAAGCTGGAAAGACAATGTCGCAAATTTCTATCGAGCCTTCCGACCGCGTCTTCGTTCTCACCGGCGCGGGAGTCAGCGCCGAAAGCGGCTTACCCACATTCCGCGCCTCAGACGGGCTCTGGGCGGGGCATCGCGTCGAAGAGGTTTGCACACCCGAAGCGCTCAAGCGCGATCCATGGCTGGTGTGGGAGTTCTATTCCAAGCGCCGCGCCGATAACGCCAACGCTCAACCCAACCCCGCGCACATCGCGCTCGCGGAGCTTGAAGCGCAACTCGCCGGCCGCTACTTTCTCTGCACGCAAAATGTTGATGACTTGCACGAGCGTGCCGGCTCGCGGAATCTCATCCACATGCATGGAGAACTGGCCAAAGCGCGTTGCGAACGCGAGTGCGGCCGCCCGCCCGTCGAGGATTGGTCCACCTATGCAAGCCTCGATGAGGTCGCTCGCTGCCCGTGCGGTGGCCGCCTACGCCCGCACATCGTCTTCTTCGGCGAGATTCCCCTTGAAATGCGCCGCATCGAGCGCGAGATTGCAAAGTCCACGCTGATGATCGTGATTGGCACGTCGGGCAACGTGTATCCGGCGGCCGGTTTCGTCAGTTGGGCTCGGCAGAGCGGCGCGCGAACGGTCTACATAGGCCCCGAACCGCCGCTTAACGCTTCAGCCTTTACTCACATCGTTGATGGAAAGGCCGGGGAAGTGCTTCCCGGCCTCTTTCACGTCGAACCCTGAACCAACAGGCTAAGGGCTGCAA
>JBEKRG010000204.1:0-5629 GCA_049518955.1 Occallatibacter sp.
TGCGTGTCGACGAGCGCGCCAACGCCGAAGCCCTCGCCCACCGCTATCACGCCGAGTTCGTCGACCTCAAGAACTTCAAAATTCAGCACGAGCTCCTGCGCACCGTTCCTGTCGAGCTCATGTTCCGCTATAACTTCGTCCCCATCGAGCTGACCCCAGATACGCTCATCATCGCCGTCAGTGACCCATCGCGCCTCATGGTCCTCGATGAGATCGCCGGCCTCCTCGGTTCGCGCATCACCGCACGTGTGGCCACGCTTTCGCAGATCACCGATCTGCTCAAGAAAACCGAGCAGTCGCAGCGAGTCCTTGACGAAGCCAGCGAAGGCCTCACCTTCGATGTGCTCACCGGCGACGAAAACTCCGACGAAAACATCTCCATCGAGAAGCTCACCAGCGACACGGAAGACATCAGCCCCATCATCCGTCTCGTCGACACGACGATCTTCACCGCTCTCGAGCGCCGCGCCTCCGACATCCACATCGAGAGTTATGATGACTCGGTTCACGTCAAGTACCGCATTGACGGCGTTCTCCAGGAAGCCCTGGCTCCCATCGCCCGTGAGCACCACGGCACCATCCTCGGCCGCATCAAAATCATGAGCGAGCTTGACATCGCCGAAAAGCGCGTCCCGCAGGACGGCCGTTTCCGCGTGCGCTACAAGAATCGCCTCATCGACTTCCGCGTCTCCATCATGCCGACGATTTACGGCGAAAATGCCGTCCTCCGCGTCCTCGACAAAGAGTCGATGAGCGAAAAATTCAAGAACCTCACGCTCGATGTCGTCGGCTTCGCCGAAGAGGATCTCCGCCGCTTCCGCCGCTACATCCGCGAGCCTTACGGCATGGTGCTCGTCACCGGGCCCACCGGATCTGGCAAAACCACCACCCTCTACGCCGCGCTCAACGAGATCAAGAGCGACGAAGACAAGATCATCACTATTGAGGACCCGGTCGAGTACCAGATTCGCGGCATCACCCAGATTCCCGTGAACGAAAAGAAAGGCCTCACCTTTGCCCGCGGCCTGCGCTCCATTCTCCGCCACGATCCCGACAAGATTCTCGTTGGTGAAATCCGAGATCAGGAAACCGCGCAGATCGCCATCAACTCCGCGCTCACCGGCCACCTCGTCTTCACCACCGTCCACGCCAATAATGTGGTTGACGTCCTCGGCCGCTTCCTTAATATGGGCGTCGAAGCCTACAACTTCGTCTCCGCGCTCAACTGCATTCTGGCTCAGCGCCTGGTGCGCACCGTTTGCGAGTACTGCGGCCACACTGTTCATTACGATGACGAGCTCCTTATCGCGAGCGGCATGGATCCCGCCGAGTGGCGCGACTTTGACTTCCGCGAGGGCTCCGGCTGCATGGAGTGTGGCGGCACCGGCTACCGCGGCCGCACCGCGATCCACGAGCTGCTCGACCTCACTGACACTATCCGCGAGATCATCCTCGCCAAAAAGCCCACTTCCGAAATTCGCAGGCAGGCGCAAAAGGAAGGCATGAGCTTTCTCCGCGAGTCCGCCATCGAGCGCGTTCGCCGCGGCGTCACTACACTCAAAGAGATCAACAAGGTCACATTTATTGAGGCTTCACGATAGTGGCCCAGATGTTCAGCAAAATTCGCAGCGTTGCCGAAACCGCCGGACGTCCGCCTGCCGCCATCGAGATCGCGCCTGAAGGCGTGCTCGCCGCTGCGCGTCCCGCCGCGCGCGGTCGCCGTGGTGCGTCCGAGCCGACGCAGGGCAACGTCTATGCTTACGTTCCGCTTTCACCCGGCGCCATCGTTCCGAGCATTGAAGAGCCCAACCTGCGCGCGTCCGAAAGCGTAATCGCTGCCATCCGCTCCGCCCTCGACGAAATCTCGCCCCGCACTCGAGCCGTTACCGTCGTCCTTCCCGACACGCTCGTCCGCGTATTCGTCCTCGACTTCGATTCCCTTCCCGCCAAACCCTCTGAAGCTATTCCCGTCGTCCGCTTCCGTCTGCGCAAAATGGTTCCCTTTGAAGTCGAGCACGCCGGCGTCAGCTATCAGGTGCTCTCGCAGAACGCATCGGAATGGAAAGTTCTCGCCGCCGTCGTCCCCGGCCCTATCCTCGCCGAGTACGAGGCCGCCGTTCGCTCTGCCGGTTACGAGCCCGGCGCTGTTCTGTCTTCGTCGCTCGCCGCGCTTGAGTCCTTTGAATCCATGGAAGCCGTGATGGCGGCCAACCTCAGCGCCCACTCCATCACCACCACCATTGCAACCGGTCAGGAGCTCCTCCTCTATCGCACCCTCGACCTTCCTCAGGACTCCGCGCAACGTGTCGCCGAGATTCAGCGCAGCGTCGCGGTTGCTTCCGCCTACTTTGAAGACAAGCTCGGCTCGCGCCCCCGCACCCTTCACTACGCTGGAGTTCAGGATCCCGCCGAATTCGCGGCCTCCATTGGCGATCCCGAACTTTCCGTCCTGGAATGGGCATCCCGTCCCGATGAAGGCGCCATGACTGCGCTTCCTCAAACCTGTTTTGCCGGCGTCGCTGGCGCGCTGGCCGGAGCGAGTTGACGGATGCGCATCACTCTCAATCTCGCTTCTCGCCCTTACGCAAACCTCGGCCCCGCGCTCAAACGCCTGCGCATTGCCATGGCCGCGCTCGCCGTGCTTTGTCTCCTCTTCCTCCTGGGCCTTCATCTCTTTGACCGCCAGGCCGAGGCATCTCGCGCTCTTGAACACTCGCTCGACAGCCGGATCGCCCGTGTCCAATCCGAGCGCTCCTCCGCCGTCATCATGATGCGCCGCCCCGTGAATGCCCGCGTGCTCACGCAGGCCGAAGCTCTCAACCAGCTATTCGATGAAAAAGCCTTTTCCTGGACCCTCGCCATGGAAGCCATGGAAAGAGTTCTTCCAGGTGGCGTGCAAGTCACGTCCATCGAGCCCATCCGCGCCCCTGACGGTCACATCACCGTTCATGTTCGTGTTGTCGGTCCCCGCGACAAAGCCGACGATCTCGTCGCCAACCTCGAGCAATCCCGGCGATTCCTCCGGCCCCGCATCGTTGGCGAAAACGCCGAATCCAGCAACAACCCCTCGCAGCGCCAGGAGCCCATCAGCATCTCCAATCGCTTCGACTTCGATCTCCTCGCTGAATACAATCCACCCACGGTAGAAGAAGAGCACATCGCCTCCAAGCCGGTACACCACGCCGCCCCGTCCATTCCCCTCGGCTACCCCAACCCAAAACACCTGCGCTCAAATCCCGCAATACCACAAGGCAGCGGCCGTCCGCCTTACACAGGACCGTCGCAGGGGGGTCCGCAATGAAAGCGAACGGAACTCCTTCTGCCTTCCGCGAACGGATGGCATCACCGCTCACTTGGCACTTCGCAGGCTTTGCGGTTCTGCTTGTCTTCGCCGTCCTTCTAGCGGTTCGACTCGGATTCGATTGGGCCGCGATGAACAGCGGTTCCAGCGAGGTCCTCGCTGGTAAGCAGACGCAACTGAAGGTTCTCGAGATCCAGACCGCTCCTCTCCGCGGCCTCGACCAGCGCGTCCAGAAAACGCGCCAGCAGATCGACGATTTCTACAAAAAGCGCATCCCCTCCGACTATTCCGTCATCTCTAGCCGCATCGGAGAATTGGCGGTCACATCCGGCGTCCGCCTCTCGCGCGTGGGGTACGCGCAGGAGAAACCCGGCGCCGAACTCACTGAGATCTCCATGGACGCGGGCATCAGCGGCGACTATCCCTCCATCATGCGTTTCATTAGCTCGCTGGAGCGCGATCGAATCTTCTTCATCATTCGTGGCATGTCGCTCACCGGCCAGCAGGGCGGCCTGGTCAATCTTCGTCTTCGCGTCTCCACCTGGCTGCGCCCCGCAGACGCTCAGGCCAGCGGCCTGCCCATGGCTCCATCCGCGGGCGACGAATCTCCCGCTGCATCCCTCCCGGGCAAGGAGGGCGAATAATGGCTCTCGCTCTTGGCACCGAAAACAAACGCCAGGTGATCATGGCCAGCGTGCTCGGCGTCGTCCTGCTGATTTGCGCCTTCTGGGTCTATCACATTTTCTTTGGATCCTCTTCGCCGGCCGACTCTGGTTCTGCGGCGGTCCCGCCCACCCTGCAGAACCCTGCCGCCCCCTCCAACACACCCTCCGCGGCCACGCCCGCCGCGGGTAACGAAGCTCTACGCCTCTCCAATGCCGGTATCGATCCCTCACTGCATTTCGATAAGCTGGCCCAGAGCGAAGATGTCGAATACTCCGGCTCAGGCCGCAACATCTTCTCGGCCGAGTCCGTCCCCGTCTCCATTCCCAAACCCATCGCGCCGGTGCGCCCCAACGGCAGCTCCGCGGCTGCGCAAAATCTTCCACCGCCGCCGCCCAAGCCTCCGTCTATCGATCTCCGCTACTTCGGCTACTCTCAGGACGAACATAAGCAGCTCAAGGCTTTCTTCATGCACGGCGACGACATCTTCATGGCTCGAACTGGCGACATCGTCGACCATCGTTACAAGATCGGCGTCATTCGCCCGCTCAACGTTGAAGTCACCGACCTCGCCTACAACAACACGCAAACAATCGGTATTTCACCGCAATGACAATGGATATTTCAAGACTCTGAATCCACGCATGGTTCCTGCTTCTCCAATTCGCCGCTGTTTACCTCCTGAGATGGTTGCCCCATCCCTTACGCGGACTTTCGAAGAAAGATCGCGGAAAGGGCGGGAATCACAGAACGCAGCGAACATCTCACTTCGCTCTCTGAAACCCATTCCCAAGTCCGAGCAGGGCTACGTTCTGCTCATCGCCATCTTCTTGACTGCCCTCCTCGTCATCGCTCTGGCTGTCGCCGCGCCCAAAGTTGCACGCTCCATCCAACGTGACCGCGACCTCGAAACGTTCCATCGCGGCATGCAATACCGCCGCGCCATTCAGCTCTACTACCGCAAATTCCACGCCTATCCGCCCAACGTTGAGGCTCTCGTCAACACCAACGACATTCGCTTCCTGCGGAAGAAATACATCGATCCTATGACCGGTCAGGACGATTGGAAGCCCATTGCGTTTGGCCAGAACAAAACTCCCACCGCCATGGGCTTCTTCGGCCAACCCCTCGCCGGCAACGCGTCCACGCTCGCAGGCATCGGCCCAAGCGGCGGCGGCGTGGGAATTCCAGGCATTACCACTCCCGGAAGCACCCCATCGGGCACCGGTTTCTCCACCACCAGCCCATCAAGTCCAAACTCACTCTTTAGCGACACAGACAGCAATCAAACTCCGCCCACAAGCGGATCTGGCTCAACGGGCATTCCGTCCGATAGTTCTGGAAACACGCCCGGTGGCGCGGGATCTACCGGAAGCACATCCTCGAGCGGCAATTCATCCACCAGCAGCTCGACCTCCGGCTCCAGCGGCCCAATCATCGGCGGCGCCGGCATCATCGGCTTTGAGCCAGCCAGCCCCAAGCAGTCGATTCTCGTTTACAAGAAGAAGAATCACTACAACGAGTGGGAGTTCACCTATGACCCGCTCTCCGATTTGAAAACCATCGGCGGCGGGAGCACCGGTCTGAACGGACAGCAAGGTGGTGGGAACAACAGCTTGAACGGACAGCAGGGTGGTGGAAACAACGGCCTGAACGGACAGCAGG
>JBEKRG010000205.1:0-5558 GCA_049518955.1 Occallatibacter sp.
AGCGCAAGGCTCAAGCGGTGGGGCAACGGAACTACGCTGTCGGCGGAGCTGCTGCGGCCGGTGCGGGCGCCGGCAGAATCGGCTGCTCCTCGGCAATTTCCGGGGCGATTTCAAGCCCCGCCTCGCGGACCAGCTTTGTGACTGCGGCGGCGTTGAGTCTCGTGGCATCGTACTCGACGCGAAGAGTGCGGGAAGCACCATCGAAACTCAACTTCCGAATGCCGTAAACATCGCGCGCGTGAGCCAGAGCGGTCGCGACCTGCTCACTGGGCGGCGTAGCGAAGCGATAGACAATGTCAACTGTGGTCACATCGCCAGAATATCAGCTAGTAGTCGCTCCGCGTGAGGACGAAGCCGGGGCCCTTCTCGTTTTCATTGACCAATGCAGCCTGATTTGGCCCGGTCAGCGTGAGACGGAACTCAACAGGCGGGTCCGAAAGTGAGCGCGGTGGGTGAGCACGCCGATGACTGATCTGAAAGGTGAGATCCTTGCCATCGAAAAGGACGCGCAACATGGGCTCAGGAATGCCCGGCGTTGCGGTCCAGGGGTCATTCACCGTCTTGCGCTCCTGGAAATAGAAAAGCACGGCCCCCGTGAGGCCGCCGCCCTCGTCGGTCACAACGAGAGTGATGCCGGGAAGGCCGTTGATTGCCCACGCCAAACGCCCGCGAGCCGCGAGAGATTCGGCTGTGGCGTCAACACATTTCTGCTCTGGCCGAAGCTGAAAGCGGCGGCCAACAACAGAACGAATGTCCAAAACGCTGTTCTGCTCTTCATCGCCAGCTCCAATTTGCTACAGGCCTTTCACGAGCTCGACGACCGGAGCATCCGCACCACAGTTGACGCAGTGGATGGTCGCCTTGTCCGTCGCGGTACGCTTCACTTCAAAACTGGCCACGAAACCCGACCCTTGAGGTCTTTGCATTTTCACCTGAAACGTGAGCCTATTGCGGTCGGCGACGGGGTTCATCAGCACGTGCGGCTCGCTTGCAATCACCTTTGGTGTTCCGCTTCTGTCGCTCACCATGTCCAGAACAACTGTTCCGCCCAGTTCGCCCGTTTCCGTTGCGAGTGTCAAGGTTCCGGTTGGTTGGCCACCCATTTCGGCGTGCCAGATTCCCACCCAATCGTCGTTCGTCGTGGTTTGCGCCTTCGCCGTGGCGCACAGAGCAATCGCAAGCGCTGCCACTTTAATCCCTCTGCAATTCATTCCATCCCACTGCTTTTTTGAAAGTGTTAGCTCCGATCGTTACGACTGTTTGTTCAGCGCCATTGCCGCCAGTGACCCGCCCAGTCCCATCGTCTCTACGGCCGACGACGGCACGATCACCATCGACCCGCGTTCCTTGATTGCCTCATACAGCATGTTCATGGCACGCAGATGCAGTGCCACGGGATTGTCTTTGTATGTCTCGGCAGCAGTGGCAAACTTGTCCGCAATCTCCGTTTCTGCGGTTCCCAGAATGACGCGCGCGCGGCGCTCTCGCTCTGCCTGAGCTTCGCGCGACATCGCATCCTGCAGATCGGGAGGAATCTGCACGTCGCGGATTTCGACCGACTGCACCGTGATGCCCCAGGGACTGGTCTTTTCATCGAGGATCTTTTGCAATTCCTGGCCAAGCGTCTCGCGCTCGGCCAGGGCCTGATGGAGGTCATGACGACCAATCGACTCTCGCAGCGCGGTTTGCGCGCTCATCGTGATTGCATCGTCGTAGTTCTCAACCTCAAGGATCGCTTTCTCTGCGTTCCATACCATCCAGAAAACGATGGCATCGACGTTTACGGGGACAGTGTCGCGCGTGAGTGTGGTTTCAGCGGAAACGTTCGCCACACGGACACGCTGATCGACGATCTGGCTCAGAGTCTCGATAACGGGAACAATCAAGAAGATCCCCGGTCCGAGGAGGCCCACATAACGACCGAAGCGTAACTTGATTGCCCTCTCCCACTGGCGGACTACCTTGATGGCGAAGAGAAGATAGAGGCCAAAAAGCGCGCCCGCGAGGGCTGGGGCGGGGTGTCGGGTGAACACCGTGGCGAGCACGCCTGTTACGAAGCAGACCAGGAATGCGGCAACGGCAACTCCATTGAAGTTCTGAGTGGTGATTTTGGGTGTCATTCTTTCTCCTTCGGGGCTGGTCCCATGGGCCATGCCCGCAACTGCTCCACGAGGTCTTCGATGGTGAAACCTGCGGCGCCGGCGCGCGCGACGGCGTCAGCCACTATCTGTCCCAACTGCCGCTCCCGCTCCGCATTTGCGCGAGGAAACTTCTGAGCACTGATAAACGTGCCGGTCCCCTGGTGCGTCTCGAGCAGTCCTCCTAATTCCAATTCCTTGTAGGCTCGGACCACCGTGTTGGGGTTGATGGCCAGGTCTACTGCCAGTTGGCGGACCGTTGGGAGCTGGTCTCCTGTGGCGAGCGCGCCGGATGCCAGGGCGCCGCGGATCTGATCGATGATTTGCCTGTAGACAGGCATCCCGCTCTGAAGGTCCAGCAGGAAGTGGAAGGCCGGCTTGGAATGGCTGCTCACGATCAAAGAACCAATGTACTATAAGACTAGTACATTAATGCACTTGTTTTGTCAATCAATATTTGCGGAGGATTATCAGTGAGGCGGGTTTGGCTGTCTCAAAGGCTGTTGAGATAGCCGACAATTTCGGGGCTGGTCCACTCCTGCGGGCCCACGAGCTTGCTGCGTATGATTCCCTGGCGGTCGATCACATAGGTCTCCGGCCACATATCCGTGTGATACAGATTCGCCGCCGACTGCGTAGGGTCGCGGACGGTGATCAGATCAACATGATGGCGGACGATAAAAGTCGAATATGCGGCGGGATCGTCATCGATGCTCACAGCAAGAATGACGAGATTGGGGTCTTGATGGTGGAGCGCGAGGAGCGAAGGCAATTCCTCGACACACGGCATGCACCAGCTGGCCCAGAAGTTAAGCAGGACGACCTTGCCGCGGTAGCTTGCCAGGTGAACAGTTGAAGTGCCGTCGGAAACGGTGAAATCGGGAGCAGGCTTGCCGGTTTGCGCCGGATGCGAACCGCGATTGCATGCGGGCAGAAGGGCTAGCGGAAGCAAGAGCGCGAGGGCAAGGTAACGAGGAAACCGCACATCCTTATAATACGGAGCGTAAGGCCGGAAGAAAAACGGTGCGGTGTAATGAGCAGGGATGAGGCGGAGCGAGGCGGTACGAGAACGTGGCAGCCAGTGCTGGGCCTGGCCGATCCTGCGGAAGACTCGCCCCCTGCTAGAGATTGGCGCGACTGGGCGGGCAAAACCGCTCCCGAAACGGTCTTCGACCAGCCGGAACCAGAGCAGCTGATCGAGCTCACGGTTATTGTTCCGGCACGAAACGAAGAAGCTTGCCTGGGCGAGTGCCTGCAGTCGCTGGTCAACCAATCGGAAGACATTTTCGATTTGGGCCGCGACTGGGAGCTAATCGTCGTGGACGATCGCTCGACTGACAAGACCGCTGAGATCGCGCGCGGATTTGCTGGAGTCACGCTGTTCGAGGCGGACAAGCTCGAGTCTGGCTGGACGGGCAAGGCCAATGCCGTTTGGACCGGGGCGAGGCGCGCACGTGGCCGCTGGCTGCTGTTTACCGATGCCGACACAGTGCACGAGCCGGGCGACCTGCGACGGGCATTGCATGAAGCGGAGCGGAACAAAGTCGGCATGCTGAGCTATTCGCCGCGGCAAATTGTGCGAGGGTTGGCGCAGCGCTCACTCATGCCGCTGGTCTTTTGCGAGCTGGCGCTGGCCTATCCGCCGGCCAAGGTCTCTGACCCCGCGCAGCGCATCGCGGCTGCCAACGGTCAGTTCCTGTTAGTGGAACGGGAAGCCTACCGGCGGCTTGGCGGGCACCCCAGCGTGGCCGGCAAAGTGCTCGAAGACGTGGAGCTGGCGTTCCTGGCTAAACGCCGCAAGGTGGGCCTGCGCTTTCGCTATGCCGACGATGCCGTCTCCGCGCGCATGTACCGCAGCACGGGGGCGATGATCGAGGGCTGGACCAAGAACCTGAAGCTGCTCTTCAACAACGCGCTTGTGCTGGCGGTATTCAGGGCGCTGGACATCGCGCTGCTCTTCGGGCTGCCGATCCTGGCCTACGAATTGTGGAACGCGCGCCTGGGCGCGCACGGCCTCGAGTGGCTGGGCGCGGGATGGGTTCTGGCATTGCTCTGGCTGCGCACGCTGTTCCGATTCTATTCACGGGTTGCCAAGTCGAACTTTCCATTCCTGGATTGCGCGCTTTCGCCTTTGGGTCTGCCGCTGTTTGTGGTGCTGCTCTATCGCAGCTGGTTCCAGCACCGCATCCTCAAGCGCGTAAGCTGGAAGGGACGGAGTTATCCCACGTAGGCGAAGGCGCGAGCGAGCTTTTTGAGCGGATCGTGGACGGCCCGCTGTTTTTTCGATCCCACGCAAATTCACCTTGGCTCTGTGAAACCTTTGCGAAGCTCCGGAATCTCTTAAGTGAGGGCAGGAATGATCTTTCTGACGCGGCGGGCGACGTTTTCCGCATCGCATTACTACTGGAATGACTCCTGGCCCGCGGAGAAGAATGAGCGCGTTTTCGGGCGCTGTGCGAATCGCAACGGCCACGGCCACAACTACACCCTGGAGGTGACCGTGGGGGGCGAGCCTGACCCTGTGACGGGCTTTGTCGTCGATCTCAAGTGGCTCAAGGACGCAATGGAACGGGAAGTACTGGCAGCATACGACCACAAGCATTTGAATCTCGATGCACCGGAGTTCAAGAAAGCCATTCCCACGACGGAAAATATCGCCATTGCGGCATGGAACCGGCTGGAACCAGTGGTGAACGCGGCTGGAGGAGCGCAACTCAGCCGCATTCGCGTTTATGAGACGCCGGAAATCTTTGCCGAATATCGAGGCGAAAAGTGAAAGTATACTTCGGCCGCCGCTACATGCTCAGCGCCAGCCACCGGCTGCACACACCGGCGCTCACGGAGGAAGCAAACCGCGCGGCGTACGGAAAATGCAACAACGAGCATGGTCACGGCCATAATTATTTTGTTGAAGTTCTGGTGGGAGGCGCGGTCAATGCGGAGACGGGGATGGTGGTTGATTTGGTGGAGCTCGATCAAACGATGCGAACCGAAGTGCTGGACCGGTTCGACCACGCCAACCTGAATCTCGATCCGTTGTTTGCCGATCGCGTGCCGACAACCGAGAATTTCTGCACCGCGATCTTCGATTTGTTGCATGATGTGTTACCCGCGGGCAGGCTGGAGCATGTTCGCGTGGAAGAGACGGAGAATAACTTCTTTGAGTGTTCATTGAGGGGATAAAGGACAATGGCGCATCCAATTGCGGTGAGTAGACCTGTTCGAAGGGTGATCGAAACAAGCGAAGGGCTCAGCACCTTCAGCACACAGGAGATGTATCGCGAGATTCTCAGCCGCTTGGGCGAGGATCCCGAGCGCGACGGCCTGCGTGCGACCCCGGAGCGTGTGGAGAAGGCGCTGGCGTTCCTGACCAAAGGCTACGACCAGGACCCCGCGAGAATTCTGCGCGGCGCCATGTTC
>JBEKRG010000206.1:0-5553 GCA_049518955.1 Occallatibacter sp.
GAACCGCTTCCTCGAATCGTCCCTCGAGATGCAACACAATGCCATGCATATTCACGGCCTCGTCGAACTCCGAGTTCCGCTCGATCGCCCAGCGCATCCACTCCCGCGCACCAGCCGCGTCCCGCTCGGCCGCGCGCAACTGGCACCACGCAACCAGCGTCTCCACTTGGTTCGGGTTCAGCGCGAGCGCCCGCCGAAGATTCGCCTCCGCCGCCTCCAGCCTTCTCCTGTCCCGCTCCAGCAGAGCCAGGTTCACCCATCCCGAAATCAGGTCCGGCCGCAACTCCACTGCGCGCTGCAAAGCCGCCTCGGCCTCCGCCTCTCGGCCCTCCTCGCGCAGCAAGGAACCCAAATTGATCCACGCCGCCGCAAAGTCCGGCCGCATCGTCAGCGCCCGCCGGTATCGCTTTTCCGCTTGGCACGTGCGCCCCAATCGCGCCAGCGCGAACCCCACGGCAAACTCACCCTCCGGCAATCGCGGCCGCAACTCGAGCGCAGCCTCGTACGGCTCGAGCGCCTCTTCATTCCGTCCTGTAAGCGCGAGCGCATTCCCCAATCCCAAATGCGCCGCCACAAATGCTGGCCTCCGTTGCAACGCCAACTCAAACTCCCGGATCGCCTCGCTTGGCCGCCCTGCCGCAATCTTCAGTTCGCCCATTCCCATCGGTGCCAGCGCATCCATTCCATCCAGCCGGATGGCCTCCGCGTAGGCTCGCTCCGCTTCATCCATCCGATCGGCTGCCTTCAGCGCTTGTCCCAGCACCACCCACGCGGCACCCATCTCCGGTGCCGACGCTACTCCAGCAGCCGCCATCTTCACCGCGGCTTCTGTCTGCCGGCTGCTCAGCGCCACCAGGCTCATGCCCACTAAAGCCTCGGGCTGTTGAGGGTTTCGCTTGAGCGCGCGCTGGTAGCAGAGCGCAATCTCGGCCAATCGCCCCGTCTGTCCGGCTGTCGCAAAGCCTTCAGTCGATTCCTGCGTATTTTGGCCCCGCATACTTTGGAACCTAGCTCCGCGCTGGCGCGCACTCAAGGGCTGATTTCCCCCGCTCCCGCCTCGCCGAGCCACGTTTTCCCATTCTTCGCACCGGTTCTGTTTCGGAACGGACAATCCCCGCTGTCCCTCCTTTGCCCGCTCCTTCGAGCGCACTATCATTCACCTGTGCCCTCCCGTCCGAACTTGAGCGATCTTCTCGCCAACGCCATCACGCACGGCATCGGCCTTGGTTTCGCATTGGTAGGCGCTGTCTGCCTCATCGCGGCCTCGACGCGCGGCTCGGCGCTGGTCGTCGTCAGTTGCTCTGTCTTTTCCGTCGCGCTCGTACTCGTCTATCTCTGCTCCACGCTCTACCACTCGCTGGGTCGCACCCGCGCTCGCCACGTACTCCATGTCCTCGATCACTCCGCCATTTATGTGCTCATCGCAGCAACCTACACGCCCTTCACTCTCGTCTCGCTGCGCGGGCCAGTGGGATGGGTTCTCTTCGGCCTGGTTTGGGCGCTGGCTGTGGCGGGCATCGTCTTCAAGAGCCTTGCCATCGGTCGTTTCCCCGTGGCATCGGCCCTGGTTTATCTGTTTCAGGGCTGGCTCGCTATCTTCGTCGTTCGATCGCTTCTCCATGCCATTGGCTGGCACGGGCTTCTTTGGCTTGGTGCAGGCGGCATCGCTTACTCCCTGGGCGTCATCTTCTTCGCTCTCGACCATCGCCCCTTCTTCCACGCCACATGGCATCTCTTCGTCCTCGCCGGCAGCGTGGCCCACTACTTCGCCATCTACTTTTACGTTGTGCCCGCGCGGCTCTGAAGGCGCCCTCGCGGCTCCTGCCGAAACCTCCATAAATGGCTCGCGCTTTGACCCTTTTCGGCCATGAAGCCCATCGTTGACCCCACCTCGGTTTACCGGTAGAATCATAGAGTTTGGCGATGCACCCGGATGCCGGGTGCCCGGGAAGCTGCCGCTGGGTTCAGCGTGTGTGTGCAGTTGGCCTCCCGATGCAGTCTCACTCTGTATCCGCCCCCTTTAAGCACACGATTCTCGAACACACGAGTCTTGAGCACTCGATTCGCGTTTGCGCCCGGTCCTGTGTGACCCTCAGCGCTGGAGGCTTTGTTATGTACGCAGTCATTCGCACCGGTGGTAAGCAGTATCGAGTCGCGCCCGGCGACGTTTTGAAGATTGAAAGCGTTCCGTCGGGTAGCCCGACCGTTGAGTTCAGCGATGTGCTTGCCGTTTCCGGCGAGTCAGGATCGATTGCCAAGCCAGCCTCGGCCAAGGTGACAGCCGAAGTCCTCGGCGAAGGCCGTGGCGACAAGATCCTGGTCTTCCACTTCAAGCGCAAAAAGCAATACAAGAAGCTCCAGGGCCACCGCCAGAACTTTACTGAAGTGCGCATCAAGGCCATCGTGGCTGACGGCGTCACCTACAACGCGGAAAAGAAATAGGGCGCTGTTTTTTGCGCAGGTTTCTGGGGGAGGGGCACCAACCCCGCTTCCAGCAAGGACAAGCTAATAGCTAAAAGCTAATAGCTGCTTTAAAAAGGGGATTAAACCATGGCACACAAAAAAGGTGGAGGCAGTTCTACAAACGGGCGCGACTCAAACGCGCAGCGGCTGGGCGTAAAGGCCTTCGCCGGTCAATTCGTCACCGGCGGCTCCATCATCAGCCGCCAGCGCGGCACCCGCATCAAGCCCGGCGTCAATGTGGGCATCGGCTCCGATGACACGCTCTTCGCCAAGGTTTCCGGCCGCGTCAAGTTTACTGACCGTGGGAACCGCGGCCGCTTCGCTTCGGTCGAGCCTGCCACGGAGTAGGCGCGCTTCAACAGCAGTCAAATCGGAGCTTCAACCAAATCAAAAGGCCACGGCATTTGCCGTGGCCTTTCGTCTTTCCAATCCCTTGTTCGCTGTCTTACGTCTCCGATTCTCGGCCCTTCATATTCCGCGCCAGGACTTTCTCCACCACGCGCTCCACGTCCGAAAGGAAGAAGCTGTTCGCGGGCTGCTGCACGGCCACCTTCGTGCCCGTGTGGCCCAGTGCCGAAGCGATTTCGTTCCAACGGTAGATCGTCGAACTCGCCGGCATCAGCACCGGCCTGCGTGCCGGCTCCGGAATGATGCAGTAGACCACCCAGATCGCCAGAGTCCCCAGAATCAGCGATTCGTACACGAACTGGAGGGGATCGACGAGCGATGGTGACGCAACGCGAGAGATCCAAGAGGCGAGAATAAAGTCCGCCGAGGACATGACGCCAAAGCCCAATGCAATGCCAAAAGACAAATCGCGCACCGTCAGGCGCAGCGCATTCATGCTCAGGCAGAGAAAAGCGAGCAAGCAGAGTTCCAGAACGCTGACCGAGTGCATCAGCCCGTAGGAAACGTCCGCAACAATGAAGATTCCTTTGTGCCCGTAAGTGATGGAGCTTAAGCTGACAATGATTGAAACCACTGCCGCCCAGCGGAAGATCACGATCGCCAGCTTCGCGATACCGGGAAATGCAGCCAGCGCCGACCGGAAAACTTCAATGCAAATAAGAAACAGCAGCACGGTGCTCGCGAGATAGGTCGCGAAGAAGCCAAAATAATAGATTTGTCCGATGTGAAAATCTCTAGCCCACGGTTTTGCTGTCAGGTAGAGAGCCAGTGTCAGAACGGGAGTCGAGATCGCCCGCAACAGTAAGTAATAGCCCATCGCCGGGAAGCGGCGTTGCAGCCCCTTGCTCAAAAAGAGAATGGCCAGCGCGGCCCAGAGGACAAGTTCAGCCGCGCTCATCGCCGACATTGCGAAGTTCATTGGCATAGAGGCAAGTTTGCGATCGTTCGAACGTCCTCAGGATAGCCCCAATATGCCGAATGGCTCAAACACAAAAGGGTAACGCGCTCTTGGCACTTTCGTGCTAGACGGTGCTCCCATGGCCTTTTCCGGGGAGCGAACCCCTCGTGATCCCTATTGAACCGGTGGGGGCGTCGCGAAGCAGGCGTTGACTGATTGGCATGGAAGCGGCCCTGGAAGAGTGATGAGCGGACCCGGATCAGTTGCGGCCACAGAAGTGTGCGAGACGCGAGCCTGGGTGGCTGGCGCGAGTGACGCGGAGGCAAGGCCGGCGATGGCGACGAACAGGGCAAAGAATCGAATGGCGGTTTTCATCTTTGGTAACCTTTCTGGTTTAATTATAGAAGGAGAATCCTCTCCTTTTCAAGCATGATCTTATCGTATATATTCTAACAAGTCTAGTTTGTTCATATAGATACTAAACTAGAACTCCATATAGTTACCATCGTAATTTATGCACGCCTTCCATCCACAGATAGTAACCGTTTTCTCAATACCCTCGCCTCCCTCTTCCGGACGTCCCCGCATGGTAAAATAGTTGTAGGTGAAGGCGCTTGATAGCCCCCCTCTTTTCAAGTGGTTACTCCCGCTTCAGCGTCCGGATTTATCCCCGGCGGCCCTCAAGATCACGGAACACTTTGCGAACGGAATTCTATGGCGACTGAAGTTCTCGGCTCCTCCTCCATTCACGGCGATAACGACAGCTACACCGGCGAAAACATCAAGGTCCTTGAAGGCCTTGAGGCCGTCCGTCTTCGTCCCGCCATGTACATCGGCTCGACCGGCGAGATCGGTTTGCATCACCTCGTCTACGAAGTCGTCGACAATTCCGTCGATGAAGCTCTCGCCGGCTACGCCAAGAAAGTCGATGTCATCATTCACGTCGACAACTCCATCACCGTCGTCGACGATGGCCGCGGCATTCCCGTCGACATGATGGATCTGGCTGATGGCGAACGCATGCCTGCCGCGCAAGTCGTGCTCACCAAGCTGCACGCCGGCGGCAAGTTCGATGCCTCCAACTACAAAGTCTCCGGCGGCCTGCACGGCGTCGGTGTCAGTTGCGTCAACGCGCTCAGTGAGGAGCTCGAAGTCGAAATCTGGCGTCCGGAGAAACCCGGCGAGCCCTCGCACACGTACGAGCAGAGCTATTCCAAGGGCGTTCCCACATCCAAGCTCCAGAAAACCGGCACCAGCAAGCGTCGCGGCACCAAGGTCCACTTCCTGCCCGACAGGTCCATCTTCACTGCCACCGAATTCAATTACGACACGCTCGCCCAGCGCTTGCGCGAGATGGCCTTCCTCAACAAGGGCCTGGAAATCACGCTCACCGATGAGCGCACCGCCGACGCCAAGACCGGCGAAGCGCGTCGCGCCGAGTTCCGCTACGCCGGAGGCATCGCCGAGTTCGTCAAGCATCTCAACCGCGGCAAGGTCGTCCTGCATGACAAGCCCATCGTCATGGAGGCCCTCCGCGACGGCGTCGACATCGACATCGCTCTGCAATACAACGACAGCTACTCCGAAACCGTCTTCAGCTTCGCCAACAACATCAACACTGTCGACGGCGGCACGCACCTCTCTGGCTTCCGCGCCGCGCTCACCCGCACCATCAACTACGTCGGCCAGCAGATGGGCCTCTTCAAAGACATGAAGGAGTCGCTCAGCGGCGACGATGTGCGCGAAGGTCTCGTCGCCGTTGTCAGCGTCAAGCTCTCGCAGCC
>JBEKRG010000207.1:0-5380 GCA_049518955.1 Occallatibacter sp.
CTACCCTTCCTGACCACCGACGATAAGCAGCGGTTGCTGGAGACCCCGGGCATCGCGGACCGGCTGGAGCAATTGAACAAGCTGCTGGCGAAGGAGATCGAGGTGCAGCAGTTGCGCACCAAGATCCAGACAGAAGTCCAGGATCAGGTGCAGCAGTCGCAGCGTGACTACTACCTGCGCGAACAACTCAAGGCCATCCAGAAAGAGCTGGGCGAGCAGGACGAAGGTCAGCGCGACATCGAGGAGTTGCGGCAAAAGATTGAAGCCTCTGGGATGCCAGAGGATGTGAAGAAAGAGGCGCTGAAGGAGCTGGGGCGGTTGCAGCGCATGTCGCCGATGGCCGCGGACTACGGGCTCACGCGGAATTACATTGAGTGGCTTGCAGTGCTGCCGTGGGCCAAGAGTTCTGGATCGAAGATCGATATCGGCAAGGCCAAGGAGATCCTCGACGAGGACCACTATGAGCTGAAAAAGGTGAAGGACAGAATTCTGGATTACCTAAGCGTGCTCGAACTGAAGCCGGACATGAAGGGTCCGATCTTGTGCTTCGTCGGGCCGCCCGGAGTGGGCAAAACGAGTCTGGGCCGTTCGATCGCGCGCGCGTTGGGACGTAAATTCCAGCGCATCTCGCTGGGCGGCATGCACGATGAGGCTGAGATTCGCGGCCACAGGAGAACGTACATCGGCGCGCTGCCGGGACAGATCATCCAGAGCATTCGGCGGGCGGAAACGAACGACCCGGTGATCATGCTCGATGAAGTGGACAAGCTCGGACGGGACTTCCGCGGCGATCCGGCATCGGCGCTCCTGGAGACGCTGGACCCGGCCCAGAACAATACGTTCCGGGATAACTACCTTGACGTACCGTTCGATCTGTCGAAGGTGCTGTTCATCTGCACGGCGAACATGCTGGACACGGTACCTCCTCCACTGATCGACCGCATGGAGATCATTCCGTTGCAGGGCTACAGCGAAGAGGAGAAGGTCCACATCGCGAACCAGTACTTGATTCCGCGGCAGATCAAGGAGAACGGGATCACACCGGAGCAGATCCAGCTGTCGGAGGAATCAGTGCGGTACATCATCCGCCATTACACGCGCGAGGCCGGTGTGCGCAAGCTGGAGCAGACCATCGGAACGGTGTGCAGAAAGCAGGCGCGGCGCGTGGTCGAAGGCCACCCGGAAAAGCTGGTGGTGACCAGGGAGACGCTGAAAGAGTTCCTTGGCGGCATCCAGGTACGCGTTGAAACCGAGGTAGCGGAGCGGGTGAAGCGGCCCGGTGTGGCCGTTGGGCTGGCATGGACACCTGCCGGCGGCGACATTCTGTTCATCGAGGCCAACAAAATGAAGGGCAAGGGTGGCTTCACGATGACTGGACAGATCGGCGAGGTGATGCAGGAATCCATGCAGGCCGCGCTGACCTGGGTACGCTCGAACGCTGCGCGGCTCGGACTGGCCGAGGACTTTACCAAGGAGATGGACCTGCACATTCACGTGCCCGCAGGCGCCATTCCGAAGGACGGCCCTTCGGCTGGCGTGACCATGGTGACCGTACTGGCGTCATTACTCACGGACACGCCAGTAAGGCCGCTGACGGCCATGACCGGCGAGATCACACTGAGCGGCAATGTGCTGCCGGTGGGCGGGATCAAGGAGAAGTTCCTAGCAGCGCGACGGGCCGGAGTCGAAAATATCATTCTGCCGGCAGAGAACCGCCAGAACGTGGAAGAGGATCTGACTCCGGAGATGATGGAAGGCGTGACGGTGCACTATGCCAGCGAAATTGAGGACGTGCTGGCGGTGGCATTGCCGCTGCTGGCAGCACGGCCGCAAATGCGACCCGCCGCAACGAGGCGGGCCGCGAGCACAGCGGGCGCAGCTGGCGCAGCGGCGTAATCGCTCCTGATTTTGTGCAAGCGGGCCGGCGGTTTTGCCGGCCTTTCTTTTTTGAGGGATCCCTCTGGGCTGGTCCCGCTGTTAACTCCTCAACATCATTTACAAGGACCGAGGCTGTTTGAGTTGCCATCGACTCAACCCCTGATTTCAAGCAGCCACGTCTAATCTATGGAGCAGTATTCTTTTTCTAACCATGCATGTACGCGTGATCGCCTTTGGGATTTTGAAAGAGTGGCTCGGCCCCGATGCCGTCGAGGCGGAGCTGCCGGAGCGCGCGACGGTGGGATCGTTGCTTGAGCACCTGCGCACTCGGTTGCCGGAGCGCGCACCGAAAGAGGCTCTCAGCGGCATTGCAGTGGGTGTGAATGCTGAATATGCCCAGGCCGCGCACATTCTGCATGAAGGGGATGAAGTGGGGCTGCTGCCGCCGGTCTCCGGCGGCACTGCGCATGCCTCGAATGCTTCGGAGGAGAGCAGCGCGGATTCGAATGTTCTCGTTGGACTAACGCGGGAAGCGATCGACGCGGACAGGATTGTTGCAGCGGCCAAGTGTGGCGAAGACGGAGCGGTGGTGGTGTTTGACGGAATTGTGCGTAACCATTCGCGCGGACACCGGACACTGTGCTTGGACTACGAGGCTTATGAAGAGATGGCAGTGAATCAGATGCGGGAGCTGGGCAAGAAAGCGCGCGAGCGATTCGGCGTGCGCCAGGTGACCATGGTTCATCGCCTGGGGCGGTTGGAAATCGGCGAGACGAGCGTGCTGATCGTCGTGGCCTCGGCGCACCGCTCGGCTGCTTTTGAGGCCTGCCGCTGGCTGATCGACACCGTCAAGCAAACTGTGCCCATCTGGAAAAGGGAGACCTTTGCCGACGGCCAAGTTTGGGCGCCGGGAGAGCCGTTTCCTGAAGGACTCGTGGTGGCCATCGCGGAGGCGCCGCATGAGGGCTAGTTGGAGTGGTCTACGCGGCACGTGGGCGATCGCCTGTTTCGGCGTGATGACGACGCTGGCCCCCGCGGCGATGACTGCACAGGAGGCCACGTTCCATGTTGACGTGAAGCTGGTGAATATCTTCGTCAACGTCACAGATAAGAATGGGGCGATTGTGGGCAGGCTGGACAAAGACGATTTCGCAGTGTTCGAGGACAACCGGCCGCAGCAGATCGCAATCTTCGAGCGGAAAACCGACGTGCCGCTGAATCTGACGCTTGCCATCGACACATCAGGGAGCGTGCGCAAGGATCTTGACGAGGAGGCGAACGCGGCAAGGCACTTCGCCAACGACATTCTTCAGCCGAAGGACCAGATGAGCGTGCTCGAGTTTGCAACGGATGTAACCCAGCTGACAGGCTTCACCAACAACCTGCCGCAGATTGACCACGCCGTCGGTCAGCTTCGCTCCGATTGGGCGACGGCACTGTACGATGCGATCTGCCTGGGTTCCCAGGGTCTGGGCAAGCGCGAGGGACGCAAAGTGTTGGTGATCGTCTCTGACGGAGACGACACCGCCAAGTCCTCAACCTACGCGCAGGCGTTAGAGGCTGCGCTGCGCAATGAGGTGATGATCTATTCGCTGATCGACGTGCCCATTGAGGCCAGCGCTGGGCGTGACCTGGGCGGTGAACACGCGCTGATTACACTGGCCGAAGAGACGGGCGGAAAGCATTTCTATGTCGGCGAGGGCGGGTTGGACAAGGCATTTGCCAGGGTGAGCGACGACCTGAGAACACAGTATTTGCTCGGCTATTATCCGAAGAATCAAGAGCCCGGGAGGACCTTTCATCGAGTGGTGGTGACGATTCCGCGCGCCGCGGCAGACGAATTCAACGTGCGCAACAAGGCCGGGTACTACGCAGATACTCCAGCAAAGGGCAATTGAGGCCGGCCGCCAAAGGTTTTCAAAAAACCGGTTGATTCTCGAAGAGTTAGGGCCCACCGAACGCCCCTCGGCGCACTTGCATCTAAAATGGCAACATGACTTCCCCATTGTCGTCGCGCCGCCGCTCCAAGACGCCTCCGCCGGGCGAGACCGGCCAGGAGGGACTCTACCTGCGCTCATTGAGCGATCGCCAGGTGATCGTGAACATCAAGTTGAGAGACGGCGAGACGGTACGCGGGTGGATCGAGTACTTCGACGACTCCATGCTGCGTCTGACGCGCGAGGGTCAGCCGAATCTGTTTATTTACAAGAACCAGATTCGCACCATCAGCGAAGTAGGCCGGCGGCGAGTGACGCGCTATGAGACTGCTGACGGGCCGGGACCGGACGGAAATGGTTCTCACGAGGCAGGGCTGTGAAGGGCGGAGCAGAGCCGGCGATTGCGCAAAACCTCAAATTTATTCCTAAGGCTGCCGAGATTGCGCGCGAGGCGGGAGCGCGGCTGCGCGAATACTACGCACAGGGTGTAGAGACCGAATACAAAGGCGACGTAGACATTGTGACCGTGGCCGACCGCTCGGTGGAGAAGCTGATCAGGACTCGATTGCGTGAAGAGTTTCCCGATCACGGTGTTTACGGCGAGGAGGGCACGCGGGAGCGGATGGAAGGTGAGTTCCGCTGGTACGTGGACCCGTTGGATGGGACGACGAACTTCGCTCACGGGTTTCCGCAATTCTGCGTGTCGATGGGATTGGAACACCGTGCGGCCGGCACGCCAGCCGGCGAAGATGGAACGCTGGTGGCTGGTGTGATCTACGATCCGCTGCGCGATGAGCTCTTCACAGCCGAACGTGGGCAGGGCGCGCAGTTGAATGGGAAACCCGTCAGGGTTTCGCGCACGCCGGAGCTGGCCGAGGCGCTGCTGGCCACCGGCTTTCCCAGCCGCAAGCGCCATGCAAGCCCGAACATTCACTTTTACCAGGAGTTCACGCTGCGCTCGCACGGAGTGCGGCGGGCAGGGTCTGCGGCGCTCGATCTGGCTTATGTGGCCTGCGGACGCATGGACGCCTTCTGGGAGTTCAATCTGAATCCATGGGACACGGCAGCCGGAATCCTGTTGGTGGAAGAAGCCGGCGGACGAGTAACGGACTTTGCGGGCAGGCGGTTCCAGTTGAAGAGCGAAGAGATTCTGGCGTCGAACGGATTGATTCACGAGGAGCTGATCGGATTCTTTGGCGACATGTTCGCAGGGCGGAATTTGACGTCGATTCCTACGCCGGAAGAGTTTGCGAAGGCGCGGGTGGAACGAGCGAAAAGCGGCCGGGATTGAGGGCGACGGCCCTTCCCGCATGGCAAAACGCGGGCGAAACAGTGGAAGTCAGGGCGCGGGGCCGTATGCTACTATCAGCGTCGTAAAGATCAGAGCGGATCGCGAGCGCGAGGCCGCGGGAATCTCCGGAGAGAGCAGAGATGGCATATGTGATTGCAGAACCTTGTATCGGCACCAAGGACACCGCCTGTGTGGACGCCTGTCCCGTCGATTGCATCCACCCCAAGAAAGATGAAGCCGGTCATGCCGAAGCCGATCAGCTTTTCATCGACCC
>JBEKRG010000208.1:0-5270 GCA_049518955.1 Occallatibacter sp.
TATCATGTATCTGAAGACCGGCAAAGCCCGCCGAAAACCCGCAACCAGAGCCACTCTCACCGCAAGGGGCTTGTAAACCATGTCTCCGGTCTAAAACGTAAAGGATGTCCCGGTACTCTCAGGTGCCTGCCACCCGTGCTATCGGGTCTAGCGGAGCTTCATGCAGTTTTTTGATTTTGCAATGTTGGCAGAAACTGGCAACTGGGTTAGTTGTCCGGGGTACGGGGCATCGAAACGGCTGCTACCCCTTTTGCTTGTTGCGCGGGGAGCCAAGACACTCAGTTCTGGAGTTCTTTACTCAAGCGATTGAAATTGTCCTGAAGGTCCGAATAGAAAGGCTGCAACTTCGCCTCCGTGTGTTCGATTTCGTTTAGAACTTGGCGGGGCAGGCTCTCTGCAAAATAGCGATTCCAAATTTCCACAAATTCAACTAGCTCATAGGTGAATCCGCGCGTCGATTCTTCCGCAAGCCACTTGTTGCTGAGATAAAGATCGAGCATCTTGCGGTACAGCGGCACCAGGTCTTTCTCTAGTTGCTCATTGCTGTAGTCAATCACCTTGTTGAATTGTGCCTCAATGTCCTCCGGCACAGAACGGTTGTGAATCGCAACCTGTTTCTGCCACGCTGCGTTCGCAGCCGAATGGAGCTTCGTTCGCAACTCGCTTTTCGCGCGAATTTCTTCCCGAATTCCCAAAAGGGGTGAATAGAAATCGTGCAGTTGCTCGCGGATGCGCGCATTTCGTCTCTCCGCCTTCTGGCCTCGACTGCTCATCAGGCCGCCAATGAGGACACCGAGAAGTCCAGAAGCGGCGGAGATCCCGCATTGCATAAGGCCCCAGCCGGGCCATGATGCATCGAGCATGATTACTCCTAGAACCAGCGTCTACATCTCCTCGAATTCAAGCTGGCCATTCTCTTCATCCTTCGTCCGGGGTGGCTTGCGCATTTCTGGCGGAACGGTCGGCAGCTCATTGGCTTGGAAGATGTCACCGCTAATAACATCCTCAAGTAGTCTGGCCTGTTCGGGGTATATTTCCACCGTCGCTTCCAGAATCCAGAGCAATTCGAGTAGTTCGGTGGTGAACTGGGATGTCCAATGCTCAGGCCGAATCTCATTGAGCGGCGATCCGCCTTTGCCAGCGCCGTCCTTCATTCTGTATTTGAGCCACGATTGCAGCACTTTGAGACCTGAGACCTCGAATTCGTAGACTTCGCTCGTGACCGGAGAGAATTTACCCTCACCCACCGTTAGCGTTCGCGTTACGTCGTTGTAAGAGAAGGATTCAGGATAGCCGTCGGCATCTCCCGGTACGGCCTTGGTACATTTCGCCTTTCCTGGCGGAATCGTTCCACGATGTTTGCCTTTTGGCACGAAGCGCTCACCGTAAGTATGCAACCAAAGCAGGCGTGCGCCCGAGGCGCGCACTCTCTCAAAAAGCGTGGAGTTCTTTGTAATGGGCACGCGCAACTCCCGCGTTCCCAGTTCCTTTGAGAAATGCGATGTGAAAAACGACTGCGCCAGAACACCGTAGGTATAGGCAACGAAGTCTTCCGGGCTAACTTGACGCTGATATTGTTTGCGAAGCAACTCAAGCAGACCAGGGACGATGTTTTCTTCCTCGGCGTTTGGACTACGGTAAAGCGGCAAGACCTGCTTTGCGCCAAATGAACCGCGAAAATGATCTAGGTCTGGGATATGTGCGCACGCTGTCAAAGCCGGACCACGCCCAAGCGGCTGGTTGTAGAGAAGGCTGGTTAGATAAACTTGCCTTTCGCCGTGAGCGCGCCAAAGATCAGGGCGCAAGAAATCGCCCAGACGGCTGTCAGCGAGTATCCACTGACGGTCAAAAGATCGATATGCGTACTGCTCAATTCGCGGTGTAGGGGCATTGCCCGGCAATTGGTTGATCGATAAGTTCGGGTTGCTGACTTTGGTTGAGCCGGGAAGTATGGGGTAGGTTGAATTTACGTGCCTATCACGTGTCTCCCGCAACGCCCCTGCCCTGTCCTGCGATTTAAGTAGGGCTCTCCAACGAGCCTTGAGAGTATCTGAATCGGGCGCAATGGGCCAGGTTCGCTTAAACTGTGCTCCAGAGTGCTGCCAGGGCATAAGATCGGCGAGAAGCGGCCATGTAAAGTAATCGCCCTTTCCAGCAGGCCGGAAAGGTGCCTGCCAATCGTCTGGGCACTCGCGCCATTTGACTTTGGCGAACCCCTCAATTCCTTCCAGCGCGTCGAGCTTGGCGTCTCGGGTTCCCTCTAGCCGGGCGAAATGGACCTTCGCGGGCTTCTTCTTTTCGACCTTGCTTGACCGAACCGCTACGGCAATGGCAACGGGAGTCTGAATGGCAAATACGTTTTCGCTTTGGCGCGTGCCCCGACCCTCGCCGCCAAGGTCAAGAATCCAGACCTCATCGCACAAGCGGCGGATGTGTTCGCGCATCCCACAAAAGGCATCGCCGTCGAGATAGCTTGATGCGCTTATGAAACTAACAATACCCGGACCCGTTGATGTTTCGCTCTCGAAAACCTTCCAAAGTGCCCAGCGCCAGAAATAGACATACAGATTATAGAGATTCTTAAGATGAACGCCATATCCGGCGGCGCTGGCCGGATCGAGAAAATCGCGCAGGATGGCGTCTTTGCCACTCTCTGTATCGCCCCATCGCACCCATCCGCCAGCGCTGGCCTTGTTTCTTATGGTTGCGGCCTCATGACGGTCATAGGGCGGGTTGCCTAAGCAAACAATCACCGGTACCTTGCTTTTCACCTTGAGCGCTTTGGCATGTTGATCGGCAATCGGACGCAGAAAGAGAGGAAGTTGCGGAGGTTCGGCGTGAGGGCTTTCAAGGGTGTCCGTCAGGTACACGTGTGAGCCGTCCTTCGGCAATTGCGCTCCACGATCTCGCAATGCCCTGCTGACCCGCAATTCGGCAACAGCATAGGGGCCGACCATCACTTCGAAGCCGTACAGGTTGTTTGCGAGCGCTGTTGCTTCGCCGGGGACTGCGCCGTGACCTTGCTGCGATTCAATCCGGCGGAGCGCATGTTCGATCACGCCGAGCAGATAGGTCCCGGTCCCAACTGCCGGATCAAGGGTGACCACGTTGGGATCAGCAAATCCCAACGAATATCCCAAGCGGTTAGAAAGAAGGTCATCAATCAGACGGACCTGGCACCGAACTACCTGCACCGGGGTATAGTAGGCCCCCGCATCCTTGCGGAGTTCGGGATCATAGACAGCAAGAAAGACCTCGTAGAAATAGAGCCACGGGTCTTCCGCTCCTGCCAAGGTTGCGGACGGGACAACGCCGACGATGCGCAATAGCAAGTCAAGGGAGGCGGTCAATTCGCTCTGTGCACCGGGATCGGTGAGCACTTGTAGGGCACGCGACAGCAGGTTGTGTTGCGCTTCGAGAGTCTTTTCCGCACTGTCAAGCGTGAGCGGATTGGCCCCATCGCTCCGCGCCAGCAAGAGAGCAAATGTAACGGTCTGCGCGTATGAGTCGGCAAACCGCTCGTCCGAAGCGTCTGGAAAGAGAAGTTGCCGCCAATCTTTGGCAAGCTGGACAAGGGGGGAGTTTTTGTCTCCCAGGGCGTCCAGTACATCATCGCGCAGCATTCGGCAGAGCGGAGCAAGCAACGCCGCCAGCTTCTTTAGGTCAATCTTTCCCTTGCGATCCGTAGGAATGAAGGGCTGCCACTCAAGAAACCTACGCAGGAGAGTTTCGATTTCTACCGCGTCTTCGGGGGTGACAGCCTTCTTTCCCTGAGTTGCAATGTCTCCCGAAACTCGGACAACCTCGCCAACCCGTTCGCCTTCCCGGTAGAGAGCCCAGTCGTTGCCGTCTATGTAAAGGATGTTCGGAATGGCTGAGAAACGTTTGAACTGCTCGCGGTTGTGCCCTTTGAAGCGTGCGGGAGTCACGCCAACGCCGGGCGCTTTGAGTTCGACGTATCCTGTTAGGAGCTTATTTCGATGGATCGCGTAATCGGGGCGTCCTAACCTGCCGGGCAATAGTGTTTCTCCCGTGCACACAATCTTCCAACCCAATGCGGAGGCGACCGCGTTCATTAAGTTCTCAAAAGGGCCGCGAAGCTGGTCCTCCGGTTCCCCTACGATGAATTGCGTCATCTTGCCGCTGACGCTGGCGGCGAAGTGCTGTAACGCTTCAAGAAACAGAGGCGGCTTGCTCATGGCAGGTGGCTCCGGTATTTCACAACGCTGCGCCGGTGGTGCAAAAGTGCGCTATCGTTAAGTACAGCAACATCCTACTATGTCCCAGAGCGCAAGGGGCTTGCGCCGGTTTGCGAGGGGATATGGGGCGTCACTACTCTACGAGGGATTTTTTCCGGCAAATGCCTAATGCGCTGCTGGCACGCTACTTTGAAAGGCGCGGTGTGCTCGCAGGGCTGGACTTTGCGGCAATGAAGGAAGCTCGGATAGATGAATTGTTTACCGCATGGCTGGAATTGCCAGAGGGCCAGCGCAACGCGATGGATGCAGACTTCAGCGAGATTCATGCGCTGAGTTGCGAAAAGGGCTGGTGTGCAATCCGCGATGAGGCTCAATGGCAATTCCGAGAACAGGCGGATACGCTTTTAGCCTTTGTTGAAAAGCTAGGCGACTTAGACGGTCACTTTGAGCGGGCAATGGCGACTTTTCTGGAATACCCACAACTCTGGAAGGGCGCAACGCTGTTCTGCCACGCGGACACGTTGCCCTATTGGCGGAAGCGGAAGGGGTTGCCGCACCAGCCTGCGTCTGTGCATGAAGACGGTCGGCGGGCGCTGGCCGACGGAATCAGCGACTATTTTCATCGGACGGAGGGAAGGGGTAAGAACTGTGTTGTGGAGGCATTCCGCCGGGGCGATCTGGATTACTTTTTCGCTTATCCAGAAGACTACTCCCAGCGGAGCTTGGAATGGGTGGAGGGCGAGTTTGCGCCCAGGCCGCACAATCCGGCCTTTGAAGTGATCTATGTGTATTCGCAGAAAGATGGAACTCTGGACCTGAATTGTCGCGGAGCGAATAAGGCGGTCGAACCGCTACAAGCGATGTTTGCCGCGGAAATTCTGAAGTTGTCCGAACTGCCGCCCGATCCTTCGGATGAGCGCGTTTATGACCTGAGTCCACTCCGGGAGCGGGGCTTTCAGTTTGTCCACGATCCGACCAGCGGCATTCAGAGTGTGGTAGTGAAGAAGCTACGGCTGTCGTCAAAGGTAGTCAAGGGCGACCGCATCACGTTTGAAGCAGATGCTGCCGCGA
>JBEKRG010000209.1:0-5182 GCA_049518955.1 Occallatibacter sp.
TCACCGCCGTCGAAACCGCGCCCACCTTCATCGCGGCGTTGACCGTTTCAATGGCGAGGGTCAATGTGACGGGCCCGCGGATGTAGGTCGCGAATCCATCCTTCGTGAATGTCAGCCGATAGTGGGACTCGGGAATTGCGCCTGTATCGTAAAGTCCCGCGTCATCTGTTACGTACGTGCGCGTCACGCCCCTATCGACGTCCAACACAGTCACCGTCACGCCCTGAATCACCGCACCGGTTGTGTCTGTCGCAGTACCGCGCAAGTCACCTGAATTTGTGTTTTGTGCAATGCATGCCCAGCTTCCGCCTGTCAGTAACGCACAGACAAGAAGTCGGGGCAGGATCCACCGCATTCCATTTTTCATCAATTTGCCTCCTGAAATTCGAACGATTGCCCCACCGTCAGTCCCAGATTTCGTGTCCAATTGCTCGGCCACGGTAAACCGGAACACTTCAAAAGTGAACTGGTTTACTAAAGCACCAAATTAAAACTCGAATTGAGGACGTTTGTCAACCAAAAAGTTGAGGGCGTTGTCAACCAAGCGGCGCAGACGTGATACGCTGGCATCAAATGCAATCCAAATCTAAGAAGTTGATTGCATCTGGACTCGCGCCAGAGGGTGATTCGGGGCGCCGAATCACATTGAGAAAGTTGGCCGATGTCCTCGGTCTGTCGCGAACGACGATCTCAATGATTCTCAATGATCTTCCTGAAGCCACACGATTCCCAGAGGAAACTCGACGACGCGTCTCAGAATCAGCAAGAAAACTTGGATATCGACCTAACTATTTCGCCCGCTCCCTCGGGAGAAAGCGCAACTACCTAATAGGAGTCATTGCGCCCGATTTCGGCAACGGGTATGAGGCTGGTCTTCTGAGCGGATTTGCGCGCTATCTGATGGACACTGGGTACACAGCCTTTATTTCCAATCACTTCTGGTCAGAGGCGCTTCTCAAACAGCACGTTGAAACGCTCTGCGATCGCGGCGTCGAAGGCCTGTTTCTAATCGATTCCACTCCCAACGAATCACCAGGAGTTCCCGTCGTAACGATCTGCACAGACCGCTCAAAGGAATGGAGCACACAGGTTTCGATCGACAACTCGTTTGGCATTTGGAATACCATCAATCACTTGGTCAGCCTTGGTCATAGCGATATCGCCTTTTTCAAAGGACCTACGGGGAACGGTGACACGGAAGACCGATGGAACGCAGTTCTCGCCAGTTGCAAGAAACTTGGCGTTCGATTTGATCCTCGCCTGGCAGTTCAACTGGAGAGACTCGAGCGCCACGCCGAAGAGGGGCGGATTGCTGCGCAGAAGTTACTCCGGAGCGGCAATCGCTTCACAGCACTCGTTGCCTACAACGACATCTCTGCCCTGGGAGCAATTGCGGCCCTAAAAGAGGCCGGCCTCGAAGTCCCAAGGAACGTTTCAGTGGTGGGTTTCGATGATATCGAGTTCGCAAGTATCGCAAATCCGACCCTCACAACCGTTCGCCAACCGCTCCGAGAGATGGGTGCAACGGCTGCGGAACTCCTTATCCGCATGATCGGGACGAATGAGGTCTTAGAAAAAATTCGTGTTCGTCCAGAGCTCGTCGTGCGATTGTCCACTGGACCAGCTCCGCCAGCTAACGCAAAACATAGGAGGCACAAGGGCAAGAGCACGCGTTAGGCCGCGGATTTACTTGAACCCAACAGAGATTTGGCCATGAGGCTGAATAATGAGTGAATCGCGCGGAGGCCAATCGTCTCCTCTTGTAGATGGACCGTAGTCGCACCGGTACCCGAGGTCCGTCCACATTGCTCCAACTGGACACCTTTTCCATGTAGATCCGCACAAGCGAGTGCGTTTGCGTGTCGTGCGAAAGAGGAGCGAACCCGCGATGAGGAATTGGAATCCCTTCTTGCCCTGATTGGGCCCCCGCCGCGCCGAAATCGAAAGCACAGGAAGATTCGAAGTCTGAATATTTACCAACCATGGCTCCGGGCTATATAAGCAATTTAAGAGTTCACTCGCTCACGCTCAGGAATAAATCGCACAGTGCTAGTAACGATTCCGACAAGTTAAATAAACGCCTATCTTTATAGCATTCCTGTTAGCATAATGTGGGCGCGATAAGAAAATTGAGCTTTCGAATTCGTTAGCAAGCGCGGAGCCGCGCACATTCTCGGAAGAAGTGCCGCGAACTATTGTGGTTTCTTGCGCAAAGAGGTGCAGCAAGTAATGTCTATCGGCATACTGCCGATGAACCAATCATTAGGCAAGTCCAGGTTTGTCAGACTGAGGCCTGCAATGAGGCTATTTCTTCAGGTGGCGGCTGCTCTGTTCGGATCGGCATCCGTCATCGTGGCTGCAGCTCCTCCGGCACTAACATCTCTGGCAACGATCCACGATCTAACTAATGTCCAGGCTAGTCGTGGTCTACCTGTGGCCTTTGAAGCTACCGTGACCTATTTTCGCGGGTATGACCATCTTCTGTTTGTACAAGATGGCGACGTTGCCATCTTTGTGCGTCCTCCGGCGGACGATGAAATGATTCCTAGCAACCTGATGCCTGGCGATCGTGTTCTGGTGCGTGGAACAACGCAGGAGAGTTTCCGGCCGATTGTGGTAGGCAATAACATTACGCGCCTTTATCATGGGATGCTTCCGGATGCTCTGCCTACGAACTTCGATCAGCTGATCCGTGCTCAGCACGATTGCATGCTGGTGACGGTGCGCGGAGTCGTGAGAGCGGCGGACATGGTGTTGAATTCCGCTGCTGGAATTAGCAATGTCCGGCTGCAATTGGATGCCGACGGCGGCCCAATCGAAGCTGACGTGAACACCGAAGATGAGCTTGCGCTCAGCGAGTTCCTGGATGCCGAAGTTCAGGTCACCGGAACCGCCTCAGGCGCCTTTGACAACAAGATGCAGCTGACCAAGGTGAGAATCCACGTTTCGGCTCTCGACGATATCAGGATTTTGAAGAAATCCTCCGAATCTCTGTGGTCTCTCCCGGTCACTCCCATGAATCAGGTCCTCAGTTCCTACCACGTAGATGATCTTAGTCACAGGGTCCTGGTTCATGGAACGATCACCTACTACACGCCAGGGTCCGCGATTGTGCTGCAGAACGGCAACAAGAGCCTGTGGATCGCTACGCACTCGCGTGCCCCGTTGCGAGTCGGTGACATAGCGTTCGCGACCGGCTTTCCAGACTCGCACGATGGTCTAGTGACCCTGTCTGACGGCGAAGTGAAGGATAGCCAAGTGCTGGCACCCGTTGTTCCATTGAACGCGACTTGGGAACAACTAGCATTCTGGAACGTCGATCAGCCCAACGGACACCAATTTGATCTTGTCTCCTTAGAAGGAGAAGTGGTCAAGGAGGTCCGCACGGCCTCCCAGGAGGAAATTGTCTTGGCCGCGGGCGATCGATTGTTCACTGCGATCTACCGTTTCCCATCCGCTCTCGAGCGGCCTTTCTCCGTTATGCAGGTTACGCAGGGCGCCAGAGTCCGTGTCACCGGAATCTGCCTGATCGTTGACCCCAATACCTCAAACAAAGGCCACGAAGTGCCGTTCAACATCCTGATGCGCTCCGCGGACGACATCGAGGTCGTCGCCAAACCAGGATGGCTGAATGTGCAACATCTGATCTTGGTAGTCGGCGTCCTGCTGCTGGCTATTTTCGCAGTCAGCGTTCGCGCCTGGCTAGTGGAGCGCCGGGCGCGCCGCGAGATCGTCGCAATTGCCTACCTGGAGCGGCGGCGCGCGAAGATCCTGGAGCACATCAATGCATCCGGGCCGCTAACCGAAACTCTTGAGTACATCACCGAGATGGTTTCGGCTTCGCTCAGTGGCGCACCGTGCTGGTGCCAGATTGATAATGGCGCCCATGTGGGAAACTGCCCACCGCAGATCCCAGCTATTTCTCTTCGGGTGGTGGAACGTCCAATTCCCTCGCGTGTTGGCGGCAGAGTTGGCATTATTTTCGCCGCATTCGCTGCAAGTAGTAAACCTCGCCAGGCAGAGTCAGAAGTGCTCGACGTCGCGGCTGGGCTAGCTACCTTGGCAATCGAGACCGCACATCTGTATTCAAATTTGGTCCGTCGCTCGGAATTCGACCTCCTCACCGGCACCGAAAACCGCTTCTCACTGGAGAGGTTTCTCGAGGAACAGATCTTCGCAGCACAACGGTCCGGGACTATCTTCGGGCTGCTCTACGTTGACTTGGACCGCTTCAAGCAGGTGAACGACAACTACAGCCATCACGTTGGAGACCTCTACCTGCAGGAGGTAGCAAAGCGCATGAAAGGGCAACTACGCCCCGGCGATATGTTGGCGCGCCTGGGGGGCGACGAATTTGCAGCGTTGGTACCTGCGGCTCGCAGCCTTGCCGATGTTGAGGAGATTCGGCAGCGGCTCGTTCGATGTTTTGACGAGCCGTTCCGGCTAGAAGATCACCTCCTACGCGGCTCGGCGAGTATTGGAATTGCCATGTATCCCGAAGACGGCATTACCCCGGAAAGCCTGCTCACGGTGGCCGACGCGGCCATGTACACTGCGAAACACAGTCAACCCAGAGAAGAGACGCGACGAGTGGCCGAATCGGAGAGCGAGGTCACTTCGAAACACCCCGCATGAGAATGGTCCGGCCACGGCCGTACCGCAGCTGGGCTACGCGGAATCGCATACGCCGAGTGGTTTTTTACTGAGAAGTGGCCAGTGGCTTTCACCCTCTGTGAAATGGCACGACGGATTTAGACCTTTCAAAGGTCCATTCTGCGCGTAAGATGTGGGCGGATTTAGATAGGTCGAATGAAACGGAGAATCGACGCCATGTCTAGTATTTCCGGATCCTGGCTCAGGTTTGCATTGGCTGCAGGTATTCTATTCGGGGCTGGCTGCGGAAGTGGCGGAGAATCTACGAGCGGTTCGCCATCCAATCCGCAAGCAGTTGCGCCAACCATTACAACCGCTGCTGCACTGAATGGAGCGGTCGTAGTCAGTCTGTCTTCTTCAACCTCAGGCGCAACGATTTACTACACAGTGGACGGATCAACGCCAACCTCGTCCTCGCAAATCTACGAGGCGCCGTTTCTCGTCGCGTCGAGCCTCACCGTTAAGGCCATCGCCGAGGCCCCAGGCGACTCGAACAGCGGGGTCGCCTCACAAAACTTTGCGCCCAACA
>JBEKRG010000210.1:0-4994 GCA_049518955.1 Occallatibacter sp.
CTTTCGATGCATTCAGCGAGATGCTCGGCCTCGTTGTACATCGGCGTGACAACGCTCACGAGCGGTTGCCCTTGGGAGTTCATTGTGCGTTCTTCTTTATGTTATCAATGTCGAGGCGCGAGAGTGAAGTTTGTGGCGGCCCTTACCCGATGCCGAAAGTCCTGCGGGTTCGACTGTCTTCCCGAGAGTGGACGAGTTTTCTGGCCAGCCCTGGCGCGCATCGAATCAGCGCCGATTTGAGTGCAATATTGAATGTACCGTGATACCGGAAAGCCTCCCTGACGGCTGTTTTTGCCTTTCCATATTCTCCCTTCTGGAGAAGCCAGTTTGCCCACCCGCTATGGATGGCGGCTAAATCGCGTCGAATCATCGTGCGAACCTCAAGCGGCAAGCCGTCGCTAATCCGAAGGCGCTTTTCCATGCGGGCTTGGGCCATGCGAAGACGAAAATCCGCGTCGTCCCAGTTCTTGCTTGCCCCGACATGGCGCTCAGCCGGCAGGGTGCGGTCGATAAGGACCATGGGCATGTTGACAAAGCAGAACTTCGTTTCGCAGGCCAACCGGAAAGCAAAGTCATCGTCATCGCCAAAGCGGAAGGCCGGGTCGAATCCGCCCACGCGACGTACCAGGTCCGTTCGAGCAACCAGGTTTTGGAGCCATATCGGATGCACGCCTACCACCGAGTTCGTGCCAAGCATGTACCTGAGGGGATCTGGGATCATACCAATGCTCTCGCGATGCTCCTTGCCCGCAAGCTGAAAGAGCGTCATCTTCATGTGCGGGTTATTCATGAACCAGGCGTCTGTAATGCAAGCGCCACACTGGTCCTTGAACTGGTCGAGCGCCTGAAACTGCCATTCCAGCTTTTGTGGAAGCCAGAGATCGTCGTTATCGTTGAAAGCGAGCCAGTCACCCTTTGCGTGTGCAATACCCGTGTTCCGGGCAACGTTTGGGCCCTGATTGTCCTGGTGGACGTAAGAAACCCGGTCGCGCCACATCTGGTTTTCGGCGATGTAGCGTGGAAGCAACTCAGAAGTACCGTCGATTGAACCGTCATCCACGAGGATGACCTCGGAAACAGGCAATGTCTGGGCCAGCACACTCTCGACGGAGCGTTTCAAGCAGTCAAAGCGATTATAGACAGGGATGACGACGGAAATGGTCGGTTGCATGACAAGTGGGGAGAGGGCAGTCTAAGCTGGGGAAGTGCACTTTGTGGGTGCGCCGAAGTGTCCCACACCCTTTCGCGATGTGGGTCGATCTGCTCATGGCAAGAGTGGAAAGGCTCGACTCTCGCCCGCTTCACAGTAACCGGATCGGCTGCGAGTCGGCAAAGGCCGGCAGCGACACGAGAAGGCAGCCCGCCTAGTGAATGGTCGTAACCACGTTGGGCGGAGGCGTCGCCGGCTGCATTTGCGCGCTAACGAATTGATAGGCGCCCCGCGATGATGTGCGGGCGACGCCATTAGGATCGGTGGCAAATGGTGCCGACAAAGGTGACCAATTATTCACGTCCGAATTGTTCACCGCCAACTGAGCATTGAGATTTCCGGACCCGCTCCAGCTCACAAACGGATTAGCAGCCGCGGTATCATTGACAGCTCCCGTTTCGCTTAATCCTCCATCCGTCGTACCCAGAGAGGAATTATAGGTGTGCGTAATCGTCCCACCCGAGAAACTGGGCCCCGCTGCACTGGTGCTACTGCTGTACCACACATTGTTGGTGGCTATGGCAGTGCCTCCGCTTGATGCCGGGTCATAGTAGATGCCGGCAGAGCCAGCGCCACAATTGTTCCCGGCGCTTCCAGAAGCCTGCAGATTGACCATCGTGTTGTTGTAAAATTGCAAACCATTGCAGGATACGCCAGAGTTCAGGCAGGTGAATACGCCGTCGCCCAAACACTGGTAACCCGCCTTATCCGCGGTACCACCCCAGTATATGACGTTGCCGTAGATTTCTACGCCGTTGTAGGTCGTACCTCCGCCGGCCGTTGCAGCCGTCCAGATCGCACTTCCCTCGATGGTGCGCATGGTGTTATAGCGCCATACTGTTCCGGTGTGAGCGCTACCGTTCCAACTCACCTGACCATGGCAGGAACCGGCGCCCCAGTTCTTGTAAAAATACGAGTACTGAACCAGCAGGTTTGTGCTGCCGTAGCCGAATGTGAAGTCACAACTGCTGTCGTGCATGAACACATGGTCTATCGTGAGGTTCGTCGAGCCCCCGTAGTAAAGCAGGTCATCCGGCGTGTTAGTGTTGGCGCTTGAAGTCGCCCCAGTCCCTTGAACTTCGATGTAGGATAGCGTCGTGCCGCTGGCGCTGGGCATGTCCAGCCCCACGCACCTGCTCATCGATCCCAATTGACAACTCGTGCCATTGATGTAAATTCCAAATGAGCCTTCGGTCGGGAGGCCGTTATTGTTGAACGTTCCCACCTGGCCGTTGACCGTGTAATAGCCGCCGCCGGAATTAGCGATCTGCGTGAACGTTGCCTGGGCAGAACCCATCGTCGCCACATTCCATCCGGTACTTGTGCAGTTGTCAGATGCAATGGCCTTTTTGATCGTGATCTGAGTAGTGCCGGAAGTCGCTGTATTGAGGCTATAACTTCCGTAACTGCCATCTGCCAGATAGTAGGTGTCACCACGGACCAGCGTAGCGGGAAGCCCCGCGTAAGCATTATTCCAGTCGGCGCCAGTCTTCGATCCACCGCCAGCCGCGGTGACAACATGACAGGCAGCAGTCATTGGTGATGATAACAGACACGAAAGCGCAACGGTCGCCATGCAAGCTGAAAAGCATCGAAGCAAAATACTAAGCAAAGGTTTCATCGAATTGGCCCATCCACTCCACTTGCTTCCAATCGAAACCGCAGAACATCAACTGCAGCGAATTCCGTTGCCTGGCAGGCGCGAAATCGGCGTGTCCACCATGGCCGCGCAGAGGTAATCCTCGTATGGCATGGCTAGCACCACTACTCTGTTTATAGCCTTCGGGACGACGCCTCGGCAAGATGCTGTAGGTTAACATCCTAAGACTGCCATTCGTAAGGGGTTTTGGAACGGGGAGGCGGAGCGATGCTGGCGACAACAGTGCCCTCTTGCCAGACCAGTAGCGCTCAGAGCGAAAACGACGGCGCCAGGCACGCCAGCTATTCCAGCCGCTGCTCCCGGTTAGGGTGGGGGGTTCTCCACGTACGCCAGCCAATTACAAGCAAAGTGAAGAACAGGACCATGAGAACTGTCGCAATTCCTACATTTGCCTGCTCCTCATGGTCTGTATAGACTCGGATGAATGTTCGACCAATGCGCGATCGGCTGACCACATCGTCACGAAAGTCGGACAGATGCCTCAATACGGCAACTCGCAATGAAGACTTGGAAATGTTGACGCTCTTGAGATCCAGACCGTTCTGGTATCGACAAGTCACCTGCCGCGACATACCCGCACCAACCGGCAACGTGAAGGCGATTCGGGCGCCGATTCTTGTGTAATTGTACGGCAGCCCATCGACGAGCAGTTCTAAAGGGAAGTGGAAGTCCTCGTCCTTTTCGACATAGAAAAGCGCGTCCTTCCGATGGACATTGTTAATCCGTAGACTGCTGCTGAATGCCTGGATGTCGAAGTTGCCATCATCGCGCATCTTTTCAAGATACAGATGGTCGGAGATATCGGCTATCCCGCGCCACAGCGTGCCGGGTTGGAGTTGGTTGACCGTGTCCGCCATCTTGTCAAATCGACCAATACCATCTGCGAAATAAGCAGGATGGACATAAAACAACAGCGGGTTCTCCAAGAAAACATCGACTGCGACCTCGGACATCGCGATTGGTATTTCGGCGGAATACCTCCGCAAACTAAGGAAGTTGCGGAAAGCCAGAGTCCAGGATCGCAGTCCGAACTGGGGATCGAGTGCAACATGGGAGTCCAGTGGAATGTTGCGCGAATTTGCGGTCGCAAGGAAATTGAAACCCTTTAGCGCGCCGATGACCGCTTCTGAACCGATCGAATGGGGAAATACCATGACGCGGTCGTACGGAAGCCCCGTAAGCTTCCGGAACTGCTCCATCCGAGCAAGTGCCTGTCTGATATTATTGACCTGCGCATCCAGTGGTCGGCCGGCAAGCGGCCCAAATTCCTGGTGGTCATGGTTGTTGCCGTGGATGCAGATCGACAGCCGGTCGCTGTTTGCCCGGAAGAGCGATATCACGTCCGGTTCACTGCGATCGTAGTTCCACGGAATAAAGGCGATTGTTGTGTGGAAATTATGCCGCCGCATCTCCTGCAACAGATCGCTATACTGAAGGTATCCGTAGGGTTCCCTCAGCCACGCATCGTCAACCGTAAGATTCGCGTAGTGCCCGTTTGCGTGCCACGCCCTGTCCCCCGCCGCATACCGGAGAAACATCATCGCCGGCGCCACCTCGGAGAATTCGTACAGCGATTCATCCAGTGCACTCGGCGGCGGCTCGACGTGGGCTAAGGCCACGTCAGAGCTTAAGAACACCCTTGCCGCCCCAACGTCCGCCTTGACAAATACCGGCTTTTCGTCAGTGACGGATGAAAGGTCGATGACGGATTCAGCCCTCGATCCGTCCACGATCAGGGCACATGTCTGCCCGGTCCTGGCGCTCAACTTCTGGCCGGAAAGCTGCCGAGTCACCTCTTGGATTGTCGAAATGCGGTAGACGCTCTGCTCAGTGATGCTCACAGGCCCCTGGCAGCCTGAGACGGCCCCTCCCGACCATTGGCGCAGATCTTCCGCTCCCGTCTCCGTTGTGATTCCGTCTATCAGGATCGGGATGCTGTGCCCATTCTCCCGCCTGATCGCAGACAGCAGGTGCGCAGAATTGATTGCGTGCAGAACGTCGGCGGTAATGATGACAGCCACCGTGCTGTTCTGTTCTGCGGCCTTGATGGCAGGAGGGTCGTCCGACCGGTCTTTCAAGTGAAAAACTGTTGTTCTGAGCCCGTAGAAGCCGGCGGCAACGGCC
>JBEKRG010000211.1:0-4990 GCA_049518955.1 Occallatibacter sp.
GGGCGACCGCATCACGTTTGAAGCAGATGCTGCCGCGAGACCCGAAGCCATCTATGACCTGCTGGATGAAGCGGGCAAGTCAATGAGGTTGAGCACGTACAACGTCACGCAGGTAGAACTGGCAGCATCGGTCGTGCTGGATGCCAAGAAGCCGCCCAAATCCGTAAGCATTCGCATCACGCATCCAAATTCCTGCTCGCTGAAGTATGACGACGTGGACCTGAAACTGCGGCAGATGCTGGTGGACTCAGGCATTGAACCCAGGGAGCCGACAGAACGGTTGGATTTGGGCAAGACGGAGACTGCTGAGGCATGACCCCGCTGGATGCGCTGCTGGAACTGCTGGAGCGCGTGGGGGCGCGGCGGGATGCGGCGGCGCTGGTGAGCGAAGAGGAATTGAGCCTGTGGCCCGTAGAGGCTGTGCGGAGCTTGAAAGCGCAAAAGCTGCTGGTCAAGGCGAGTTCGGCGACTACTGTCGTCTGCCCAGGCTGTGAGCAGGAATGTGTGATGCAGGTGTACGCCATGCCAGAGAGCGGCCCACCATTCACGATCTGCGACAAACGGGATGACATCAACCGGGTGGAGATACCTACCGAACGGATGAGGCAGTGGCGTTGCGGCGCGGAAGCCGTGGGCACTTTTGTTGCACAGAGCTTGGGACTGCGGGCCGACAGCCAACGGAAAATCGGCGCTGGGCAGTGGGAGCTTGGCGTCGTGATGGGCAAGAGTCGCAGCCAGATGGTATGCCTGCGTGTGGGCGAGCGGTTGGAACTGGTGGCCGGGCAGAATGCCGTTCCATTGGCCGGGCTTGTAGGTTACGGCTCCAGTGGTTATTCCGTGGTGGACAATGCAGTCCGGCAACTGGTGGACGCGGCGACAATGGGCGACCATCGTTACACACCCAACAATGTGCGGCGCGAAGCGCGCAAGCTGGACACTCAAGCCCTGCATGAGAGCTGGCGGAAAGAGTACCAGGCGCTGAAGCAGCGCCGTCCTGAGATGTCGGATGTGTGGTACTCACAGCAGATTGCCAAGATGGAGATTGCCCACCAGCGCAGCGCCGAGACGATCCGCAAACAAATGACGCGATAAAAAGTTGGGCGGAATTTTTTCGCCCAACTCACCAGCCCGGCAAACCCTTGCATTGCGCGGAGTTCCGCATATGCAGTGCCGGGCTGCTGGTGCTGGTGTGCATCTGCCCAGCCCAGAAAACGGCGCGAAAACATTGAAGATTGCACACTGACGCGGGGCGCGCTCCGGGCTTTCATCGCCCAATGCGCACAACTAGGGTGTGTCCTGAGCGGTACTGAATCGCTCAGGGAGAATTCAAGATGACTCATCACATCCTGCGCCTTCCCGATGTCAAGGCGGCAACTGGCCTTTCACGCAGCACACTGTATTTGCGCATTGCGCACGGAGTCTTTACGCATCCGGTGAGCCTGGGCGGGCGCGCCGTTGGGTGGCCGTCGAACGAGGTCGCCGCGCTGAATGCTGCCCGGATCGCCGGAAAGCCGGACGCGGAGATTCGGGAACTGGTGGCGAAGCTGGAAGTGGACCGCAAGGCAGCGGCATAGTGACGGGACGGCAAACCCCATGCGCAAGCGCCGCCCCAATTACCGGCTTGTAAAAATCCATCGCAACTATACGGTGGAAGAGGTTGCCCGGCTGTTTGGCTCGCACAAGAACACCGTGCGTGCCTGGGTGAAGGCCGGATTGCCAACCTGCGACACCAGGCGCCCCACGCTGATTCTTGGCCCGGACCTTCGCGCCTTTCTCCAGGAGCGCCGGACAAAGGACAAGCGGCGCTGCAAGCCCGGTGAGATTTACTGCGTGCGATGCCGCGCGCCTAAGCCGCCCGCCGGGGACATGGCGGAATACCAGCCGATAACAGCGAGCCTGGGCAACTTAATCGGCATCTGCCCGGACTGCGAAGGGATGATCTACCGGCGAGCCAGCCGGGCAAAGCTGTCAGAGATTCAGGGGAATTTGGACATCACGTTTACGAAGACGGAGCGACGTGTAAGTGAGACTGATTCCCCCATCGTAAACAGTGACTTCAGCCAAGGGTGAGAAACCATGACAAAACACAACCCGGAAAATGAGCGAATCAAGCGCAGATACCTCATCTATCTGGAAGAAGCCAAGGGCCACAGCGAGCAATCGTTGGACGTGCCCGCGAAGGCCCTGAGCCGGTTTGAGGAGTACACGGGGTATCGGCCCTTTAAGTCGTTCCACTTTGAACAGGCCGTCGCCTTCAAGCGCCATCTGGCGGAACAAACGGGGCAGAGGTCCGGGGAAAAGCTGAGCAAGGCGACCCTGCACGCAACGCTAAGGCAACTGAAGGCATTCTTTTTCTGGTTGGCTGGGCAGCCGGGATACAAGGCGCACCTTCAGTATTCCGACGCCGACTACTTCAAGCTGTCAGAGAAAGACACGCGGATCGCCACAGCCCAGCGGGGGCGAAAGGCCCCGACGCTGGAGCAGGTGCGGCACGTGATTGAGACGATGCCGAGCGGCAATGAGATTGAGCGTCGGGATCGTGCGCTGGTGGCCTTTACGCTCTTGACCGGCGCGCGGGATTCGGCCATCGCGTCCATGAAGCTGAAGCATGTGGACCTGAAAGAAGCCTGCATCCACCAGGATGCCCGCGAAGTGAAGACGAAATTCAGCAAGACCATCACGACGACTTTTTTCCCCGTGGGTGACGGCATTCAGGAGATCGTGGCAGACTGGGTGCGCTTTCTGCGGGAAGAGAAGCTATGGGGCAATGACGATCCGTTGTTTCCAGCAACGTGCATCGTGGTTGGGCAAACGCACCAGTTTGAAGCGGCAGGATTGGAAAGAGCGCACTGGAGTACGGCCACGCGAATTCGGACGATCTTCCGCGAGGCATTCGAGCGGGCGGGCTTACCCTATTTCCATCCGCACAGCCTACGAAAAACGTTGGCGAAGCTAGGCGAGCAAGTCTGCGCTTCCCCCGAACAGTTCAAGGCGTGGAGCCAGAACCTCGGACATGAGCAGGTGCTGACTACTTTCCTGAGCTATGGTTCGGTGGCGGCTGACAGGCAGATTGAGATTATCAGAGGGTTGGGTACGGTGCGGGAATTAAAGCAGCCGGACGTGGAGGAATTCGCGGAAGCCGTCGCCAGACGGCTAAAGGGTCAAGGCGCTGGCCTTCCGACGGCTCAATAGGCATCCGCTATGCCGCGCCGCGAAATGGCAACACCTTGCCGCCACGCTGCGTCTGCTCAAGGAAATCGGCCCAATCTTGCATCATTTTGGTGCGTGGCTCCAGGTAGAGCGCATGGTTATATGCGGCGCTGACCTCGTTGCGCGGTGCGTGGGCAAGTTGAAGCTCGATGTGGTCGTGGTTGTATCCCTGCTCATGCAGGATCGTTGAGGCAACCCCACGGAAGCCGTGGCCGGTCATTCGCCCCTTGTATCCCATGCGTTCAAGCGCCTTGAGGATTGTCATATTGGACATTGGCTTTTCCGAATCCTGCTCGCCCGGAAACACCAGCGCCTTGTTGCCGGAGATGGTACGCAAAAGCTCAAGCACTTCGATGGCCTGAGCGGACAGCGGCACGATGTGCGGCGATTTCATTTTCATTCGCGCTGCGGGAATGGCCCAGCGCCGGGCTTCAAAATCGAATTCTTCCCAGCGCGCACAGATAAGCTCGCTCGTGCGGACAAAAGTAAGCGCCATTAGCTTGATGGCCAGCCGCGTGAGTGGCCTTCCGTCGTACAATTCGATGGCGCGGAGCAGGGCCGGAAGTTCTTTCGCATCGATCCGCGCTCGATTCTGCTTGCGCGTCGGCTTGAGAATATCGGAGGGCCGAATCTCTGCGGCGGGGTTGCGTTTGCTGTAACCGTGGGCCACTGCGTACCGGCAGACCATTCCAATGATCTGGAGAATCCGCTTCGCCATATCCGAAGCTCCTCGCGCCTCGATGTCCTTTGCGAGTTGGACAAGCTCCATCGGTTCCACTTCCGCAATTGGCCGTTCGCCTAGGACCGGGTACACGTTCGCTTTAAGACGGTTCCGTGTCGTTTCCGAATGGCGCGCGCTCTTGTTCCCCTTCCAGTGGTCAAGCCATAACTCGCCGATCTTCTCGAAGGTGTGTTCCGTGGCAACCTTGACGGCTGTCTTTTCGGCCTTCCGCTCAGCCATTGGATCGATTCCACCGGCGAGCTTCTTCCGTGCGGCGTCGCGCTTTACGCGCGCATCCGCGAGCGCAACGTCGGGGTATTGCCCCAGGGCCATCAACTTCTCGGCACCGTCGCAACGATATTTCCAGCGCCAGAGCTTGCCGCCGGTGGGAGTGACGAGTAAGTGTAGGCCGCCGCTATCGGAGAGCTTGTAGGGCTTGCTGGCGGGCTTGGAGCGCCGAATTTCAGTGTCGGTAAGAGGCACGGTTCAATTCCTCGATTTCCCCGAAATTTGGAAATACCCCCAATTTCGGAATCTCGTACCCCCAATTATACCCCCACTAAGAATCGGCTTTAATAGTGCGCAATGGAGCGATTTAGGACGCAATGAAGGAAGAAGTCGCGTGTTTTCAGATATTTTGAGCGGTCGTCTAGGGTGAGTTGGGATCAGATAGAATCTAGATGGAAAGGGAAATGGTAGGCACGATTGGATTCGAACCAACGACCTCTTCCGTGTCAAGGAAGCGCTCTAACCAACTGAGCTACGCGCCTACGCTGCAACATCATTGCCTAGTCTACCAAGAGCAGGTCGGCAGAGAAAGCCGCGAAGGCCGAGATTTTACTGAATACGGTCGGCTCTGCCTTCGGTACAACGTGATGCTGCGACCCGGCACAGCCTTATGCTGGCACCCTGCGCACAGCAATCCTGCCGGGAGCAACCCTATTGAAGGGGCGGCAGCATCACCGCCGCGGGGTTGCTGCAATGGTTATCAACCGGGGAATGAAAAACTCCCTTCTCGGCGCTAACCTCGGACCGATTTCCACCCGCGAGCGCCCCACT
>JBEKRG010000212.1:0-4853 GCA_049518955.1 Occallatibacter sp.
CAGTCAGGCAAGCCGGTCGCGGTGTTTCCTACGCACGAAATGGCCCGCGCGTTCTCATCGCCAACTCCAACCTGGTGGGCAAATGGGCCACTTGGGAGCACTTCAACGAGCTCGATCGCAAAGGCCTGATGATGTATGGCCAGATGACGGCGGGTAGTTGGATCTACATCGGCACGCAGGGCATCCTGCAAGGCACCTTCCAGACGCTCGCTGCACTCGCGGAGCGGCATTTCGGCGGGTCGCTCAAGGGCAAACTTGTGGTCACCGGTGGAATGGGCGGCATGGGTGGTGCTCAGCCGCTAGCCGTCACGCTCAACGGCGGCGTGGTGCTGGTTGTCGAAGCCGATCGCAGCCGGATCGAACGCCGGGTCGCGACGCGATATTGTGATCTCCTCGCCGGAAACCTCGACGAAGCTCTGCACGCTTGCGAAGAGGCTCGCCGCGAAGGCCGCGCGCTTTCCGTGGGACTGGTCGGTAATTGTGGCGACGTATTGCCCGAGATTGTGCGCCGTGGTCTACAGGTAGATGTGGTAACCGACCAGACCAGCGCCCACGATCCCCTCAACGGCTACATCCCGCAGGGATTCACTTTGGATCAGGCTGCGGAGCTGCGGCGCCGCGATCCCGAGCAGTATGTGCGCCGTTCGACGGCGACGATGGTTGTTCATGTGAACGCGATGCTTGCGTTGCAGCGCGCCGGCGCCGTGACCTTTGACTACGGCAACAACATCCGGCGCTTCGCATTCGACGCTGGCTGCACGGAAGCGTTTCTTATTCCCGGATTTGTGCCGGAGTACATCCGTCCGCTCTTCTGTTCGGGCCAGGGACCGTTTCGATGGGTGGCGCTGTCAGGTGATCCCAAAGACATCGACCGAACCGACGAGCTGGCGCTGGAGCTGTTCCCGGAAAACGAGATTCTTACTCGCTGGCTGCAGCTGGCGCGCGGCCGTTTCGCTTTCCAGGGGTTGCCGGCGAGAATCTGTTGGCTGGGTTACGGAGAGCGCGCCCGCATGGGAGAAGCGATCAACGATCTTGTCCGCAAAGGAGAAATCTCGGCTCCCATCGCCATGGGCCGCGACCACCTGGACACCGGCTCGGTGGCCAGCCCTTATCGAGAGACGGAAAAAATGCTCGACGGCTCGGATGCGGTTGCGGACTGGCCGATCCTGAATGCGCTGCTCAACACTGCATCCGGGGCAACGTGGGTGAGCTTCCATCATGGCGGCGGCGTGGGGATGGGCTATTCGCTGCACGCCGGACAGGTGACCGTGGCTGACGGCACGGACTTGGCGGCGCGGAAGATCGAGCGCGTCCTGAATAACGACCCGGGCCTCGGGGTGGTACGTCACGCCGATGCGGGTTACGAGCTGGCACAACAAACAGCGCGCGAACGCGGCATTGCCATTCCAATGATGGAAAAATGACCGTGTCCAGATCGCTTGCAGTCGTCAACATCGGGCAGCTCGTCACGCTTGCGGGACCTGCACGTCCGCGCGTGGGCCTGGAGCTCAGCGAGTTGGGCCTAATTCCAGACGCAGCACTTCTGATTGAAGACAGCCGCGTCGCTGCAGCTGGACCTTACGCAGAGTTGCGTTCTCGCATTCCCGCCGGGGCCGTCGTTGTCGATGCGCAGGGTTGCTGCGTTACGCCGGGTTTTGTTGATGCGCATACGCACCTGGTCTTCGCGGGCAACCGCGCTGCCGAATTCGAGCGGCGCATTGGCGGCGCCAGCTATCAGCAGATTGCGGCTGCCGGGGGCGGCATTCTGAGCACGGTGAAAGCCACGCGCGCCACCTCGGAAGACGATCTCCTGACAGAGTCTCGACGTCATCGCGATTGGATGCTTCGCACTGGCACGACGACCGCCGAAGCCAAGTCAGGTTATGGATTGGAGCGCGAAACGGAGTTGCGTATGCTTCGTGTCATGGGCCGCCTCAACGGCGAGGGTCCGATGCGGATCGTACCCACGTTGCTGGCCGCGCACACGTTGCCCCCAGAGTTTGCTGGCCGCCGGGACGATTACGTTCGCTGGATCGTAGAAGAACTAATCCCCGAGGTTGCAAACCTCAAGCTGGCGCGCTTTTGCGACGCCTTCTGCGATGATCACGCCTTCACGGTCGAAGAAACACGCCAGGTACTCACCGCCGCGCGCGCCCATGGCCTGGAGCTGCGCGTGCACGCCGAGCAATTCCGCCCCGGCACAGGAGCCCTCTTGGCCGCCGAACTGCGCGCCCGCACAGCAGACCATCTTGAAACTGCCACCGCGGACACTCTCGATTCATTGCGTGCCGCCGCGGTGCAACCGGTCTTGCTTCCCGGCTCGGTCTTTGCCCTGGGGCGCACCGCCTATCCACCCGCCAGCGCCATGGTGGAGCACAGTCTGGCCATCGTGCTGGCCAGCGATTTTAATCCCGGTTCATCTCCGATTCCCTCCATGCCGTTTATCGTCTCGCTCGCCTGCCTCTACATGAGGCTCACCCCGGCTGAAGCGCTCGCCGCTGCGACCGTAAATGGTGCGTGGAGCCTTGGCCTTGGCGACAGCATTGGCTCTCTCGAAATCGGCAAACAGGCTGACTTTCTTATCCACGAGTTCACCGATTTCCGCGAGATCGCCTATTTCATCGCCGCCGCAGAGTTTTCTCGCGTATTCATCGCAGGTCGGGAAGTAACTCCCAGCTAATTATTCCTGGCAATGAATCGTTGCCCATCGCGGGAATTCTGTGCACAACTGCCTCGGCGTGCTGATTTCTGCTAGTCGGCGAATGCGTCGAACGAACCTTCGCGAATCGCTCGAACCAGTTGGTTGATATCGGTTGCGGGAGGCCGGTCCTCTTCAAGGCGGGGAACGATCTTGCGAATCGCGGCGAGTACCTTCTCAATCTGCTTGCCTGGCTTCAAAGGCCTCCGGTAGTCGAGGCCCTGTGCGGCGCACAGGAGCTCGATGGCAAGAATCTGCTCGACGTTCTCAACAATCTGCCTCATTTTGAGCGCGGCGTTCATCCCCATCGAAACGTGGTCTTCCTTCCCGCCAGATGTCGGCACGCTGTCCACGCTCGCCGGATGCGCCAACACCTTGCATTCATTCAGGAGCGCAGCTGCGGCGACGTGCGCCATCATATAACCCGACGACAAGCCGGCCTCGCTCGACAGAAACGGAGGCAAGCCCTCGTTGATGTCAGGGTTGATCAGGCGGTCGATCCGGCGTTCACAAATGCTGGCGAGATCGGTTAGCGCGATAGCTGCGTAGTCGAAGCCATAGGAGAGCGGCGCACCGTGGAAGTTGCCTCCGGAGAGTACGTCACCGTTCGCTGCGAAGACGAGTGGGTTGTCGGTTGCGGAGCCCGTTTCGATCTCCACAATGGACGTAACGTGGTCGAGCGCGTCGCGAACCGCCCCATGCACCTGCGGCATACAGCGCAAGCAGTAAGCGTCCTGAATTCGCGGATCGTCAGTCCGGTGCGATTCCCGAATCTCGCTGCGGTCGAGCAATATAGTCAGATGCCGGGCCGCGGCTGCCTGCCCTCGATGGGGCCGGGCCTCTTGGATCCGAGGATCGAAAGCAGCAGGAGTTCCACGCAGCGCCTCGAGAGACATCGCGCCAGCAACGTCGGCGATCTGGACGAGACGCTGTGCATCGTAAAGCGCGAGTGTTGCGACGGCAGTCATTCCTTGCGTGCCATTCAGCAGCGCAAGACCCTCTTTCGCTTCGAGCCGCAGCGGAGTCAGTTCGGCCTGCCGCAATGCCTCGCTGCCGCTTATGCGCTGCCCATGATAAAAAGCTTCTCCTTCACCAATGAGAACCAACGCGAGATGCGCAAGTGGGGCAAGATCGCCGCTCGCGCCCACGGAACCCTTTTCCGGGACGACTGGATGAATTCCTCGATTGAGAAGGCTCGTCAGCATTTCGATAACCGCTCTGCGAACTCCGCTGAAGCCCCTGGCGAGGACATTTGCGCGAAGCAAAAGCATGGCCCGAACTTCGGCCTCTGACAAAGGTCTGCCCAGTCCGCAAGCATGGCTCCGCAACAGATTCACCTGCAACTCAGAAAGATGGTTGCCTGGGATACGAACGTCAGAGAGCTTGCCGAAGCCGGTGTTGACGCCGTAGACAGCCACTTCTTTCTCGAGAATTTTCTCGACTATCTGGCGGGATGCGTCCACTCGTGCCAAAGCGGATGGCGCGAGGCCCACTTGGCGCCCTCCGCGAGCTACATTGTGAATTTCATCGAGGTTGAGATTCTGCCCTGAGAGCAAAAGCGGCGCTGAGTGATTCATCCTGACCTTTCAACAGCGGCTAACCTGGCTGCTTCTTCCTAGTTGAGCGGATGACTCGCAAGCGAAGACCCGGCTGCGGACGACGCCGAAGACTCCAGGGCGGAAAGGTAAGCGATCGAGCGCCTCACTTGCAACCCGTCAAATGTCTGCTTTTCCAAATTGCTCTTTCTGAAGGGTCGCCGCAGCGGTGCATTCCGCGCGAGCCGTCGGCAACGTCGAGTGCCACGAGATGAAAAGTTGTCTTTTCCAGATCGATGCCAACCGAATGTATCTGCATGTCGATGATCCCTCCTTGTCAGAAGCTGCCATCTCGATCATTCGCTCTGGCGGGTACCCATCGATTTGGAAGTTGGTGAGAAGCACCGGTGCCCAACCTAAGGCAAAGGCCGATGGTACCGAAGCGTTCAAATCCTGCTCCACTCCATCGAACCAGACTGATTGGTAAGTGACTGAACCATATTCATCGCGCGAGTAGGTGATCTGCACGTGATGCCATTCGTTGGTGCTCCAGCTCCGCGGATTGCACGGAGATACCGAGTTCAACCACACGTCCGACCAGACATCGGGGGGTCCTTCGT
>JBEKRG010000213.1:0-4782 GCA_049518955.1 Occallatibacter sp.
CACGGCCGCCACGTGGCCCCAGATTCGCGCGTCGGGCAGTGCACCCATCCACCCCGCAAGCATTTGCGCAGCCAGCGGTTCGCCCAGCCGCCCCAGCGCCAGCGAGCAAAGGGTCACGCCAAGCTGCACCGCAGGGAGCAGATCATCAAGGTTGCGCTGCAGGTTCCGCACCGCCCGCGCGCCCGGTACCCGCGCCGCCAGCATTTGCTCCACGCGCGATTCGCGAATGGAAACCAGCGCGAATTCAACCGCAACAAAGTACGCGTTGGCCAGGATCAGCATGGCCACGGCGACCGGTTTGATAAGCAAGAGCTCGTGCATCTCGCAGAGAGAATAGCATTGGAAGGTGAGCGGCATGCTGGAGAGCCGTTCTGAACCAGGCCTTTTCATGGAACTCGAGGGCCGCCCGGCGCGTAGAAGATTCTGGAGTGGGAATGAGGATAGCGATGAGGCATTTTTGTGCGGCATTTTCAATATTGGTGGCAATGGCGGCCGTTGCAACAGTACCGGCGCGCGCCAGCGAGGCGACATTTGAGCGCGACTTAACTGTCAACGGTCGACTCGATCTGTCGGTTGCCACCGGCTCGGGATCCATTCAACTTACGACGGGTCCCGCAGGGCATGTCCACATTTTCGCGCGCGTCAAGTCCGGCTGGGGCGTGAGCGACGACATGGTGCAGCAGGTCGCGGCGCATCCTCCCATCCAGCAGACAGGCAACATCGTCCGCATTGGTGGGGATCACCGCAATCTCGGCAATATCAGCATCGATTATGAGATCCAGGCTCCGCCTGACGCCTATCTCGATGCCGGGTCAGGCTCGGGCAACGTGACCGACGAAGGTGTAGGCGCAAATGCGAAATTGAGCACCGGCTCGGGGTCGATTCATGCCACCGGACTCCAGGGCGGGTTCACTGCCAGCACCGGCTCGGGTAACATCTACGCCGAGCAGGTCGGCTCCGGCGACGTGAAAGCGAGCACCGGCTCGGGGTCAATTGAACTGAAGAACCTGCACGGCGGGCTGCAAGCCGGAACCGGATCGGGCAATATCAAGGTGGACGGCACACCCGCTGCTCCATGGCGCCTCCACACCGGCTCCGGAAGCGTCGAGCTTTGGACAGGCAATGCGGGACTGACTTTGGACGCCTCGACCGGCTCAGGCAGCATTCACAGCGACCGCGAGATCGTCTCGCAAGGCACAATGGACCATCATCACGTGAAGGGTGCCATTGGCGGCGGCGGGCCCGCAGTGCGCGTCGAAACAGGCTCTGGCAACATTCGTGTTCACTAGAGCGGCCCGATACCAGGAGTTTCTGCTACGGCCGTCTGTCCGCGCTACGGAATGAAGTAATAGGGGTCGGGGTACTTCACTGAATACTCCGCCTCCGGCTTGCCTTTCAGGTCACTCCACTGGTCGCCAACATTCAGCGCCAGCGTGTAACCGGCCCCTGCGATCTGCCCGCGAGCCACAGCCTTGAAATCGCCGATCGTTTGCGAGCCATGATTCAGGGGGCGCATCACAAGCAACTTCCAGTTGTCGAAGCCCTGCGCCCGCAAATTCCGCTCCGTGGCGGCGCGCTGCGTATCGTCCCGGCCGGTAAGAAAGATGACGCTCACTTCCAATCGCTGCGCTTCTTTGTAGAGCCGCAGCGTGCCGGGGATCGCCGGCGCCTGCGCCATATCGAGCCATTGGTCGAATGCGGGTTTGTTATACGCAAAGTCCGCGCCCAGCATCTCCGCGTAGGTCGACAGCGTCGTATCGTCAATGTCCAGAATCAGCGCCAGTTTCTCGTTCGGCCGGCGATGCGCGGCCCGCTGGCGCAGAAACGCGATGGCGCGATCCGCCTGTGCATCCAGGTCGTGTGCATAGCACCCGCACCTGCATGTGCAATCGTGGTACTCCGTGAGTTCCGTTTTGAGCGCGCCGAGATTGGGGATGCGCTCCGCCGCCGCGTCGCTGCTGAATTCAGGCTTGGGCGGTTGCTGCGCGGGAAGGGAACTCAGCCCCATCGCCAGAATCAGCGGCGCCGCAAAAATCCTCCTGAATTGGTTCACCTCTCGAACCTCCTCTCTCATGCTTTGTTCGCTCAGTGTAAACAACGCTCCTTGCATCGCCCCTTTAGACTGAAAGCAAGATGATTCGCGTCTTTCGCCCTATTCCCGTCCAGCGTCTCCGGCTGCTCGTCTTCGATCTCGACGGCACGCTGATCGATTCTGCGCAGGACTTGTGCAACAGCGTGAATGCAACGCTACGCGAATTCAATCTCGTCCATCTGCCCGATCCCGCCATCGCCGGCTTCGTCGGCAACGGCGCCCCCATGCTCATGCGCCGCTCGCTGGCCATGGCTGCCAACATCGCCAACGGCGATGTGAATGAGGATCTTTTCTCCAGGGCCTACGCGTTCTTTCTGCAGTACTATCGCGAGCACAAGCTGGACTTCACCTATGCCTACGAGGGAGTTCTCGACGCGCTCAAGGCTCTCCACGAGTTGCACGACGCCCCCGACGGCCCGCAGAGAACCATGGCCGTCCTCACCAACAAGCCGGTGCGCCCCGCGCGCGGCATTTGCGAGGGGCTAGGCCTTGCCGGCTACTTCCTCCACATCTACGGAGGCGATAGCTTCCCCCTCAAGAAACCCGATCCGCTCGGCCTCCGCTCGCTCATGGAAGAGACTGGCGCAACGCCGGAGCAGACCGTGATGATCGGCGACAGCAAAGTCGACGTCGAGACCGCTCGCAATGCCGGGGCTTGGTCCGTCGGCTGCGCTTTCGGCTTCGGTCCGCAGAACCTGATGGATAGTCCTCCCGATGTCCTCGTATCGTCTGCGGCGGAGTGGACAGAGGCCTTGGGCGTAAACATTTCAAAAAAAACGACTTAGGCCTTGCAGTTTCTGCCGGAACTTTCACGCTCCTCTGAGCGTATATTGGCTTGTAGCGAGGATCGCACACCTATGCATCGAAGATTTCTCGCCCTAAGCCTCTTCGGCGCCGCCCTGGCGGTCGCTGCCGTGCCCGCATGCGCTGAAAATGACGCGGTTCAATTCTTCAACAATATTGAAGTCACTCCTGACGTTCCGGTCAACGACGCCGTGTGTTTTTTCTGCAACGTCGACGCCCACGGCGACGTGAGAGGCGACATTGTCGTCTTCTTCGGCAACGTCCGTCTCGACGGCCAGGCGCACCAGGATGTCGTCAACTTCTTCGGCAGCGTCACCGCGGCCGATAACTCCGCCATCGGTGGCGACCTCGTCTCGTTCTTCGGCTCCGTTCGGCTCGGCGAAAACGTCAGAGTGAATCAGGACATGGTGGCCATGTTCGGCACAGTGCACAGCCCGGCCAGCGTCTCCATCGGCCAGGACCACGTAGTGCTCTCGCCATGGATCCTCTTCGGCCCGCTGCTGATCATTTTCTTCATCGTCTTTGTCATCGTCCACGAGGTCCGGGTTCATCGTGAGCGCCGCTTCGCCCAGGCCTACCCGCTCCCGCCCCGGCAGTAAACCACTTAGGCCCCCCAAGCCCTTTGATTTCAATGGCGCGTTGCCTATCTAAATTTTCGTGCCCAATAATTTTGAATATGTTCAATTTGTTCTTGACTTCATTGTCCAGTCGTCATATTGTTATATTTGAACAGGTTCAAATATCTTTCTCGGAGGTGGATCATGTTCGTTGCTTGCAGCTACTTCTGTTACCTTGCGGTGAGCCTGACAGTTACGATTTGGGTTGCTCGAACTTTGCACCGCAGCGGTCGCGTGTTCCTGATCGATGCGTTCCATGGCAACACGCAGCTAGCCGACTCTGTAAATCAGCTACTGGTCGTTGGATTCTATTTAGTCAATGCCGGATATATCGCGTTGGCGCTCAAAACCGTTGATCCATTGAGCACATATCGGGAAGCCATCGAGTTGGAGAGCGGAAAAATAGGCTTGGTGCTGCTCATTCTGGGCGGAATGCACTTCTTCAACATGTTCGTGCTCGCGCAGATGCGCCGCCACAACAAACTAAGAACTGCGGAGTAGTGGAATGCCGGCGCGAATCACTCCCAAATCCGAAGCCACACGTCAACGCATCCTCTCCGCGGCCCTTCGCGTCTTTCGAGAGCGCGGGTTTGACTTGGCCACCATGCGCGAGGTCGCAGCGGAAGCAGGTGTCGCCGTCGGTGCAGCCTACTATTACTTCGATTCGAAGGACGCGATTGTGATGGCCTTTTATCAGCAGGCCCAACAGGAGATGGGGCCTGCGCTCTACACCATTCTGGCCAGGAGTCGCACACTCGAGCAACGTCTCCGCGGCATCATCGATCAGAAGTTCGAGTACTTTGCTCCCAACCGCGCGCTCGTCGCCACGCTCTCGGCTCATATTGACCCCGCTCACCCGCTTTCCCCATTCAGCAAGGCAACGGCCCCGATTCGAGAGCGCGACATCTTCTTTTTTGCCCGGGCAGTTTCAGAATCCAGGCTGCGCGTTCCGGCGTCAATCCTGCCTTACCTTCCGCGGTTGCTTTGGCTTTATCAAATGGGGCTCATGCTCTTTTGGGTCTACGATCGTTCGCCCCGCCAGGCACGCACCACCTTGCTCTTTGACCGGACACTGACCATGATGCTTTTTATCTTCAAGTTTGCCGGGCTTCCGCTTCTCAAGCCGCTCTACCGCCCTGCGGCGGAACTGCTCAAGTCTATTTATGGAGAAGGCTGACAATGACGGCTCGCCCACTGCGCATCGTCCTGCCCGGCGGCAGCGGCCAGGTAGGCCGCATGTTGGCGCGATTCTTTCAGGAGCGTGGCCAT
>JBEKRG010000214.1:0-4771 GCA_049518955.1 Occallatibacter sp.
TTCCCATCCTGCGCAATCGCGCCGTGCTCATGACGGCGACTGCGCTCGACGACGATCAGATTCGCGTCAATGTCGTTCCCAAGAAGATGAAGGACGGCGATCACGACGCCCTCACCACGCCGCTGAGCGTCACTGGCACGGCCGAAGAACTGGACGCGCAACTTGCGGCCACCCTGGTTGGCTTTGTGGCGTCGCATCTTCAGATGAAGAATGCTCTCGAAAAGGCAAAGAGCGAGATGGACGCAGCCGCCAAGACTGCGCAAGCCGAGGCGCGCGCCAAAGCGAAGACGCCAGCCAGCAAGACGCCGGCGAAAGTCGAGCCCGCACCGGCCGCTGTTGCCGCTCAGTCACCCGAACCAGCAAAACCAGTTCCCGCCAAGCCCGCTTCGCTCTTCGACGTCCCCGCACCTGTCGAGGACGAAGACGATCCCACCAGCGACGGAAGCTACACCAGCGAACCCGAAGAGAGCGAAGAACTAGACGAGGCCGCCTGATTGCCGTCGGCGGCCGCAGTCCTGGCGTTTTATCCACACGTTCTCCACAACCGCGCACCCGCGAGAAAACCTGTCGGTCGGGCTTGCCCCTGCGCGCAGCTTGCCATGTAACAAATTAAGATTGTGTGGTTTATAGATATTCTGGCGCATCTCCACATTGGCTTAGCGTGGAATGATCGCCGCCGGGATTCCTCACCCGGAGCAGCGACATGGACGTTCGTAATATATTCGCCTATCCTCTATTTATGTTCCAGGGACCCTCAACGCGGAAGACCTTTGTTGTGGCTTGCAAGAAATGCCTCCGGGATGTCCCGACCGGCGTGGCCGAGTTCCCGTTTCAATCCATCATTGTGGAGTGCGCGTTGTGCGGCGAAAAGCGCCGCTATCTGCCCTCCGAGGTCTTCCTTGGACGGGTCGATCAACTGGTGGCGCGTCAGAAGCGGACCGGGGGGAGCTGATGTTCGATCCCGACGCCAACATGCCCCGCATCAACAGGGGAATGGTGTACCTTGGAGCGTGCCTCATTGCCGGCATCCGCCTGGCGCGCGAGCGACAAGTCAACGTCCGGGTTGTGCCCACCTCACAGGCCATCCAAGAATCCGTGGATCTGGCGTTCGAGGTTTTCAATCGGGTGTTTCGTAATGTCCCGGCGAAAGTGGACGGCCGATGACACCCAGTGTGCCGCTATTCGGTCGCCAGATGAGAGCCGTGTCTCATCTGGTTACCGATTTATGAAATGCTCCCGTCGATAAGTCGAAAAGCGCGTTGGGCTGTTAACCGGCAATTGAGGCGTCGCTTGCTCGCGGGCTTGCCTAACGGCCAAATGATTGCACTCCGGATGATGTGCAGGGACAAACTGCCGTATTTCCGTCACAGCCGAATTGCCCGAACAGAACTCCCAATCCGATCAGTTGGAGATTGGCCCAGATACTCCCATAGATAACCTTGTCTCGAAAGTTGGGTATGCACTGTCTACGAGTGCGAGAATTCTGTCCACCAAATGGATCATGTCGGGTATTGCAGCGCCCAACTGTCTCACGTGCAGCAATGGTATTCGATGCAAGCGGTGAACAGGGTTGAGACAGGTTGTGAAAACTGTTGTTCTGACTGCTCCCCAGTTGCCGTGCGCGTAAGCTGAAGTCCATGAATAGTAGCGGTCGTAATCGGCCTTCACGCCTGCGAACTCACTCCTTTTCCGAAGATCGCTCTTTTCCCAGTCACCAACGTCGATCGGCAGGAATTCCTGCCACTGGTCTTCGTTTGCCAAGGCATTGAGGGTATCGACTGAGACATACACAGGGTGTTCGCTCAATCCCTCTGATTCGTCGATTTTGAGGAAAGCAAGCTTTCCCTGTCCCGCGCCATAGACTCGGTAGGATCTCCAAAGTGCCTCGTCGTTCTTCTTCATCAGATAGGCAAGCGTGACGTAACATTCAAGAACGGTCCTGAGCCCCATTCGAGCCAGAATCGCCCCATTGGCACAGAATCCAATGAGTTCACGCAGAATGCCCAAGCAATAGAAAGCCGTACCGAAAATCGTGTCGTGTTTGGGATCAACTCCCGTAGTTCGAAGGCTAGAACCGGCATGTTTCGCGAGGCAATCAACCAACTTATCTACGTTTTCAACGGTCGTTCCGGCTTCCGATGAGGCTGGGGTGCTCGGGCCTAAGGAAAATTGGCACGGCGTTTCACGCAGGCATTGTTCCCAAAACCTTCCGCTCCAACCTGTTTCGATTCTGTAGTTATTGTCCAGAGTGACTTCGTTGGCCCGGATCGACGGTCGTACCATTCGTTGATCGCCAAAATCTGAATAATCGGCGATTTGCCGATTAAGCTCGTCTGTTGGCAATTTGAATTGCCCTGAGGCGATTCGAAAATATAAAGACACCCATTGACAATCGGTCGATTCTTGGCTCTGGTGGTGGAGAGTTCGAGCCACGCCGCTCATCAATGGCATCCAGTCAATGGGTGAATTCGGAACTCCCAACCTCGCTAGCCATGCCTCGCGAGCTGGGAGATCCTTGAAAGCGGTTAAACATTTGAGGGCTGCTCGGCTGGTCGGGTCGGCTGTGATAGCCCCGATAATTGCATCGCGAGCGGCCTGTGGCATTGAGGCGATGCCAGACAGCGTGATGGGAATCTTCCCTATGCCTCGATAATCCACGCCGACTCTTGCGACCGAGCGGAAAATCTCTAGGGCAGCTTCTCGTTCCATTTGTGTGGCCAGCAAAACAGCCCATAGGAACTCAGGTAGCCGATCATTTATCCATGAGGTTTTTTGCAGATTCGGCAGTGTCAGCCACGGGGGCGTCAAGGTGGTTCCCGAACGCGCGTGTTGTTCAAGCCGGGAATATGGCCTGTTTTGCTTCCTCTTCTTCTTTGCCTGCTTTCCTGACATGCATTCCTGCCGATCTATCCCCAGAGTCAATCCTTACTCTACCCCTTACGGAATAAAGCCTCAATTCCGCGAAAGATGATGCGAAACGCAAGATCATTATGACCTGCCAGAGACCCCCAAAAACGGCGGCAGGGCGCCTGGCCATCGAGTGGGCTCGTGCCATGCCTTCGTCAGTTGATGCCGAGTATCAATTCGACCAGATGCACAACGAACGAGAGGTGGCTGGCAGCCTGATCCGGGTCACCCAGGATTGATTCCCTGAAACGCCCATGCAGCCGGGGGAATTCTGGATTCACGCTAGATCACCGATGTATTCAGCGACTTGCGCCTCTGAATTACCAATTAACTCCTGTCGTTAACTTTCCGAAAGCTCTGCTTTCACATCCGAAAGGCTCCAAATCCATGAAACCATCGAAGCTTTACGAGGCGCTTCATGCGCTGATCGGCGAATGTGTGCCTTTGCACATTTGGGGCGCGTGCGGCGTGGGCAAATCGCAGATTGTCGCCCAGGTGGCGCGCGATCTCAACATCTCTTTCCTTGATGTGCGCGCCGTGCAGCTAGATCCGGTCGATCTGCGCGGCCTTCCGCGCATCGCATCGGACCAGACCGAGTGGGTTCCGCCCAAGTTTCTGCCCACCGAAGGCAAAGGCATTCTCTTTCTAGACGAGTTGACTTCGGCGCCGCAGATGACGCAGGCCGGCTGTTACCAACTCGTCCTCGACCGCAAATTGGGCGAATACGTGCTCCCCGAAGGGTGGGTCGTCATCGCCGCCGGCAATCCGGCATCGGAGCGTGGCGTGCACTTCGCGATGCCGCGGCCTCTGCGCAACCGCTTTGTCCATCTTGAACTCGAAGCAGACCTGAGCGACTGGTGCAGGTGGGCCGTGGGCGCGGGCGTGCGACCGGAGATCATCGCCTTTCTGCGCTTCAAGCCGGACCTGCTGCACGCGGCCGACACAACCTCGGACGCCAATGCCTGGCCCACTCCGCGCTCCTGGGAGATGGCTTCACATGTTCTTTGCGGCGTGGCGCGCAGGCAGAACACAGCTTTTCTAACCGGCGCTGGAGAGTTCGAGGCGCAATTGCTCGACGGGACCGTGGGGCAGGCCGCATCTGCGGAACTGCTGGCCTTTCTGCGCCTCTTCCGCCAGTTGCCGTCGATCGACGAGATCCTGCTCAATCCCGAGTCGGCGCCGCTGCCGACAGAACCGTCCGCACAGATTGCCATCTCGACGGCGCTGGGCCGGGTGATGAGCGATAGTTCCATCGCGCGCGGCCTCAAGTATCTCGACCGGATGCCCGCGGAGATGCGCGTGATGGCCATGCGCGACGCGGCGGCGCGGGACCGCGCCATCACCCACACGCCGGAGTTCATCCGCTTCGGCATCGAGCACCAGGGAGTTGTCCAATGATTCAAGAACGCGCTATGCTCGCCGCCGTCCATATCAGCATCTGGACGGCCGTCAAACACGACCGCGGCGTCAGCCGCGACGTGGCCGAAAGGAACGGCGCTCCGATGAGCGCCGGCCGCTACAACAAGCAACTGCTGCGCGGGGCCGACAAGCTTGACGAATTGCGCACGCTCGCCGGTCAGGTCCGCCAGTACTTCTACAAGATCACGCTGCCCTGGACCGATGAGGGATACCGCCTGCTGCCGTCGAATCTCTACTTCGATCTGACCGCGCGGATGCGGGAGTTCGAGGCCAGCTTCGAGCAGGGCGTCGAGGCGTTTCTTACCGTCTATCCGCAGTACATCGAGCAGGTGCGGCCAGAGTTGAATGGGCTCTTCCGCGAGGAGGACTACCCGAAGGCCGAGAAGCTGCGGCGCAAGTTCGGCGTCAAGCTCGAAGTCCTGCCCATTCCCACCGGCAACGACTT
>JBEKRG010000215.1:0-4740 GCA_049518955.1 Occallatibacter sp.
ATCCGTCCGAGAAGAGTATGAACATTGCAGCCAGCACCGCCCAGCCGTGGCCTGGCGAGCCGGTCATGCGGCCAAGTGTATACGTGAGTCCTGCGCCAATCGAGAAGATCAAGAACATTTCGTAGAGGTTCGAGAGCGGCGTCGGGTTCTCGAAGGGATGAGCGCTGTTGGCGTTGAAGAATCCGCCGCCGTTGGTGCCCATTTCCTTGATGACTTCCTGCGAGGCCACTGGCCCTTGCGCAATGGTCTGCGTCTGCCCAGGCTGCTCGAGCGGATGGGCCGTGGTGTAGGCCTTTAGATTCTGCGGAACGCCCTGCGCGACCAGCAGCAGTGCGCCGATGATTGAGGCCGGCAGCAGGACATAGAGCAGTGAGCGCGTCGTATCCACCCAGAAGTTGCCGATGGTGGCGGAAGAGGTCCGCTTGATGGCGCGGATCAGGGCCACGGCCACCGCGATGCCCATGGCCGCTGACCAGAAGTTGTGCGTCGCTAGGCCAGCCATCTGGGTGAGATAGCTCATGGTGGTCTCAGGCGTGTACGACTGCCAGTTGGTGTTGGTGGTGAAGCTGGCGGCGGTGTTCCAGGCGAGATCCGGGCCCACGGCGGCGAGGTGCTGGGGGTTCCACGGCAACATAGCTTGCAGACGCTCGAGGGCGTAGGTAGCCAGCAGAGTGACGGCGGAAAAGCCCAGCGCAGAATAGGCATACTGCCGCCAGTTCATTTCTTTGGCGGCATCGACGCAGCAAAGCTTGTAGATGAGCCGTTCGATAGGACGAAGGACCGGATCCAGCCAGGTGCGCTCACCCTCCAGTACGCGGGCTAGATAGATGCCCACCGGACGAACGCTTGCCAGCAAAATCGCGGAGAATATGGCAAATTGCAACCAACCGTTTGCGGACATGTTAGAACTTCTCCGGGAAAAGCAGGGTGGCGATGAGGTAGCCGAACAGCAAAACGGACAGAATCAGCGCAAATCCAGTGATGATATCCATGGGTTACCTCAACTTCTGGCAAGCCTTGACGTACAGAAACGCCAGGCCGAAGAAAACTACGGTGAACAGCAACATCGTTAAATCTTGCATCGCAGGTCTCACTTCTCCATCCGGTAAACTCCATCGGGCGCTGCCGCTTCCGATGAGGTTTGGTTTCATGCGCCGCCGCAAACTGAGTGGTAAGCGGCGTGTAGCCCAATGCGGAGTCTTGTCCGCAAAGCCATCTGTCCGAAAGTTTCAGCTCTACCAACGTCGTGAATGTGGGGGCTGGCCCTGTGCATTGGCTTTTCTTTCGCGATTGAGATCACGCTGAGTGCCGACCAAGAAAAAGATCATGAATGCAACACCAACAGCGCAAAACGCGCCCACTACGACCAGTACAACCACGGCGCACCTTCCAGACAGACTGTCTAGCACCAGCCTGCACAATCGGAAGGTTATGGCTCCGTCTCTAATGAAGTCCTGAAAGGTGCCTAAATTATTCCTAAAGGGATTGGCTCAGATTGGTATGGGCGCGAGGCTGTTCGTAAGCGCGAATTGCCAATAAGGGGCAGGAGCTAGGTTTTGCTGAGGGGCAACTGAAACCTGTAACCGAACCATGGCTCTGTGAGGATATAGCGCGGCTTGGAAGGGTCAGGCTCTATCCTCTTGCGAAGCTGATTAACTAATACGTGTAAGTATTCGACCTCACCACCGTAGTCTGGACCCCAGACCGCTTGGAGGATTTTCGCGTGGGGTATTGAAACATTCGGATTCGCAATTAAATAATTGAGAACCTCGAACTGCTTGGGAGTCAGGCGCACATCACGGCCTTGAATCGATACGTGATGGGTATCCAGATCAACCTGAACCTGATCGAACGTGATCAGGTTCGATCCCTGGCGCGTTGCCAAGGGAGCACGCCGCAGGTTGGCTCGAATGCGAGCGAGCAGTTCGGGCATACTGAAGGGCTTAGTGATGTAGTCGTCTGCGCCTGCATCCAGAGCTTCGATCTTCTCCTCTTCAGTCTTTCGAACAGTAAGCATGATGATCCCCATGTCTGAATGCTCGCGCATCGAACGACAGGCTTCGATTCCGCCCATTCCCGGCATATTCCGGTCCAGGATGACCAGGTCATAGCGCTCATCGCGCAGCTTTTCAAGCGCTGCCTCGCCGCTTCTTGCATCTCCTATGATGTACCCCTGCTTGGTTAACGCAGCCTTCATCACACGCCGGAGCTGCGGATCATCATCGACAACGAGAATCTTTGCCGTCTTCATGACAACTGTACCTCATGAAATGCGGCTAATGTGAACGAGAACTGGGCACCGCCTTCCGGCGTGTTCTGCACCCGCAGCTTTCCATGATGAGCGCGTACGATGTCGCGCGCAATGCTCAGCCCCATTCCTGTCCCTGCCACCGATTCCTGTGTTTGCTTTCCTCGATAGAAACGCTCGAAAATCGCGTCTAGTTCGTCTGGCGGTATCCCCGAGCCATGATCGCGAACTCCTATCGTGACGGTGTCCTCAATCTGGCTCGCCGATATTCCAATCATTGTTTCAGGAGGGGAATACTTGACGGCGTTGCCTAGTAACTGGCGCAGGGCGAGTCCGATCATATCCGGATCTGCATCGACATTTGAAATATCTTCCTGGATCTTGACCTCCAGCGGCCGGCCGTCCAACAGATTCTTCATGCGACGCAGAGAAGAGCCAATGAGATCGGGCACCGACACTTGACGGCGCTGTATCTGAGGCTTGCCCGGCTCGATCCGCGCCATATCCGTAGTCTCGTTGATCATTTCGCCCAACCTGTCCGTCTCTTCCTCCACAACGGCAAGAAACTCGTCTTCCTCAGGGTCATGACTATATTCGGAACGTACCGTAGTTATGGAGCTCTTGATGGAAGTGAGAGGGGTGAGAAAATCGTGCGCGAGCGCATCGAGAAGGGTACTGCGAAGCTGCTCGTTGCGGCGAGCCACTTCAAGTCTCCCAAGAGCGCTCTGTTGGTTTGCATGCTCGATTGCGGTTGCGACTAGATTCGCAATCGCTTGCACGGCAGGTTCAGATAATGAAGGGCCGATTGCGCCGAGACTGCCCAGCATTCTCCCCCCAAGCGCGACAGGGACAATGATTACTTCGACGCCGGTTGGAGTAGAGACCTTTCGAGAAACGAACCAAGCCGCTTCCCCAATAGCAACGGAGCGCAACATATCTTGCTCGATCCTCTGATCTTCAATTCCCGCGAAAAAAATCTCAGAAGTCTGCCTGTCACAGAAAGCAACTACAAAGAATCCCGACTGAGTCCTGACGCTGGCCGCTACCTGGGGCCCAATCTCGATTGTGTTATCGATCAGCATCAACGACAGGCTGAGCTGATAGAGACGTTCTACCTCGATCCTGCGAGCCTGAGCCTCCGCTGCACGCTTCCGAACACTCGCCGAAAGTTGGCTCGCGGTGATCGCTGTCACCATAAAGACAAACAGTGCCACCCAGTTTTGCGGATCAGCGATGGTGAGAGATAGGATCGGCGGAAGAAAGTAATAGTTGAGGCAGAGCATCGCGGCCACAGAGGTCACGAACGATTCAGTGAGACCCCATCGAGCTGCTACGACGAGGACAGCGAGCACGTATGCGAAGCCCACAATCAGGGCATTGACATTCAAAACAGAGAAGGCAATCCAGGTGATTGTCGCGACGAGCACAAGGCAGACGAGGACCCGGAGCATGTGAATGCCAACCTGCTGCATGGATTTGGAATTCAAGAGGTTCATTTGGTTCGACGCTTCGAAGATGATTCTAACGCCGAGGAACCGGGCGGGCCGCCAACCATGAGATCCGGCAATCCCGGTTCTGTCCGCATGAATATGTAAAATTACCCATAGCCTCTTGCGCGACCGGATAGGCGGAGCACGCTATTGGTTTGATTGGATTGGCGGAGCAGGATCTGGAAATCATTTTCACAAACGTTCAACTGTGATGCCTGAACCGGCAACACGGATATTACCCCAAAACGGGGTAATATCCGGATTGGCGACTCGCTCAGGACGGCCATCCGGGTCTAGCAACAGCGTCAATGCGTGACTCGCTAAAGGCATCAGTCGACGTCCGAAGTTCCGGGGAGCGCCTCCGTCATCAGCCCCGCCAGCGACTCCTGTCGCATCCGCAGCTCACGCATCTCGTCCTCGCCCAGCTTCTCAGCGCAGCCTTCTACCACTCGCCATCCCCGAGAGAGCAGGATCTTCCGGTACTCCGGGTCAGGCGTCGATGCCGCAACGTCGCCCAGCGCTCGCAGCAGCCGCAGACTCACCGCCAGATCCGTCTTCGCGTACATGCGGATTTGCTCAAACGCCGCGTCCAGCAGCCGCGGAAACTGGATCCACCCCAGGCTTACCCGGATGACGCCCGGCGGATCGAACAACAGTTCGTCCGGAGGCCGTCGGGCCACATAGCGGATCACTACCCGACTCAGCTGATCCACGCAACTGATCGCCGTCGACGGATCGTTCACCGCCGGTGAGATCGCCTTCAGCGCAATATCGACAATCTGCAGCACCCCAAACTCGACATCCTGCTGCAGCGTCCGTGTCGGTCCCATATCAAACGCTGCCTGCAGTCGCGCCGTTCCCTCCAGCCCCAGCCGCTCGCCCTTCGCTACCATCGCCAATGGAATCCCTTGAGGTACAAAATGGCCCACCCGCCGCAGTGCCCGAATCCGCACGTGATACTGCTTCGCAATGTCGAGCAGCCGCTGCGTGTCCACAAATCGG
>JBEKRG010000216.1:0-4619 GCA_049518955.1 Occallatibacter sp.
CGGCTCCGGTAACAAGATACTTGGCCAAGCGTATACCCCAAAGTGAAAGAATGCTGCGCAGCGCGATCGGGAGCGCCAGCACCGGCTAGGATACTATTCGAAGCCAGCAATTTGCTGAATAGCGCGCCAAAATCGGCAATGCAAATTGATTGTCTTCAATTTCCAGTTCGATCATGACATCTTTTCTCCCAACTTTGGCTGAACCCCAGCACTTCTTCGCATGGGAGCGAGGTTTGTTTGCGGCCCTCGCAGTTCTGTCGCTTCTCGGTTTCTGGCGGCGGTTCGGGCCGATTGCGGGCAAAATCCTCCAATCCAAGAAGGACCCGGACTTTCATTTGTTTCCCATCGGCAGGCGCGTGCGCGATTTTGTCTGGGAAGTGCTGCTCCAGGGTAAGGTCATCCGCGAACGGCCGCTGGCCGGAGTGGCGCACGCGCCGGTCTTCTGGGCGTTCTGCGCTTTCGCGCTGGTCACGCTGAACCACTGCGCAACGATTTTCGGGCTTGGGTTTCTCGATCCGGCAGGACGCGTGGGGCAGTTCTATTTCGATGTTGCGGCACTATTCGCGGCGGCCTGCGCCGTGGGCATCTTCGGACTGTTTGTGCGGCGGTTTGTCGCGCGGCCCAAGTGGCTTGGCGAAGTTTCCTGGGGATCGGGACTGATTGCGCTGCTGATCTTCGTTCTGATGATCACGTATCTGGCGGCGTTCTTCGTGCCGGGAACGGGAGATGCCGCACGCGCGCTGTGGTGGGCTCATACGATTACGCTGCTCGCGTTTTTGCCGCTCATTCCGCACACCAAGCACCTGCATCTGGTGCTGAGCCCGTTTACGGTTTTCCTTTCGCGGGGTGGATTCGCGAAGATTCCCCCACTGGCCGACGATGAAGACTTTGGGCTCGTGGCGGGAAAGGATTTGACGCAACTGGTCAGCTTGCAGGCATACTCCTGCGTGGAATGCGGGCGCTGTATGGAGCATTGCCCGGCCAACAATACGGGCAAGCTGCTCAACCCCAAACAGATCGTCCTCGGGCTGCGCGGCTACCTCAACGAATACGGACCGCATTCCGAGGAGCCGCTGCTCGGTAAATACAACGCGCAGGAGGCCGTGTTCGAGTGCACCACGTGCGGGGCGTGCGAGTTCCAGTGCCCAGTGGGGATCGAGCATGTGCCGATCATCGTTGGGCTGCGGCGCGGTGCGGTGAATACGGGTGCGTGGGATGACGATCATGGAGCAAAGCTTTTTTTGGCCCTGGAGCGGGGTAACAATGCACTGGGCATGAGCGCCACAGAGCGCGACAAGTTTGTCGAGAAGAATTCCCTGCCGCTATTCGACGGGACGCAGGAGTATTGCCTGTGGCTCGGATGTATGGGCGCGTACGACCCCCGCGGCCGCGAGATTGTTTTGGCTTTGGTTAAGATCTTCGCTTACCTCAAAGTCAGCTTCGGCGTAATGCGTAAGGAGCGCTGCACGGGCGACCCGGCGCGGCGACTGGGAAACGATCTTGTCTTTCAGCAATTGGCCGAGGCGAACCTTGAAGCACTCAAGCAGAATCGCGTGAAGAAGATCGTGTCGATTTGCCCGCATTGCGTACGGACCATTCAGGAGGACTGGAAAGCGTACGGAACGCCGCCTGGGGTTGAGCATCACAGCGAGTTTCTGGCTCGCTTCGCTCGCCAACTTCCGCCCATCCAAAACCAGGAGAAAATCGTATTTCATGATCCGTGCTATCTGGGGCGGTATCGCGGCGTTTATGACGAACCCCGAAAGGTGGCTGCGCTGGCCGGAGAGTTGGTGGAAGCGCCGCGCTCGCATGAGCGCAGTTTTTGCTGCGGCGCGGGCGGAGGGCTGGTGTTTCTTGGCGAGGAGAAGGGCGAGCGCGTGAGCCATGTGCGTGCAGCCGAGTTGGCCGCGACGGGAGCGAGTGTGATCGGCACGGCCTGCCCATTCTGCAATACGATGTTCCGGGATGCGTTTGCGGAAAAAGGCGAGAGCGCGCCGGAGCTGATGGACATTGCGCAGTTGGCGGCGCGGGGATTGCCGGAGTGACTGCAGAGAAGCGCGGGAGAGCCGAAGGATGAAGATCATTGTAGCCATCAAGCAGGTTCCGGACCGCGACGCGCAGGTGCGCATCGCGGCGAACGGGAAGTGGATTGACGAGGCGGATTTGCAGTGGGCGATGAATGAGCCCGACGCCTATGCGCTGGAAGAGGCACTGCAGCTCAAAGAGAAGAACGGCGGCGAGGTGATTGTAGTAAGCGCCGGGCCGGAGCGCGCTGGTTCGACGATTCGCGAAGCGCTCGCGAAAGGCGCGGACCGCGCGATAGCCATTGTCTGCGATGACCTGAATGGGCGCGATGCCTTAGGCGTGGCGCGTTTGCTGGCTGCTGCCATCAAGCCGGAGAATCCCGATCTTGTGCTCACAGGATTGCAATCGGAAGACGTTGGACTGGGACAAACGGGCGTGATCGTCGCCGAACTGCTTGGGCTGCCGCACGCCACGATGATTCTTCACGTGGAGAAGTTTGAATCCGGGCTGAAGGTGAAGCGCGAGCTTGAAGAGGGATGGTTCCAGTCAATCGACCTGCCCACGCCCGCGGTGCTGACGATACAGTCGGGCGGGAACAAGCTGCGCTACGCCACGCTGATGGGAATCAAGAAGGCTAAGACAAAAGAACTGCGCACAGTGAGCGCTGCGGAGCTCGGCGCGGACGGCACGTCGACAGGCGTGCTTGAGCAAATCTTTGCGCCGATGAAGCAAAAGTCCACGCAGATTTTGCCGGGTGCGGCCAAAGAAGCTGCGGCGGCTTTGGTAGAGAAGCTGAAAACGGAGGCGCGCGTCCTATGAACTGCATTTTGGTTGTGCAGGAAGCTCGGAAGGACGGTAAGGCCCGTTTCTTCCAAGAGACCCTTACTGCTGGGCGCGTCCTTGCCGGTCTGACGGGACTGCCGATAGAAGCGGCCGGAGTCGGTAATCCCAATTCGGAAATCTTTCTCGAAGCTTTCGGCCCCCCGCCTTCGGCCGGGCACGCAATCCTGCATCCGCTGCTTAAGAACTACACTTCTGACGGCTACGTGCTTGCCTTTGAGCAATTGATCCGCAAGCTGGAACCTGCATACGTCATTTTCCCCCACAGCTATCAGGTGCGTGATTATGCTCCTCGCCTCGCTGCGCGATTCGGACAGTCGCTCATTGGCGATGTGACGGGGATTGTAGCTGGCCCCTTGTTTCTGCGCCAACTATTCCAAGGGAGAATAAGCGGGAAGTATCGCCACGAAGGCAGCGGGCCGTGTTTTGTTTCGATCCAGAGCGGGGCGTTTCAAGATAACCCAGCCGGCGGCGGCGTAATGAATATTTTCCATTTCACTCCAGAGATTCCAGCCGAAGCGATTCGCACGCGACCCGGCGAGCCGTTCCGCGCGTCGGAGCAGACGGTCGACCTTGGATCGGCCCAGCGCATCGTGAGTGTTGGACGCGGCATCAAGGAGGCGCAGAATCTTTCCCTGGTACAGGAATTGGCTGCAGCTTTGGGCGCGGAACTGGCTGCTTCGCGACCGATCTGCGACAACGGGTGGCTGCCGATGGAGCGGCAGGTGGGCAGCTCAGGCCAGACGGTTGCGCCGAAGCTCTATCTTGCAGTCGGAATCTCCGGGGCCATTCAGCACCTAGTCGGCATGAAAGGCTCGCAGTGCATCGTCGCTATCAACAAGGATCCTGACGCGCCCATCTTCGAAGTGGCTGACTACGGAATTGTCGGCGATTTGTTCGAAGTGGTTCCGGCGCTGACGGAGGCGTTGAAGGCGGCGAAGCAGTAGCCAGTCAGAACTAGCCGCGATCGTGGTTGGCAGAACGGAGTAAACCACTCAAGAATTCCCCCCATCTTGTGCTCTAAACAATAGCGGCGCCGATGTGTTATGGTTCCATTCTTGTCGCGCGTTCACCTGTGCACGGAGTGAATTTCGATGCTTTTTCCAGAGACGTATCCGGCTGCGCTGTGCCTCACGATCCTGACCATGATTTGCTGGGGATCGTGGGCCAACACTCTCAAGCTTTGCCCTAGCTACCGCTTTCAACTTTTCTATTGGGATTACGTTTTGGGAATGGTGGCGGGCGCCATCTTCTGGGGCCTCACCGCGGGCAGCATCGGAAGCGTCGGAACGCCGTTCCTGGCCGATCTGAAACAGACTGCTATGGGACCGATGCTCTACGCGATTGCGGGCGGCGCAATCTTCAACGTGGCAAACCTGCTGCTGGTGGCGGCAATTGATGTGGCCGGATTGGCGGTCGCTTTCCCTGTCGGGATCGGACTCGCACTGGTGATCGGCGCGATCTCGAATTACGTTCTTAAGCCTGTGGGTAATCCTCTGCTGCTTTTTGGCGGTGTCGCGCTGGTGGTGGTGGCCATCATCCTGGATGCGGCAGCTTATCGCCGGCGCGAAGCCACAGCCAAGGCAACGACGGGCCGCGGCATCGTTATCAGCCTGGCTTGCGGCGTGCTGATGGGCTGCTTTTATCCGTTTGTGGCGCACGCATTGAACGGCGAACCGGGCATGGCTGCTCCCGGGCCCTATGCAGTGACGATGTTTTTTATGATCGGCGTACTGGTTTCCGCAGTGCCTGCA
>JBEKRG010000217.1:0-4476 GCA_049518955.1 Occallatibacter sp.
GTGAACGGTTAAGTGAAGAAGTGAAAGAGTGAGCAAGTGACGGGCCGGTGCGGATGAGCGCGCCGGCCTATTTGCGTGCTGGCTTGGATTTGCGGCGCGCGCGCACGGCGGCGGCGAGTTCGGCCAGCAGCGTGCGCGTCTCAGTCCAGTCGATGCAGCCATCGGTAATGCTCTGGCCGTAGACGAGCGGCTGGCCGAGGACGAGCTCTTGCGCGCCGGCAACGAGATTGCTCTCGATCATGGCGCCGATGATGTTGCGATTGCCGGCGGCGATTTGAGCCGCAACGTCGCGGCAGACAATGGCCTGACGGCGGTAATCCTTGCCGCTGTTGGCGTGGCTGCAGTCGATCATGATGCGTGGCGCGATGCCTGTCTTCTGCATGAGGGCAGCGGTTTCGGCAACGCAATTGGCCGTGTAGTTGACGGTTTTGCGGCCGCCGCGCAGGATGATGTGGCAATCGGGGTTGCCGGCGGTGACGAAGATGGCCGACTGGCCATGATGCGTGTGTCCGAGAAACGTGTGCGAGCAGGCGGCGGAGAGCACCGCGTCAACGGCAACCTGAACGTCGCCTGAAGTGGCGTTCTTAAATCCAACGGGACACGACACCCCGGAGACAAGCTGGCGATGGACCTGACTCTCGGAGGTGCGCGCGCCGATGGCTCCCCAGCAGACAAGGCCGGCGATGTATTGCGGCGAGATCATGTCAAGAAACTCTGTTCCGGTGGGCACGCCCATTTCCGCAAGGTCGATGAGAAGATGGCGCGCGATGCGCAGGCCATCGTTGATCTTGTAGGTGCCGTCGAGATGCGGATCGTTGATAAGGCCTTTCCATCCGATGGTCGTGCGGGGCTTTTCAAAGTAGACACGCATGACGACGCGCAGGTCGGCGGCGAATTCGGCGATCGCGCTTTTGAGAAGGCGGGCGTATTCACGGGCAGCCTGTGGATCGTGAATGGAGCAGGGGCCGGCGAGGACGAGGAGGCGGTCGTCTTCTTTTTTGAGAATCGAAATGATCTCGTTGCGGGCACCGTAGATGGTGGACGACGCAGCTTCAGTGACAGGAAGCTCTTCCTCAAGAAAGACAGGAGGGAGAACGACCTTGGTCCATTGAATGCGGAGATCTTCAGTGGGATGGAGCATGGGCTCGTTTAGGGCTCTTTCGGGGCGCGACGCAGCGCGGCCCTCTAAAGAATCTATCAGGCAGAGGGCGACCGATCAGTGCAGGACTTCGTAGGCAGCGATGCCGGCGGCCGCGGCTCCAGCCCCTATGATCACGGGCACGAGCAGGCGAACGTGATGCCGCGGCTCCGAGCCTTCGCCAATGTACTCCCTGGCCTGTTTCACATGCACCAATTCCGAATAAGAGTGCGTCTGGGTCTTATTGCTATCGGAATCAGTGAACTGGAACGACCCGGGAGACAATGGGCCGAGAGAACCAAAGGTCTGCGAGCTGTCGCGAAATTCAAAATCGAGAAATGTGCCCTGGCGATATTTGGCGAGTCGCTTCTCGATTCTTCGGGAGTGCTTGTCGAGCGGCGCGGAGGACTGCGCCTGCGCTGGCGCGACTGCGGCAAGCAAGGCGACAGACGCGAACACGATGGCAGCAAGGAAGTGGACGGTGGACTTGGGGTGAACAAGCGAGAGAAAGCGTGGGAAGATTCGATTCATGGGGGGCCCCTCCGAGAAAGACAACAAACGCCAAAGCCGAGCGGCCTGCTGCGCAGCGTACCCAGCAAACGCCAGTGCATAACATTAGCATCAAATTGGCCTCGCGAGTTACCATCTGCGGTGCCTTTGGTAATGGGCAACACCAGAAAGCGATGGAGAATCACAGACTTGAGAGCGGCCGGAGGATTCACATTTTTTTGGCGGAGGGAGCCGTTTTTTGAAGGATCTGTGAGAAGGCCACTTCCACGGAAACGATCCCACCGGCACTCGGGGGTAACCTTCCGGTGTCTTGACAGTGACTGCTTGCGCTCCGTAAGATCAAGGTGGGGATGTGTGGAAAATTCCCTTCTTAAGTGCAGGAAATATAAGCACTTAAAGGCGGGACAAGGTTCGGCGGCAGGCTGCTCATTGGCCAGTCCCGAGCTGCGTGCCGAAGAGGACGGAGAACAGCAAAGATGCCCGAAACGCGCCTGAGCCCACGTGAGCGGCTGGTGTTGACGGCCATTATCGAGCTATACATCGCGACTGGCGAACCGGTGGCATCGCAGGCGGTTGCGCACTTTTTCGCCGACCGGGACGGGCTTAGTTCAGCGACTTTGCGCAACGTGATGGCGGCGCTGGGCGAGGCAGGCCTGCTGGAGCAACCTCATACGTCGGCCGGACGCGTTCCCACGGCGGTCGCATTCCGCTACTACGTAGAACAGATCACGCACGCGGGGCGGACGGCCACGGGCCTTGGCGCGAACGTGCCGGGACGCGGGGAATCGCCAATGAGCGAAGCTCGCCGCGGACAAATTGAGGAGAGCTTTGCCGGGGTGTCCAGTTCGAATGATTACCTGGAGCGCACCTCGCACGTGCTGGCGCTGATTTCGAGCGGGCTGGGAGTGGCGTTGGCGAGCTCGACCACGGGACAGGTGCTGGAGCACATTCATTTTTCGCGGTTGTCGACAGGGCGCGTGCTGGCCGTGCTGGTGACGCAGGCGGGCGCGGTTCAGGATCGCGTGCTGGCGGTGGATCACCAGATGACGGCGGTGGAGCTGGAGACGGCGGGCACGTATTTGAACGAAAGTTTCCGCGGCTGGCCGATCGAGCGGATCCGGGCCGAAGTGGCGCGGCGCGTGGAGATGGAGCGCGAGGCCTATCGGGAGCTGTTGACGTCGGTTGAAGAACTGTGCTGCAAGGGCGCGCTGGCCGGCGGCGAAAGCAGCGTGACGATTTTTGTGGACGGGATAGCGAACCTGATCACGGCCGAACAGGACCGCGAGCGGCTGCGTCAGATGCTGCTGGCTGTAGAGGCCAAGCAACGGTTGGTGGAATTGCTCAATGCGTATGTGGACGGCCGCGAACAGGAAGTGCGCGTGGTGGTGGGCCTGGATGAGGCTTCTCCGGCCATGCAGGACCTGGTGCTGATTGGCGCACCGGCGCGGCTTGGCGGCGGGAACCTGGGAACCGTGGCGGTGATCGCGCCCACCCGGATTCAATATCAGGAGATGATCCAAGCGGTGAGCTACATCGCGCGGCTCTCCGAGCGGATTCTGGACGTTCCAACTGCGTAGGTACCGGCAGCGTAGGCGGGGCGTTTCCGGGGGCTGGACGAGCGGCTCCGGATGCGCCGAATCTCAAGACTGGCGCAGAAGGCTTGCAGCCGGACGCGAAAAGAATCATCCAATAAGAAGACGCGCAAGAGGATTTTGGGAGAATGTGCTGAACCATGTGGAAGCAGAAAACACAATTGACTGAAGTGGATGCCCCGGTGCTTGAAGAGCGAGAGGTACGGCTCGATCCATCGACGGAGCTGCCTGCACCAACGGCTGAGGAAGAGTTCGCTGCCGAGGCGGAGCAGGCAGAGACCGGAGTCGCAGAAGAGGCGACTGAGCGGACGGAATTCGACCGGTTGACGGCGGAGCGCGATCGGCTGCTGGATCGGCTGGCAAGGCTGCAGGCAGAGTTTGAAAATGCGCGCAAACGCGCGGAGCGAGAGCGGGCCGAGTATCGCGAGTATGCGACCGGCAGCGTGGCAGAACAGTTTCTGACGGTGCTGGACAATCTGGAGCTTGCGCTGAAGGCGAAGGGATCGGCGGAGCAGCTGCGGTCGGGCGTGAGCTTGATTGTGAAGCAGATGGAAGAGATTCTGGAGAAGATGCAGGTGAAGGTGGTGCCCACGGTGGGCGAGGCATTCGATCCGCGGTTCCATGAAGCGCTGGGGACGATAGAGCGCGACGATGTGCCGGATCAGCATGTGGCCGAAGAAGTTCGCCGGGGCTACAAGATTCGCGAGCGGCTGCTGCGGCCGGCGCTGGTGCGCGTGGCGCACAATGCGAAACAAGTGGATGAATAAAGCAGCCTTTAGCCATTAGCTCGATTGAGGGAGAGCGAAGGGGCTGAGGCGGAGCGAAGAACTGGAACTGAAACGACCGAAGGGAAGAATGGGTTCTAATACAAGAGTGAGCAAAGCGGATTATTACGAGGTTCTGGGAGTCTCGCGCGAATGCACGGATCAGGAACTCAAGAGCGCATACCGGAAACAAGCGCTGAAGTATCATCCTGACCGCAATCCCGGCGACCGCGTATCCGAAGAAAAGTTCAAAGAGGCCAGTGAGGCCTATCAGGTGCTGTGCGACCCGGACAAGCGCGCGGCTTACGACCGGTTTGGTCATGCCGGGCTGGGCGCGCAAGGGTTCGGCGGCAGTCCGTTTGCGGGCGGCGTGGACCTGGGCGACATTTTCGGCGATTTATTTGGCGAGATGTTCTCGATGGGCGGCGCGCAAGGCGGGGCGGCGCGGAGCTCGCGCACGCAGCGTGGCGAC
>JBEKRG010000218.1:0-4469 GCA_049518955.1 Occallatibacter sp.
GCCACGAGGGCCTGGCGGATTTCCTTTTCCTCGACGGACCGTTTCTCTTTTGTGGCCTTTTTCACGACTTGTCTGACGTAAGAATCGCAGAAGACCATTGACCATTCGGCTGGTATCAAGGCAGTTTGCCCGTGACCGTCGAGGTGCGCGGTGGAAGGCGCAGGAAGATTGTCAGCGAATCGGATCGCCTCAGGTATTGGGGCACACTTCATCTGATCTGGCAAACGAGATTCAACCTGCTTGAGAAGCTTCCCGGCCCGCACCGCGAATTTCTCGGGGACCGTTTCCAAAAGGATGATGTCAGCGCTGTCAACGCTGATCTGGTGCCCGACCATCGGATCATGGGTGTTTCTCGCCCGCGCGTAAACAATGCTTGCGGCGCGGGCCAGATCGCGATCAACGTCATCCAGGTGTTGCGGGCTGGGAGACATGCGCGCGTAATATCGATATCTCGCCAGGTAGGAAAGCTCCGCCTCCGATCCTTGAAAATGTTCATATTGATAGAGAAGATCTTCCTCAAGCGACGAGAGCCCTCGCGCCCTCGCTAGCGTGGCATACCACTTGAATGCTTTGTGCAGGTACCAGCCGTACGTTTTGTACAGGCGGTCTTTTCCCGTATTTTCACCGAAGATGTTGAAGCTCAGTTGGTCGAACATTTGGATATAGTCTTCTCGCTGCTGCACGATCACGTCAGACCACCGCAGCTTGGTCGATTCCAGGTGCTGATCGAGCGAGCCTTCAGGAAAATAGGCGAAGTGCGGAGAGTAGCCGCCATCGCGATGAATATTTCCCCGGACGAACCCAGGCTTCATCGCGATCAGAAAGAAGTGAAACCCGTGGAAGTCCTCAGTCTTCTTGTCGCGTAGTTGCACCTGGGGCAGTCCTTCCGCATCCTTCCCTGCCAACAGCGGAAAGAGATTGTATTCGTGAAGCTTTTCTGTCAGGTTCTGCTCCAAATACGATTTGAAGCCGGACACATGGCCGATCTCGGGAGGCAAAAAGATTCGCCAATCGAGATCGCGCACGTAGTCCCAATCCACCTGCCCCCAGCGGCTGACGCTCAAGCCCAGGCTTCCGTAAGGGGAGATGGGAGTTTTCCCCACATAGTCCAAAAGATGCGGGCTCGTATGAGCATAAGCACGAAGAGCCTCATCCACAGCGTTGCGGACCAAGGCAGCCAGCGCAACGTCCTGGGAGCCTCCGAATCGTTCCTTTGGCAACAGAAAAGGTTCCGCGCTGAAAAGGTTGCGGTGTGCCGCAACGAGAGGTTGAATCCGCAAACCCTGAAAGGACATGCTCTCTGCCGCGTTTGGGAAAAGGAATTTCAGTGCTCCGAGAGCCGAGGGATTTCTGGAGAGAACCGCTCGCAGAGTATCCTGCACGGTCGGTCCGTTGCTTTCCACCGAAGGTCGGCGCGTAACCATAGCCTTCTTGCCGGGCGGCTGTTTCATTGTAGCTTTCGAAGGCGCGCTTGTTCTGTCCGGTCCACGGTATCGATTCGTTTGCCCGGCTCCGATCGCGACGTCCGGGGAATCAGAGACGGAAACGTGGGCCCAGGAAACTGCCGGTAACCGGGTTTTCCACACCCAAAAACTCCAAAATCCTCACGGATTCTTTATGCTGGTGACACTAGGATACTTGCGAATTCCGGGCTCCTATCCAATTCGCGTTGAACCGCCGCCCGGTTACCGCTCCAGCCAAATGTCCGCTGTTCAGTTCGCGGATGAGGCGGAATCCTATTCTTATCGCACTTTTTTTTGAAAGAATGCCGCAGTTTGGCTCGACCTCCACAACTCAACTCGTGCTTGGGTTGAACAACACCAAGCGAAAGGAGAACTAAGAATGCCGCGAACTCCGAATGACGTGAAGAAGCTTGCCAAAGATGCCGGCGTGAAAATCGTCGACCTGCGATTTATCGACCTGCCCGGCATGTGGCAGCATTTTTCCATCCCAGTGGAAGACCTTGAGGACGATCTGTTCAGCGATGGCATCGGCTTCGATGGTTCGAGCATCCGCGGATTCCAGCAGATCCATGAGAGCGACATGCTGCTGATTGCAGATGCGGATTCAGCGGTGGTGGACCCGGTTCTCGCTGTCCCCACGATGAACATCATCTGCAACGTCTTCGACCCCATCAGCCGCAAGGCCTATACGCGCGATCCGCGCCATGTGGCACAGAAGGCCGAAGCGTATTTGAAGAAAACCGGAATTGCCGACATCAGCTACTGGGGCCCGGAAGCGGAATTCTATCTCTTCAACGACGTGCGCTACGATCAGACGGCGCACAGCGGCTACTACTTCGTTGACTCAAACGAAGGCATCTGGAACACAGGCCGCGAAGAGTGCCCCAACCTCGGTTACAAGCTGCGCCACAAGGAAGGTTACTTCCCGGTGCCGCCCTCCGACACACTGCAGGACATTCGCTCGGAGATCATCCTGGCGCTCAAGGATATGGGCGTCAAGTGTGAGGTGCACCACCACGAAGTGGGCACCGCCGGCCAGTGTGAGATCGACATGCGCTTCGGCCCACTGGTCAAGATGGCCGACAATCTTCTCAACTACAAATACATCATCCGCATGATCGCCAAGAAGCATGGCATGACGGCCACCTTTATGCCCAAGCCGCTCTTCGGCGACAACGGCTCCGGCATGCATGTCCACCAGAGCCTGTGGAAGGGCGAAAAAAACGTCTTCTTCGATGCCAAGGGATATGCGCTCCTCAGCCAGACCGCAAAGTACTACATCGGTGGGCTGCTCAAGCACGCGCCGGCACTGCTCGCGATCGCCGCCCCCACTACCAACTCGTATCGCCGCCTGGTTCCCGGTTATGAGGCGCCGGTGAATCTGGCCTATTCGCAGCGCAACCGCTCGGCGGCAGTGCGCATCCCGGTGTACTCCAGCAGCCCCAAAGCCAAGCGCATCGAGTTCCGTTGTCCCGATCCCTCCACCAATCCTTATCTCTGCTTCGCGGCGCTGCTCATGGCCGGACTCGACGGCATCAAGAACAAGATCGATCCTGGCCAGCCACTGGACAAGGACCTCTACGAGCTCGAGCCTTCGGAGGCTAAGAAGATCAAGAGCACGCCCGGGTCACTGGGCGAGGTTCTCACGGCCCTCGAAAAGGACCACGAATTCCTGCTCGAGGGCGGCGTCTTCACCCAGGACCTGATCGAAACATGGATCAGCTACAAGCGCGAGAAGGAGTTGGCCCCGGTCAATCTGCGCCCGGTGCCGTATGAGTTCTTCCTCTATTACGATCTGTGAGAAGGTCTCAGACTCCTGCGTTGCTTCAAACGGCCAGCATCATTTGATGCTGGCCGTTTTGATTCCTGCCTCAATTTCTTCCGTCAGCGCCTCGGCCGCGTCAATGCAATCTTTGCGGGTCACGTCGCGGTGCGTCACCACCCGAACCGCATCCGGCCCGAACGCGCCCACCAGAACACCGCGTGCCTTGAGCCGCGCCGCAAGCTCTCCCGCGCCCTTCCCCGCCGCCAAACGGAAGATCACGATATTTGTCTCCACCGAGGCCAAATCAATCGTCACGCCCTCGGAGCGCGCCAGCGCTTCGGCCAGCAGGCGAGCGTTCGCGTGATCTTCGCCAAGCCGCCCCGGCCCTTCTTCGAGCGCAATCAGTCCAGCCGCAGCCAATACGCCCACCTGCCTCATGCCACCGCCCATGCCCTTGCGGTAAACCCGCGCCCGCGCGATCAATGCCGCAGATCCAACGAGCATCGATCCAACCGGCGCGCCCAATCCTTTAGATAAACAAAACATCACCGTGTCGAATCCGCGCGTGAGCTTCTTCACATCCACACCCAACGCGACAGCAGCGTTGAAGATGCGCGCGCCGTCGAGGTGCAGCGGGAGCTTGTGGGCCCTCGCCCCATCCCAAATCTCCTCCAAAATTTCCACACGGGTGCAAACACCTCCGGCCAGGTTTGCTGTGTTCTCAATTTCGATCAGCCCCGTCGCCGCGCGAAACCCTCCATACGGCTGAATGACGGGCTCAATGTGTTTCCAGGTCAGGATTCCGCCCTCGGCGGGAACGGCCCGGATCAGGCAGCCAGAAAAGACTGCCGTCGTCGCCATCTCGTAATCCAGAATGTGCGCCCGCGATTCGGCGATCACTTCCTGGCCGGGCTGCGTCAGCGAGCGAATCGCGATCTGGTTTCCCATGGTGCCCGTGGGCACAAACAGTGCCGCCTCGCGGCCAAACATTTCCGCCGCGCGCCGCTCCAGCAAATTGACCGTGGGGTCCTCGCCGTAAACGTCGTCGCCAACCTCGGCCGCCGCCATCGCCGCACGCATCTCAAGCGTCGGCTTGGTTACGGTATCCGAACGCAGATCAATGCCTAGCAAGCCCATGCGCCCTCCCGGTTCCTGTCCCGCTTTCACGGCGCCCGCTTCGCAGGCGGCCCGAAGATCGTGAATTCCTCGTTCTGGTACAACCCAGTCACATTCGCTGGCGG
>JBEKRG010000219.1:0-4436 GCA_049518955.1 Occallatibacter sp.
AGAAAAACATGATGGAGGGTCCGGCTACGAAGACTCCAGCCCATGCAAAGAAGCCCGCAATGGTGATGAAGGCCCCCGCGGTCGCACGCCGGTAGGTGTACCAGAAATGGATGGCGCAACCGAGGAAAATGATGAAGAGCACAGACTCGAAGGCCAGCGTTGGTCCGATGTCAGGGCGGTTCTGAATGGCCAATAGAAAAATGGAAAGGCATACGTTCAGGGAAACGAGGGCCCAGCGCAACGGGTGCCGGAACTGGCGGAATGCGAGGACCAGAATGCTAAGCGGCAAGACGCCGATGAGCATGGCCGCAGGCTTCAAAGCCCAGGATGCGATGGGGTCGATGACAAGGAGACCGAAATAGAGTGTGTAAGTCGTCAGCAGAACGATGAGCATCCGACGGCTGGAACGTTGCTTCCTGCGGTGCGGCACAGCCGCCCACATAAACAGAACCCCGGCACAAGCAAGAGCGGCAAGGCCGATAAACGACGCGAGATCGGCCCAGTGTCCTGGAGCGCCCAGAAACATGAAGGCGGCGAAATGAATTGCGATCAGGAACCAGCCAGTAAGCCAGATGGCCGAGACAGTTGCTCGCGCATGACGCGCGACAGATGCAAAAGCTAATGTAAGGAGCGCGACGGCTCCTAAATCGGGAAGTTTGCTCCAGTCAACCAAGGCACTCCGTTCATGCGCGTGCGTTGCGCCGCGCTTTATCTAAACTCTTTAATGACAGCATCGGCGATTTCTCAAGAAAGGGCGATAGCGCTTTTGTAGGACTCTTTAGGCATTAGCATACACTTTGGTAACCTTACCATCCAACCTAGAACAGATTCAATGAGTTAATTCTTCATAAAAGAAGCGGAAATAGCCCTGAAGAGGGTGCAAATCTGGCTTGGCAAAGCGGGCCCAGCCGGGGTTTTCCTCAGGTTATCTTGAGTCCAGCAGAATCGGATTCCCCGCCGACAATCGAAACCGCCGTCAAAGTTGTGCTTCTAAACGAAGCGCTCGCCGGCTAAACAAAACTAAATAGCTGCCGATAAAGTTCGATGCGCAGTGTACGCGCAAAGTTGGCGCGACCCGGTCCGCATTAGAGGCGGCAATGATTTCGCTGAAAAAATATCTCGAATCGCAACAAACTAATTCTATCGCGCCTCAGAAGCGCGTAGAAGGCGATCTGCTTCCCGCGGTGGTCAACGCATCTGGCTCCGCGTTGATGGAGATGGGCAACTCGAGTATGGAAGCCTGTCCGGGAACAGACGCGAACGGCTACAAGAGCGGCACCTTCCAGAACTTCACAATCAACTCCGACGGAACCGTGTCGGCAAAATACTCCAACGGTCAGAACCAGACCGTAGGCCAGATCGCGCTGGCCAATGTAACCAATCTTCAGGGGCTCCAGTTGCTGGGCGATGGTGATTACGCAACGACGCTGGCCAGTGGCACGGCATCGGTTGGCGCCGCCGGAACGGGAGGGCTGGCCACCATCGAGGATGATGCGCTCGAAGCTTCGAATGTCAACATCTCTTCGGAGTTTTCCGATTTGATCGTTGCGCGGCGCGCGTTCGAAGCTAACGCAAAATCGGTGACCACGTTCGACACGGTCACGCAGGACACCATCAACATGGTCCACTAATTGCTGATCGGCCAGCGGCGCCGGCGGTCAAGAAAATTTGTATCGGGACCAAACGGACACAGTCTCAGTGGCGGCAAACGGCGGTCTTTGGACCGCCGTTCATTTCTTGGGCAAAACCTCAATGAACAGCCCCTTTGCCTCGGCGAGCGCACGCCCGTTCTCATTGAGAATGCGCGCTTCTGCCCAATGCTTGCGCGGCTCGTTGCGAACGATGTGTCCCTCGAGGCGAAGCGGCGTTTCGCTGGGAACAGGCCGGAGGTAGTCGATTTCGATCTTGCGAGTCATTGAGGTACTACCTGTGGCGCGAACTGCTTTGCTCATCGCTTCATCAAGCAGCGTGGCGATGACGCCGCCGTGCAAATAGCCGGGGTGCCCTTCGAAAGCACTGGCGACGACGGGAAAGCTGACGACCGAACCGTCGTCGGCGAGCAGGAAATCGAGACGAAGGCCGGTTTGATTCGCCTGGCCGCAGCCGAAGCAGCGATTGCCGGCCGAGTGAGCAAAATGCGTCAGGTGCTCGCGGCGCTCGGTCATGCCGGCCTCGCTGCCTTGAATTCCCCATTGATGGCCGCGACAAAAAGTTCACGGTCAACATTGCCTCCCGTCAGAATGATTCCGGCGCGTTTGCCGGCGAGTGACGCTTTCTCCTTGAGTGCGGCGGCCAGCGGGGCCGCTCCGGCGCCTTCGGCCACGTTGTGGGTGTCCTCGTAGTAGATGCGCATGGCTTCCGCGATCTCTGCGTCAGTGACTTCGACGATGCGCGCGACATGGGCCCAGATAATCTCCAACGCATCCTGATTGGGCCTGCGGCAGGCGAGTCCGTCGGCGATTTGCGATGCAGCGGGTGATTCAACCAGTTTGCGCTGCTCGAAGCTGAGCGCGGCGGCTGCGGATGCCGTCGCCGTCACGCCGACAATCTCGGTGGACAGATTGAGGGCATTGCGCGCGGCTACCATGCCGGAGATCGAAGAGCCCAGCCCGATCGGGACGTAGACTCGATCGAGCTTCGGCGCCGCCTGAAAAAGTTCTAAAGCATAGGTCGCGGAGCCCCGGACCAGGCGCTCGTGAAACGACTCAACCATCGTGTAGCCGCGCTCTCGCGCCAGGACGCGGGCATACTCAAGCGACTCCTGAAAATCATGGCCATGCTCGACCAGCTCCGCTCCCTGCGCCTCAGTAGCACGGTTTTTCTCGACGCTGTTGCCGTGAGGAACGACGATGACAGCTTTCAGTCCGAGCATGCGCGCCGCCGTGGCGACTCCCTGGCCAAAGTTGCCGCGCGTGGCCGCCACAACGCCTTTAAGGTCGGGCTGTGTTTGTTTCAGCCACGTTGCATAGACCAAACCACCGCGCAACTTGAATGCTCCTACTGGTGTGTGATTTTCGTGCTTGATCCATGCCTCGGCGCCAAGCCGTTGATTGATCAGCGGCCAGCTGTATTGCGGAGTGGGCGGCATGTAGCGATAGATCAGAGACTGAGCTTCGCGGATTTCGTCTAACGAGGGAAGCGCCATAGGATAAGGATAATCGGCGAGAGGCAGGGCTTCGTTGTGAACAAGAATTCACGAAGAAAGCGTGGAAAACGGTGAGGCAGTTAGGCTGGGCTGTCGCGCTGATGGCGGCGGAAATAATGGGTTGTCGCTCGACGCAAGAATTGACCGATCAACAGGCCGAGGGCAAGCATCTCTACGACGTGGGTTGCGCTCACTGCCACGAGCAGAACGACCTGCATCTGAAGAAAGTTCCACCGAGCCTGCACGATCTTTTCAACCGAAGCACATTGCCCGATGGCGAGCCGGCAACGGATGTCCAGGTGGAGCAGGTTTTGAGGTCGGGTAAGGGAATGATGCCTTCATTCGCTTATCAGATGACGAAGGAACAAATGGACGCGGTTGTCGCCTATCTGCACGGCGGGCTGCGTGACCAGCCGGAGCAATAGAGAGGAGAAAACGATGAAGGTTGGAGTTTTGGGTTCAGGCGATGTGGCGAAGTCGCTCGCGGAGGGCTTCATCAAGCACGGGCACCAGACGATGATCGGCACGCGCGACGCGGCGAAGCTTGCGGAGTGGCAGCGCAACCATCCCAAGGCAAAGGTGGGCAGCTTCAGTGAGACTGCGGCGTTCGGCGAAGTGCTGGCGCTGGCGGTGAAAGGCTCCGTCGCGGCCGATGTTCTGCGCATGGCGGGAAGCGCCAACCTCGACGGCAAGCTGGTGATGGATGCGTGCAACCCCATCGCCGATGCGCCGCCGGTGAACGGCGTACTGAAATTCTTTACTACGCTCGACGACTCGCTGATGGAGCGGCTGCAGCGCGCCTTTCCCAAAGCGCACTTCGTCAAGGCGTTCAGTTCGGTGGGGAATCATCAATTTGTGAACCCGCAGTACAAAGCAGGGAAGCCGACGATGTTCATCTGCGGCAACGACGACGGGGCAAAGGTGGTGACTGCACAGATCCTGGAGCAGTTCGGCTGGGAGACGGCTGACATGGGCAAAGTGGAGTCGGCGCGCGCCATTGAACCGCTTTGCATGTTGTGGTGCGTGCTCGGGTTCACCAAGAATGAATGGACACACGCGTTCAAGCTGCTGCACCAGTAAAAGAGGGTGGTCAGGAATCATTTCTGAGGGAGCATCGCGGCATCTCACCCTAAAGCTCGCTAAGATTCGGCGAGCTTTAGGATGGGGCACTGAGAGTACCGGGACATCCTTTACGTTTTAGACCGGAGACATGGTTTACAAGCCCCTTGCGGTGAGAGTGGCTCTGGTTGCGGGTTTTCGGCGGGCTTTGCCGGTCTTCAGATACATGATA
>JBEKRG010000220.1:0-4403 GCA_049518955.1 Occallatibacter sp.
CGAACCGCGGGAATTCCCTGCTCGACCTGGGGCACATGGAGGAAGCGTTGAAGGCGCATGAGGCTGCGGTGGAGCGAGATCCGGCAAGCGCAGGAGCCAAGTACAACCTGGCGCTGACGCAGTTGCGATTGGGCGACTGGGAGCGCGGATGGGCTGGATACGAATCGCGATGGAAATTTCGCGAAGTGCACCGCAGGCCGCGGCACTTTACGCAGCCGCGATGGAATGGCGAGGAGCTACACGGAGAACCCGTACTGCTTCACGCGGAACAGGGATTAGGAGACACGATCCAGTTCTGCCGTTATGCGGCGCTGGTGGCGGCGCGCGGTGGAAGGCCGGTGCTCGAAGTGCAACCGGCGGCGGAGCGGCTGATGCGATCGCTGGCAGTGGTGCGCGCGGGGCTTGCGGAGACCGCGGTGGTGGATTTGAGCAGGATTGCGTTCGATTTGGAGTGCCCTCTGATGAGTCTGCCCGCGGTGTTTGGGACAACGATTGAGACGGTTCCGCGGGCAGGAGCTTATCTCGGAGCGGATGAGGAATTGGTGCGCGAAAAGCGGAAGGAGGTCCCTTCTGTTCGGGCCGATGCGCGCAACGTGAATCGCGTGGGATTGGCGTGGGCTGGAAATCCGAAGTACAAGGCAGACGCGGCGCGATTGATGCGGTTGAAGACACTCGTGCCGTTGCTGCGCGCGGTGGATGCGAACTGAATCTCGGTACAGAAGGGTGAGGCGGCGGAGCAACTTGCAAATTTGCCTGAGGACATTCTTGTTATGGATGGATCGAGCGGCGAGCGCGATCTGGCGGAGACAGCGGCGCTGATGGCGACGCTGGACCTGGTGATCACGACGGATACCTGCATCGCGCACCTGGCCGGGGCGATGGGAAAGCCGGTTTGGATTTTGCTGCCGCATCTTTCGGACTGGCGCTGGATGGAAGTGTCGGAGCGAACGCCGTGGTATCCGACGGCACGGCTGTTCCGGCAGAAGGTGGCCGGCAATTGGGCGGAGGTGTTGGGTCGGGTGATTGGAGAGTTGCGAGAGCAGAATTCAAGGTCACGCGCTTGCTTCGCGGGTTGACGTGCCGAGAAACTCAAAAATGTGGTCGGGATGGACCGGCTTGGCAAGCAGGGGAAAGCCGCGTCCGGGCTCGTTCGATTTGTTCAATAATTCGGCGGCGCCCGGATTTCCCGATATGAGGATGACCCTGCATGAGGGCAGCACTTCCGCGAGATAAGCGGCCAAGGCCACTCCGTCCAGTTTGCCCAGGATTACGTCAGCAATGACCGCATCGGGCTTCCAGGTGAGCGCGAGCTCCGCCGCATCCTCGCCGCTGTAGACCGCGCGAGACTCAAATCCCCGTCCGCGCACAATCAGCGCTAATGAGTCGGCGACAAGGTGGTCGTCGTCGACGACAAGAACCCGGATTGGTGCGTGATCGCCAGACATCAGCAGTTTTTGTGGGGGGAGGGTACCCGTACTCCACAAACTTGGATGCAGAGCGCGCCGCGCTGGATGTTTGCTGCAAAACCCCCGGCTCGCCTCGACTGACTTATGCCGGCGGGCGCTTCATCATCGGGGTCAGCGTGACGGAGATGACGCTGATGTCGTCGTTTTGACCGAAGGCTTGCGCGGCTTGGGCGATGGCCTCAGCGGACGTCTGGCTGATGGCCTGGGTGCGGTCAAACCCGAAGAGCTGGCCGTCTTTGCCGCGCGCCTCGACGACGCCATCCGTGAGGAGGGTGAGCTGTTCGTTGGCGTTCAGCGTGATCCCGGTTTCGGAATAGCTTGAATGCGCCGCGAGGCCGAGTGGAAGACCGCTTTCAATTTCGCGCTCAACACCGCCCAAATAGGGCGCGAGATGGCCAGCGTTGGCCGCAATGACTTTTCCGTCAGGAGCGATGCGCATGACGAGGCAGGTGGTGAATCCGCCATTGGTTCGGCCGAGCATTCGCTGATTCATGGCGGCGAGAATCTCTCCGGGGCTTTCAGTGTAGTGAGCCAGCGTGCGCAGCGTTCCGATGAGCAGAGGAACGGTCATGGCGGCGGGCATGCCCTTGCCGCTGACGTCGCCAATGGCCGCGAGCAGGCCGCCGTCGGGGAGCCGGATGATCTGCGAGAAGTCGCCTCCCACTTCTTCAGCTGGCTTGTAGACGCTCTGGATCCGGAAGGCGGGGATGGCCGGAATGTCTTCCGGAACCAGCACCTGCTGAACGGCTCTCGCGGCCTCGAGCTCGGAGGCGTGGCGCTCCTCATCGCGGCGCGTGCGGGCAAAGCGCAGCACCAGGATGGCAAGGATGGAGATCTGCATGAGGAAGTCGGCGATGTTTTGCGCCGAGGCGGGAAACGGCCAGGAGACGATCTGGTTCAAGCGAACGTAGAGAGCCCATTTGGTGACACCGGCGATCGACAGGCCGACAATGACGAAGTCGACGATGCCTACGAAGTAGGACAGAGCGACGGGACCGAGGAGGAGACGCGCATCGAGATTGCCGCGCCGGACTGCGAGAAAGATGACCACAATGACGCAGGCAGCGTAGGGCAGATTGGCGAGAGCGGTCGTACCAATCCACATGGAGTCACTGAGCAAATTCAGCGAATAGGCGAAGCTGGGGACGGGCGCCAATACTGCGAATGCAAGCCCGATCCAGTAGATGGAGGTGCGGCGCTGCTTGAGTAAAACGACGAAAAACATGAAGAAGCAGATGGAAGTGATGACGCCGAGGCATCCAATGAGCGCCCAATGTCCCTGCCACCATGATGGCCTGAAGTCCAGATCGTCTGCACAGGCAATGGCTACAGCGTTCAAGAGCTCGGCCAGGGCAAACCACAGATATTCGCGTTCCTGACGGCGTAAAAGGAAGAGGCCGAGTCCGGCGAGACCCACGAGGAAGTAGGCGAAAAGCAGAATATTGCCCGCGAAATCATCCCGGAATTGATGGAGCATGGCGGCATCTTTGCGATCGTTCAAGAGACCGGCGTCGCCGATGAAGATCCGCCCCCCTGGTCCGGCACCACCGAAACCCACAGACCAACCGGACCATTGCCAGACGCGGATGGCAATGGTGAGCGAACCGCCCTGAGATGTAAGATCAGCGGGGAGGAGAAACAATCGCTCCGTTCCAATTCCGAAGGTGCGGAAAACTTTTTGGCGAGGAGGCAATCCGCCGAGCTAGCCGATCAAACGGCCATCGGCAAAGACCTGGTAACTGGTGCTGATTTCGGGAATGTAGAGAGCCATGGGCTTTGGGGTTGGAGGCAGGATGACGCGAAACCTGTACCAAGCAAAGCCGGTGTAGTTGGGATAGCCGTGCGTGGACCAAGGCTCATCGGAGCGCAGCAGTTTCCAGGAAGAATCGTCAAAGCCGGGAGCGGCCCATCCCAACTTGCCATCTGGATCATCGCCGGTGTGGAAGCGCCATAGATCGTGGATCGCGACGACGGGCTGGCGTTCGTTTTGGAAGTCGACGACCTGAGCGCGGGCGGAAGGGATCGTGACGATCGCGAACAATGCAGCCGCAATCCACGAACGAGCATGAAGATGCATATCGGAATTATCGTTACACGGCAAAAAGGGAGGCGCAATCGGAAAGCAACGGAGAGGAATTCGGGTTTTGATTTGATCTAAGATGGGCAGGCGGCCTGGAGTTGGGGTTAGGATTTCGAAAACCTGACACAAGGCGAATGCTTCACGGAGGACCCCTTGCAAAAGACAAGTTCGAAGTTTGTTGCAGCCGCGATTGTTGCCACGTTCGTGCTGCCCTGCGCGGCGCGACCGGCGCGGGCGCAGACCGCCTATGCCGCCATGGCTCCTGTGAATGGGTACCTGACGGCCGACGCGAGTGCGGAGATTGCGCTGGCTCGCAGTGCCGCTCCGGCATCGATTTCAGACGGAGCCGAAGTGCTGGTGCTGGGGCGCGAGGGATACACGACCGCGGTGAGAGGGGAGAACGGTTTTCTGTGCATCGTGGAGCGAGGATGGGGCGCGGCAACCGACGATCCGGAGTTTTGGAATGCCAAGGTTCGTGCGCCTATTTGCTTTAATCCGGCAGCGGCAAGGAGCTTTGTGCAAATCTACCTGATGAAGACGAAATTGGTGCTCAAAGGAAAGTCGAAGGCGGAGATTGTGGAGGCGACCTCGAAGGCACTGGACAGGAAGGAGCTGCCGGCGCTCGAGCCGGGAGCGATGTGCTACATGACATCGAAGCGGCAGTACCTGGGCGACCGCGACATGAGCTGGCATCCGCATCTGATGTTCTTTGTTGCGGGCGACGCGGCGAAGAGCTGGGGTGCGAATCTGCCGGGGTCCCCATTGATGGCGGCCAATGACCCAGAGGAGCGGGTGACGATTTTCCTTGTGTGGGTTGGCAAATGGTCCGATGGGACGCCGGCCCCGGCAATGGCGAT
>JBEKRG010000221.1:0-5060 GCA_049518955.1 Occallatibacter sp.
GACCACAGCGATTCGATCCAATCTCTGCTCCACGTGTCCTTCTCGAATTGGCAAACGGCGATCGCCGACATCCTCCAGGAGGCAATCGACCGCGGAGAGCTAGCCAAATCGAGCAAACCCCAAGAACTGGCGTCTTTCCTCCTCAATAGCTACGAAGGCGCTCTCCTTCGGTCAAAGGCGGACCGCTCCAGCAAGCCACTGGAGAACTTTCTGCACTTCGCTTTCAACGTGCTTTTGAAGCGCTAGGAAAATATCCTTAGCATGCGCATAAATTCTGAATCTCTAGACCGACCGGTCTACTCTATTGTAATGAGTCCGATTGATGGACACATTTCAGCAACTCAGAGGAGACCCACTAATGTCGAAACCTTCGAATCCTGGCACCGCACTCATCACCGGAGCATCCACGGGCATCGGCTCCGTCTATGCCCACCGTCTTGCCCAACGAGGCTACAACCTTATCCTGGTTGCCCGCGACCGGGAGCGTTTGACCAACTTGGCAAACGATATTGCTGCAAAGACCGATCGTAATGCTGAAGCTCTACCCGCTGACCTCACCGTCAAGGCTGATCTCAAGCGTGTCGAAGATCGTCTGCGCTCGGACAGCACCATCACGGCTGTGGTGAACAATGCGGGATTCGGCGGTGTTGCCAAGTTGATCGACTCCAATGTCGACGACATGGACAACATGATCCAACTCAACGTTACCGCTTTGACGCGCCTCACATCCGCGGCCCTGCCGGGTTTCCTGGAGCGCTCCAAAGGGCTGCTCCAAAGGGCTCATCATCAACATCGCTTCCGTCGTCGCCCTCAGCCCCGAATTGCTCAACGGCGTCTACAGCGGCACCAAAGCATTCGTGGTCAATCTCACGCAATCCCTCTATAACGAGGTCAAGGACAAGGGTATCCAGGTGCAGGCTGTTTTGCCCGGGGCCACCAGCACTGAGTTTTGGGACCGCGCCAATTTGCCCGTCCATAATCTTCCCGCAGAGATCGTCATGTCGGCTGAGGAGATGGTCGATGCTTCCCTCGCAGGTCTGGACCAGGGCGAATTGATCACCATCCCTTCGTTGCCCAACCTGGGCGATTGGAAAAAGTTCGAGGAAGCTCGCAAGGCACTCGGCCCCAATTTGTCTCGAATGCATGCAGCGGCTCGTTACGCCATCAACGTTTGACGAGCTGATCGGAGGAAGACGATAAGCCGGATCTGTCACGGATGTGGTCTGCCGGTGTCGATCGGCAGAACCATTTCCTGATCGGAGAGAGACTATGCCCAACGAAATCAACCTAGATCGTCGCCGCATTCTTCGCGCCGCGGCAATGTCGATTGCCGCTGCTCAATTAGGAATTGTCGGTTCAGCGGCAGCGCAGTTCGCAATCGATAGCGAGTCGCCTTCCCTCGCGGGCGGGTCCGCATGGCTCAATTCACAGCCGTTGCAAATGAGGGAGCTACGCGGAAAGGTCGTGCTCGTCAATTTCTGGACCTATACCTGCATTAACTCCCTGCGCGTACTCCCATACGTTCGTGCATGGGCCGAAAAGTACAAGGCCCAAGGATTGGTGGTAATTGGTGTGCAAGCTCCGGAGTTCTCTTTCGAGAAGAACATCGATAACGTCCGCTGGGCGATCAATGCCATGAAGATCGACTATCCGGTTGCGGTCGACAACGATCATGCGGTATGGCGCGCTTTCAACAATGAGGTTTGGCCGACTCTTCACTTCGTCGATGCACGGGGGCGTATTCGACACCATCAATTCGGCGAGGGCGATTACGAACAGTCGGAACGGACCATCCAACAATTGCTCGTCGAGGCCGGTGCCGGAGAGATTTCCCATCGACTTGTTTCGATCGATGCCCAAGGTGCGGAAGCCCCCGCCGATTGGGGCAGCTTGAAGTCTCCTGAAACCTATGCCGGATTTGAACTCACCGAGAATTTTTCATCCCCTGGCGGAGCACGATTGAACAAGAGCCATGTCTATGGATACCCCGCGAAGTTAGGGCTCAACCATTGGGCAATGCAGGGTGATTGGACAGTCGGCAGAGAAGCGGTTGCACTGAACACGGCCAACGGGCGAATCGCATACCGCTTTCACGCCCGCGATCTTCATCTCGTCATGGGACCTGCGGTGCGAGGCGCCTCCGTTCCATTTCGCGTCCTCATTGATGAACATCTGCCCGGCGCATCTCACGGTAGCGACATTGACGATCAAGGCAATGGCAAAGTGACCGAGCAGCGGCTGTATCAGCTTATCCGGCAGCCGGAACCCGTCGCGGATCACCTGTTCGAGGTCGAGTTTCTCGGCTCTGGGGTAGAAGCTTTTGACTTCACGTTCGGCTGATCCCATGCGACGGATCTCTTGAAGTCCATCCCGATCGGAACCTCGGAACTATTTTGGCGGAGAACTGAATTGGCTACCACAACTGTCACAACACGACAGGCACCCAAGGTGCGTCTAGCGATCAATCCATGGGTCATTGCACTGACCGTGACCTTGGCGACGTTTATGGAGTTACTCGATACTTCCATTGCGAACGTGGCGCTGCCGTACATCGGCGGAGGTTTGGGCAGAAGCTATGACGAGGTGACCTGGGTCCTCACAACCTACCTGGTCGCAAACGCGGTCATATTGCCTATGAGCGCCTGGTTGAGCCGTGCCCTTGGACGAAAGACCTACTATCTGATCTGTGTCGCACTTTTTACGGCGATGTCGCTCTTCTGCGGTCTCGCGCCGTCGTTGGAATTGATGTTGGTGGGACGGGTATTGCAGGGAGTCGCGGGCGGAGGCCTAGCGCCAGTGGCACAGGCCATCTTGATCGATACCTTCCCGCCTGAGAGACGTGCTTCCGCGTTCGCTCTCTATACGGTGGTCCTGGTTACGGCCCCGGCAGTCGGTCCGGTCCTGGGTGGGTGGATTACCGACAACTATAGTTGGCGCTGGATTTTCTTCATTAACGTCCCTATCGGCCTGATTGCCCTGCTTCTGTCGAGGAAGTTGTTGCATGATCCTCCTTCATTTGTCGCGGAGCGAGCCAGTGTGCGCATAGGCGGGAGACTATCGGTCGATGGAATTGGAATCACACTCATCGTCCTCTCTTCTGCTGCGCTGGAGATTGCGCTGGATCGCGGTCAGATCGAAGATTGGTTTGGTAGCGCATTCATATGCTGGCTTTTAGGGATTGCGGTTGTGGGGTGGGTGTCCACAGTTGTATGGGAGTTGAACAGCCGATATCCAGTGATTGACTTTCGCATGCTGCAGAATCGCAACTTCGCAATTGCGAGCATTTTGTTCTTTGTGTTTGGAATCGGGCTATTCGGAACGACAGTACTGGTTCCTCAGATCCTGCAATCTCTCTACGGTTACAAAGCGACAGATGCCGGGCTAGTCCTGGGTCCGGGGGCCCTTGTTATCACAGTGCTTGCGCCCGTCTCCGCACAACTGATTCAGCGTCGTCTGATCCAGCCGCGAACAATGATCGCGCTTAGCCTTTGCACTGTAGCGGCAGCAATGTGGTATTTCAGCACCCTCTCGCTTGATACCAATGGCGGACACTATGCGTGGGGGCGAGTGTTTCAGGGAGTTGGTTACGGATTCTTCTTTGTGCCGGTAAATATCATCGCTTACTCGATGCTGCGCCCCGATCAAAACAACAAGGCTTCAAGTCTTACCAATCTCTTCCGGAACTGGGGAGGAAGCTTTGGAATCGCCATGATTGGCACTGTTAGCGAGAGGCGGATGAATTTTCATCAGGAGCGACTTTCCTCCAGTCTTGCGCCGGCATCGCAGTTCCTTCAGCAGCGTGTCGCAGCTGTTTCCGACTACCTGATGCAGAAAGGATATTCAAGTGTGGATGCGATGTCAGCAGCCAAACTTGTTGTATATCGCGAACTTCTAAAGCAGTCCAGTTTTCTTGCCTTTATGGATTGCTTTCGATTCATTGGGGTTCTGACCATCGCTGCCATTCCTTTGCTGTTTGTGGTCCGAGCGGTAAGAGCCAATCTCAACGTGCCTGAAGGCCATTAGCCAATCAGGCAGACAATCAACGCGCAGCCCTTTCCGGGCGGTGCTGATTGTCCGTCTTCTTCGCACGGACGATCCCGGTGGCTGATACCAAGGTATCGACCAACACCATCGTCCAACAGATTTGACTTTGCGCCTCTGGCTTAACCGTAACTGTGTTACACACTGGAGCGCTCTCGAAGAGCAATCCAATTGAAAAGGAGAAAAGAAATGAAGCAAAGACAATCTAGTGGGATGCAAAGCCGAATCCATCAAAGCCGCTCGAAGTGGTTGAGTGTGCCGGTCATCATCGCCTTATTGGTTGCTGGGTCAGGCGCTGCGCAAACCGCCAGGGAGGTGCGTGGGGCAGCGGCTGTCGAGCCGCTTCAAAACGAACCACCGGCTAAAATCGTCATCGATCCGCCCCTGGCCGAACCCCTGTCGCATGGCCTTGTAGTGATTCAATATCGTACGGAGAACCTGCACATGGCGCCGGTGTTCGGACCGGCCGCGCTTGCCGTTTCTCCGCGGGTCGGACACATCCACGTGTCGGTCGACGATGCATCGTGGGTCTGGGTCGATGCAAGCGGAGAGCCCGTGATTCTGAACGGCCTGCTGCCCGGGCCGCATAGGGTCCTGATTCAACTGGAAAGTGCGAACCACCAACTGCTCGATCAAGGCTCCGTCGAGTTCACGGTGCCTGAGCCGCCAAACGCCGCGTCATCCGCCGCAAAGGACCTGCACGCAACCCATGGCATGGCCGCTGTTGAGCCTCCTCAGAGCGAACCACCCGCAAAGCTCATCGTCGACGCTCCTAAGGCCGAGCCGCTGTCGCGTGGCGTTCTGTTTCTTACCTATCACGCGGAGAATCTGCACATCTTGCCGGTATTCGGGCCTGCCGCACTTGCCGTGACTCCACGGGTTGGGCACATCCATGTGACGGTCGATGACGCCACCTGGCACTGGGCAGACGCGAGCGGCGTACCGATCATCATCAATGGCCTCGCGCCCGGACCGCACAAGGTTCTGATCCAACTGGTCAATGCAAACCATCGGCCCCT
>JBEKRG010000222.1:0-4340 GCA_049518955.1 Occallatibacter sp.
GAAAAAAAGGGCCTTGTCATGCACGATCCGGCCCTGCAGGCCTTTCTCGATTCGGTCGGCAAGCGCGTTCTAGCAAATCGCCCCGTCCCTGAGAACGTCACATTTCGTTTCAGAGCTCTGCGCGATCCGATGGTGAACGCCTTCGCGCTTCCGAACGGGAGCATCTATGTGACCACCGGCCTATTGGCGCTTCTCGAAAATGAAGCACAACTTGCCGGCGTATTGGGCCACGAAACCTCGCACGTCTTTGAGCGTCACACGTATCTCGAAAACCGCAGCGTTCGCAAAAAAGCGCTCACGATAAACATCCTGGAAATTGCTGCCGCGGCTGCGCCCGTGGGGGGCGATTTGTCGCAAAGTGTCCAAATTTTCGGCGCCTCTGTGCAGCTGGCCGCAATGATCGGCAGCGATGTTATTGTTGCCACCATTTACGGATACTCCCGTGATATGGAGCGCCAGGCTGACAGCGACGGCATTGCGGCGATGACCGCCGCTTCTTACGACCCCAGCGCCATGGCGCGCTCCTTCGAGTTGCTCGACCATGACAGCAGTCTTGAGTACGAGCCCATCCAGGGCTTCTACCGCGATCACCCCAAACTTAGCGAACGCCGCGAATTTGCCATGCAGTTCGCCTCTGCGCACAAGGCCGGCGCGCATGTAACTGGAGACCCGAAGACATACCTTGACAATGTCTCTGCGGCCATCTGTTACGAAATCGGGGCTGACCTGAGTAGCCGCCGCGAACGGACGGCAGTTGAACGGGCGACAAGGCTGTCTGCGACGTTTCCTGACAACCCGAAGTACAAGGTGCTGCTCGCCGACTCATATCGCGCATTAGGAGCCAAGACCACCGCCCCTACCGATGAGGAGCGCACCCACCATGGGCAATCGGAACACCGCAAAGAGTACTTTTCCATGACCCCGGAGGAGGAGCAGAATAAGCTTCGCGAAAAACCTGAAGGACAGGCCGCACTTCACGATAACGAAGTCCTGGCGGAGCAGCTCTATAAGAGCGTCATCCAAAGCAATCCCAGCTACGCCGCTGCCCACAGCGGGCTTGGTTTCCTTTTTGAACAGGAAGGCAAGTACAACGAGGCCGCAATCGAGTACCAGACCTACCTGCAGATGGAATCCGGAACCAGCATGGATCACCTTCGCATCCAGCGCCGCCTTGCAGGGGTGCAGAAGTTGGCTGGATCGCAAGGTCACGCACAATAACCAGAGCGGGGCGGCGATCGCGCCCGCAAGTCTTCAAAGCCCACAAACTTGAGGAAGGTGTTATGCAATTGAAAGTTCGCGTTCTAGCCGCATTGATCTCCGCAGTTTTCTTCGCTTCCTGCGCTTCCGCAACTACGCCATCGTGGTCCTACGAGAATCAAAAGGTCACCTCAGGCGAGTTCCTCATCCGCACCGCTTGCATGATGCCCGTCGAAGGCAAGCTCTCGAGGGCGACCATGAAGGGCGGTGAGGGCATGTCTAAGGAATCGGAAACCTGGACCACAACTCTTCAGAACATGGTGGAGGCGCACCTGAAGACTGCCGGAGTTCAGATTTTCCAGGCCAGCGATCCACTGGCAAGTGGGGCCTCCGACGACGAAATCCAGCAAGTCATTCTTCAGTTGAATCAGAAATATGGCGAGATTACAAAAACGCTGAATAAAAGGCCGAAAGACATCGGAAAATCACGCTACACGATCGGCGATGACGCGGCGTTGTTGCCATGCTCGGCCAAGGCGGACGTGCTCGTCTTTGTCGAGGGCGAGGGCCAGGTGACATCGGGTGGAAAAAAGGCCATGGGAATGATCGTCGGCGGCAGCGGCAACACCTCCTACGCCACTCTCATCCTCACCATGGCCGATGCCAAAACCGGTGAAATCATCGCTTTCTCGAGAATGTCCAACGCGGAAAGCTTTGGCGATAAGTTCGTTGACCAGACGGAAGAAGTCTACGGCAAGGCGCTGAACAAGCAATTCGAGCGATTGAGAATCGGCATGTACCTCGATAAGAGAAAGCACTAGCCGTTTAATTTGTTTCGGGTGCAGGCCCCTTTCGCAATCCGTCCGCCACGAGCAGATCCCCTTCCTGACTGTTCGATTTGGCATCGGAGACGCGGGGTTGCGGAATAGAGGGCTGAATTGGACGCGGGTCTCGCTGCGCAGGGATCGGATGATTCCAGACGGGTTGGGTAGCGGCGCGGGGGCGCGGGAAAGAAAATATTGGGCCCGCCCGCAACCAGGCCCCCGCGTCGTAATAATTGTGATGCGTTTCATGGGGCTGGAGGTTTCGCCGCGCGTTACGCGCGGGCGGCGGAGCTCGTCTGCCGCTCTGGACATCATGGGGAGCGCACCGGGTTTGCAGTTGCGTGGGGTGGCGCGGTGACCTGGCGGGAGCGGGGCCTAGCGTAGACTGGGCATCGCTGCAAGCACGTGCAGGAACTTGAGTATGGCGTCGAGGGCCACGGCTTCTAGGGCGCCGTCGGGTTCAGCTGCAAGTTTTTCCTCTAGCGGGTCCACGATCTCGTCGGGCACATAAACGATGACTTGCATTCAAATACCCAACTCCGATCTTGGCCACACGGATATGGGGACGGCAGGAGGCAAAGGCCGGTCGGGAACACAAGAGCGTTTCCACTTCAATCTCGAAATCGGCGACGCAGCGGCTAACAGGACCGTTCGGCAATGGGTCTTTTAATTGTCGAGCGAGAACGTCACATTGATCGTCGTATCGACCTCCGTCGGCCGGTTGTCGAGCTTATAAGGCTTGTAGCGCCAGGCCCGCACCGCATCGACAGCAGACTCCCGCAACATCTCCGGTCCGCTCACGACCTGCAGATTCTTGATCGTTCCGGTCTTGGAGATGGTGGCTGCCAGCACCACGGTGCCAGAGACTCGGGCTGCCCTGGCGATCGACGGATAAACGGGTGGTCTCTTCAGAATCAGCAAACCAGATGTAATACCGGACGAAACGTTGATGACCTCGGGAGATGCGGCCCCCACGACGGGCTGGCTCGCGCTGTTGAAGACACTGCGGATCGCGCTGTTATTGCCTGATCCATACATATCGGCTGCGGCAAAGCCGCCCGATGGCGGAGGAGCCTGCTCTGCGGGAGTCGCTGCCACGTGAATTCGAGCCGGCGCGTTCAGCTGATCGTTCATGATTTGCGCCTGTGCCCGCGAGGGGCCCGCGTTCTCCCGGTCTGACGTGGACTCTGCGCCTAAGCTATGCTGCGCGTCCCTCACTGCCGCAGCGGGCTCGGTGGGTGCCGGCACTGTCGGCGTCGAAAGGGTCGGCTTGAGAGTCGCGTCTTCCGGCTGGTGATTCACGGTCACCGTGGGTTCGGGAGTGGTAACAGGCTTCACCGACGACGCCGTTCTGTGACCCAACACCGGGATCACGGCTGCAGCAAGAGCCACCACCAGAACGGCGCTCGTGCCCGCAATGATCAGCCGCTTCTTCTCGGCTGGCTTCTGCTCCGCCATCTTGGGCCGTAAGAAGTGGGGGAGAATTTCATTGGCCTCGGTCATCGCTGCGGCCGGTTTCGACGGATAATCTTCGTCGTCCCATTCGCCGAAATCTTCAGGAAGTGTATCGGGTAAGACCTCTGCTATTTTCGCTGGAGATGCCATAGGCCGTCGCCTCCCTTCTCGTAGATGGCACCTTTGTAAGTGCGAGTTTCACGTTGAAGCTCTTGTGCAGGCTGATCGTCCTTTCTTACAACCCCTCGTTCCGCGGCACCGGCCGCGGCAGACTGAGCAGCAACGCCCGAAGCAGGCGGTGTCTGCGAAGATGTCCTGAGCAGCGGGGTAACATTTGGCAGCCCCTCAACGATGAGCCTCACGGCGGCCTTCACCGTCGCGTACTTCTCTTGATCTGCCGGAGTGAAGATGACTGAGAGCTTGTGCTCGCCAGGCGGCAACACGTCGCCGGCCGCCGGAGTGTATAGAAACGATCCAGGCACCGGGGAGCTAGCACTCAACTGCTCATCGCCGAGAGCCGTTCCATAAGAAATCAAGGAAGGGCTTGGCCAAGAAATCACTGCGGGCATGATTTCGGTTACCATTAGCGATACTTTAGCCTGTGCCACTGTGTAATTCAGGCTATCGGCAGGAGTGAATCTTACTGAAAGTGTGTGGACTCCGGGCCCAAGTGCTTGGCCCGCCGCCGGACTATAGGCAAAAGTTCCGGGGACGGAAGCACTGGCGTTGAGCTGGGCCGAGCCGAGCGGAGTGGCACTATTGATCGGGTCAGGCGCGGGCCAGCTGATGGCTGGAGTTGCTTTGGCGACGCTGAAGTGTACGGCGGCCTGTGCCAGAGTGTAATCTGACAGATTCGACGGCGTG
>JBEKRG010000223.1:0-4335 GCA_049518955.1 Occallatibacter sp.
TTTCGAATAGACGATCACCTGTGTGTCGCTCAAATCGGGGATCGCGTCCAGCGGAATGGATTGGAGCGACCACCAGCCGGTCAGCGCCGCCGCCGCCACCAGCAGCAGCATCAGGAACCGGTTGCGCGCCGAAAACTCGATCAGGCGGCCGATCATTTCACCGTCCCGCCGGGCGCCGCTTTTAACAGGCTCTCCGAATCCAGCAGGAAGTTGCCCGAGGTGACGATGCGCTCGCCCGCCTTCAGTCCATCCAGGATCTCCACCCGGCCGCCCGCGTGTTCTCCCACGCGCACCGGGCGCGGCTCCAGATTGGCATTTCCGAGATCCACATAGACCACTTGCCGGTCGCCCGAATCAAGGACCGCGGATTCCGGAGCCATCAGCCGGCGCGCGCCACTGGTATGAATCTCCACTTGCCCATACTGATCCGGCTTCAACTGCCCGTCTGGATTGGCGAACTCAATTCGCACCTTCAGCGTGCGCGATGCCGCGTCCATGCCCGGCTGGATGTAGCTCACTCGGCCATGAAAGGTCCGGCCCGGCAAGGCATCCAGCGTGAGCGTGGCCGCCTGGCCCAGCCTCACACCCGCGGCCTCGTACTCGAATACGTCCGCCATCACCCACACGGCCGATAAGTCGGCCAGCGTGTAAAGCGCCACGTCCGGTGTCACACGCTGCTTAGGAAACGCGTTGCGCTCGGTCACGTAGCCGGAAGCCGGCGCGTAGACAGTCAGGTACTCGATGGTCTTTCCCGTGCGCCGGACTTCGTCGATCTGCTGGGTGGAGATGTCCCACAGCTCGAGCCGCTTCCGCGCGGCCGCCACCAGGTTGTCGTTGCCCGCCGCGATCGCCGGCAAGGCTCCGTCACGCATGGTATACTCCGCGCTCAGCGCCAGCAGATACTCCTGCTGGGTGGCCAGCGCGTCTGGGCTGTAGACCGTCGCCAGCGCATCGCCCTTCTTCACATACTTGCCGGTGAAATCGGCGAACACGCGGCCGATCCAGCCCTCCAGGCGCGTCTGCACCTTCACTATCTTGGTTTCATCCAGCGTCACGCGCGCCGCGGCATGAATCGTATTGGCGGTGGTTTCGTATTCCGCCGTGCCGTACTCGACGCCGATCAACTGCTGCTTTTCGGGCGACACCTCGACCGCGCCGGCCGCCGTGTGGTTCGGCAACTGATCGCCTGCATACACCGGAACCAGCTTCATGCCGCAATCGGGTGCGATCCCCGGCTTATCGGACTTGTACCAGGGATGCATCGGGTCCACCCAGTAGAGTACCTTGCGCTCGGCCGAATCCGCCGGCGAGTGGTGCCCGCGCCAGCGCTCATAGCCCAACCCGGCTAAAAAAGCCGCTGCCGTCACCAACACCACCAAGGTCGGTTTCATCTCGTTTCCACTCCCGTCAGTTCTTCGAGCTTGGCCAGCGCAATGCGGGATTGCACGATCTCCTCGTGGTCCGTTAGTGTATAGTCCACCACGCTGATGAAACTGGTAAACGGCGCGATGAAATCGCCGCGCCCGGCTTGGTAACTTGCCAGCGCGGATTCGTACGCCAGCCGCGCCTCCGGAATCACCGTCTTCTCGTACAGATTCACCAGCTTTAGCGACGCCTCCGCCGTGCTGTATTGCTCGCGAATTTCCGCCTCCACCTCCACCAGCGTCGCCGCATACTCGTGGCGCGCCTGGCTGGCGCTCGCCTCCTGCCCGGTCACCTCTGCACGCTGCTTGCGCCAGAAATACGCCGGCAGTTTGAAATCCACCTGCGCCTTCCACAGCGGCGGCAGGCCGCCCTGGTTGAAGTAGCCGCCCGAGAGGGTGTAGTCCGGCGCATAATCCTTGCGTGCCAGGCTGGCCGCCAGTTCGCTGCCCTGCACCACATCCTTGCCGCGCTCCACCAGCGGCGAGTTCGCCCGCGCCTGCAGCAGCATCTCTTGGAGAGTCGCCGAAATGGGCACAGCCGTCACCACGCCCGGCACCTCGATCCGCCCGCCCTGCGGCCGGTTGAGGAGAGCGTTGATTTCGATCTGCCTGGCCGCCCGCGTCTGCTCATACCGCACGCGTTGCGTTGCGTAAATCGCCAGCTGCGTCTGCGCTCTCAGAATGTCCTGCTGCGACCCGCGGCCCGCAGCGTAGCGCGACTCGGCAGTGCGCAACATACCATTGAGTAGTTCCTGTTGGCGGTCCAGGTAATAGAGGCTGTCCACCGCATGGTTCATCAGCTGGTACGCCTGCTTGAGGCGCCACACCACACTCAGCCGCGTGGCCCGGTATTCGCTGAAGGCCGCTGCCGCCTCTTTGTCCGCGATCTCGCCACGCAACCTGCGCTTGCCCGGCGCCGGCACTTCCTGTGACACCAACAGTCCGATGTAGCTGGTCAAGTAGATCCCTAGTCCCGACCCCGGCCACGGGGCTCCGTTCGAGGCCCAAGCCAGCGAAAGCTTGGGGTCCGGCAGGCTACTCTCGCTGGCCGGCCTTTGCCGCAGCGCTTCCACCTTCTTCTGCGCCGCCAGAATCTCGCGGTTGTTGCGCAGCGCCTCTTCCACCAGCGTGGATACTGGCTGCGCCCCCGCGACGGGCGCCAGCCAAAGCCAAATCCAATAGCGAACCCTCATTCCCGTTCACCAACCCTGTTTTTCCCGCTTCGCCGAAGGGGCAGCGCCCAATCAGGACACCCACGAGCGACGCGAGGCGTGAACCGGATCACCGAATGTCGACCGCGCGGATTGCGTCCGGGATAAACGAGCGGTCGACGAGGTCCCGCATGTCGGCTCGCTTCTCCAGAATGCCCGCTCGCAGCGCCATATCGGCAATCTCTTGCAGCTCCACGTCGGTCGGATTGAGCATGCGGTAGCTGACCCGGTCTGGCGGCTCGGTTAGAACGTGGCGGATGAGCGCTTCATCCTGGCGGAAATAGGGCGCGACCACGCTGGCAGCGCGGACGCGATGGGTTTCCGCCCATTCGCCGCTTTCCGCGATGCCGCGCACAAGATCGCGGGCAACATCCGGACGCTCCCGGATTAGCTTTTCGTTCACCACCAGCACGCAGGAGATGAAGTGAGGCCAGATGTCTTTGGCATAGTAGAGCACTTTGCCGCTGCCATCCAGTTCGGCTTTCGCGCAATAGGGCTCACCCACGAAATACGCATCGATCGCCTTGGAGGCCAACGCTTCGGGCATATCCGGAGGAGCCATCTCCACGAAACGAATCTCGTTCGGCTTGACACCCTGATCCTCCATCAGCTTGTGAATCACCAGATTCTGATTGCTGTATATGCTCGGAATCGCGAAGACCCTGCCGCGCAGATCGCGCAGGCTTGCCGCCGGCAGGTCCCGGCGCACCATTACCTCCGATCCATCGCGATGGCCCAGGTAGAGAATCTTGACGGGCAAGCCCTGCTCCCGCAGCTTCATTGCCAGAGGCGCAATCAGGAAAGAGGCATCCAGCCTTCCGGCCTTCATGGTTTCCACAACGGTGGGAAAGTCGTTGAAGCGCTGTGACACAAACTTTGTCATTCTGCTGGTTCGCGTCGCGAAGTCGGTCACCGGGCATGTCAGATGACAGGTCACCGGCAAGAACCCGACCGTCAGTTGCTGGCGGGCCGCGATTTCGCGCGCGCCTCCCTGCTTCCACGGCTCGTACCGCAGCACACCAAGTACCGCCGTAAACAGGACTGCTCCAACCGTCCATCGTGCTGCATAATAGTGACGCATAATACCTCCTACTTAGTGCTGGCCAGCGCCGCTTTCGACGTTGAGTTCAGCCAGAATTCGGCGCACCGCATCGACGACCTCGGGGTTTGTGGGCTCCCGGGGACGAGGCGTCGAGATAGTGAACTCATGACGAATGCGGGCAGGGCGTTGGGTAAGTACAACTATCCGATCCGCGAGCTGCGCGGCCTCCTCGATGTCGTGAGTGACCAGCACCGCCGTTCTGGGCATCTCGCTGAGCAGCCGAGCCAGCTCGTTACGCATGCGAAGACGCGTCAGATAGTCCAGGGCTGAAAAAGGCTCGTCCATCAGCAACACGTCGGAACCGCCGGCCAGCGCGCGGGCCAGTTCCACAAGCTGGCGCATGCCGCCGGATAACTGGCGCGGGTAGTGGTGCTCGAAGCCTTCAATGCGAATGAGCCGCAGCAAGTCGCCGATTTGGCGCTTGCGCTCGCGCCGATCGCCGATGTGACGCAACCCCAAAGCGATGTTCTCGGTCACGGTCGCCCACGGAAACAAACCATCCTCCTGATACACCATCCTCACCTGGCCATGGCATTCGACTGAGCCTAAAGAGGGCCGCTCAAATCCGGCAACGAGGTTGAGCAGCGTCGTCTTTCCG
>JBEKRG010000224.1:0-4294 GCA_049518955.1 Occallatibacter sp.
GGGCAAGGACCCTTGCGCTGCAATTCCGGCGGATTTTGGCGTCAAGCTTCCGCCGCGCCCGCACCATGCGCAAAACGGGGGCTCGGGCTGGCTGCTCAATGAGGCGCCGGTACATTGCATCGTCAAGGACGGCGACCCTGGAGAAGCCATTCAGGAGGCGATTGCAGAAACTCATCCCTGCATTCTTGTAGCAGGGGTTAAACGCATGAGCGGGACGCGTGGGCCGCATGGCACGGCCTTTGCTTTGCTCACGACTTCCCGCGTGCCTGTGCTCTGTGTTCCGCCCGAAAGGTCGCCCGCAGAAATGGAACAGCTGCTAGCGCTTCCGGTGGGAGCACTGTAGAAGCGAGGCCGGACACTCCCGGCAGTCCGTTGCGCTGAGGCTTCATGTAAAGCGATCGACAGAGATTGATCGCTAAGGAAAATGGGCGGGTGAAAGGAGAAACCGCACCGTTTGTCCGACCAAAACCGAACACAAATGCGCAGAGTCATGGGCCAGCGCGATGCCGCGCAGGTGACGTTTCGCATGCGGTGAATTGCCGGGAAATGGTAGCCAGGCGGGACCTGCACTTTAAGGCTTTTGAAGCGGGGATAGGGCGAAGAAATGGTTAGCAATCAGTCCGATACGCGATTCGAGCGTCTGTCCGCCGCGGCGGCGCATCCGCTCGCGGAGCTGTTGGAGTGCCCGCAGGAGGCTGGGAGCCTCCTGGGCGGGGAGACGAAGTGTGTCGATTTCGAGGCCGGCCAGGTCGTCTTCCGCCAGCAGGAGGATTGCAAGGGACTATATGTCGTGGTTTCGGGTGATTTTGTGCGCAAGGCGGAACGCTTTGAGATGCGCGTCACCTTGGGGTCGGCCCGGCCGGGAGACCTGCTGGAGTTGGCCGCCGTGTTGGGAGACCGGCACCATACCTACACTTTGAGTTCAGTGGGATCCGGATCGATGCTGCTGGTGCCGATCGAAGGATTGCACCGCGCCTTTGAAAGCTATCCACCGCTCCGGATGCGGCTCCTGGAAGAGCTGGCGCGTGAGGTTTCCAGAGCTTACATCACCTGCTGCCTGACCCGCGTGATGCCAGCCCGCCGACACAGCAGCGGAACGACCCCCGCATAGGACAATCTCTCCCGCTGAAGCTGAATCTCCTAGAGAACCATGCCGTTGGGAGCGTTCGGCGTCCCGAATAGTGATTTGCGCTATACTTTGGGTAGCTTCTCGCGCCCAACGGTATACGTATGGCCACGCTCCACACTCATCACGCTCCGGAAGATTGCCTCAATTGCGAGCATCGCCATCTGCGGATGTTCTGCAATCTCACGCCTGAGGCACTGGCGGATTATGATCAGATTGGCATCATGATGAGCCACGCTCGCGGGGCCAAGCTGTTCTCAGAGGGCGATCCTGCGCGCAATGTCTTTGTCATCTGCTTTGGGCAGGTAAAGATCTCCTCCACCTCGCGCGACGGCAAGACCATGATCCTGAAGATCGCCGGTCCGGGCGATGTGATGGGGTTGAGCGCCGTGCTGGCCAACGTGCCGCACGAAGTGACGGCCGAGGCCATCGAGCCTTGCCAGGTTAAGACCGTCCGGAAACAGGAGTTTGTCGAATTCCTTGGCCGGCACGGGATCGCATCGATGCACGCGGCGCAGTCTCTCAGCGGCGAATACCTCACGGTCTTCCACGATGCCAAGCGACTGGCTCTTTCAGGTTCGGCTGCGGGACGCCTGGCTCGCCTGCTTCTCGACTGGGGACGCTCATCGGCAAACGGCAAACCAGAGATTCGCTTCACCATGGCCCTGACGCACGAAGAAATTGCCAACATGGCGGGCACCTCACGCGAGACCGTGACCCGGCTGCTGAACCAGTTCCGGCGCGACCAGTGGATCACGATCAAAGGCACCAGCCTGACGATCGTGAAGCCCGATCAACTGGAACGACTAACAGCGTAGAACGCCTTTTCTCACTCCTATCGCATCTTCAATTCAGACAGAAGCTGATCTTGCGCTTAAAGCGGGGGGAGAATCGTAAGCCCAACAGAGTATTTTGAGGAGGGAATCGCCATGACATAGGTACGCAACTGCGACCTGGAGTTTGTCATGAGCCGTTCCTACCGCCGCCCCTTTGCGGCAGTTACGGGCACTGCCAGCGCGAAACAGGACAAGCGCATGGCCCATCGAGGTGTCCGCCAAAAGCAAAAACTTGCCTTGAAGACCTGCGGCCATTACGAGGATCTGCTCCTTCCGCATCATCTCGAGTGCAGCTGGAACAACATCTATTGCTGGGGACGTGACGGCAAGCAAACCGATCGCGGCTCGCTGCGCCATGAGCTCGACGACCGCAGCCAAAAGTACTATCGGAAACTGCTCCGCAAATAGCCGGCTGTCCAACATTTGATAGCTTGAGGACATGCCTCAATCTGCCGCCCCATCCAACGAAACAGCAATCGATCTCGAATCCCTCGTCGCTGACGTCGTCGCACAGGCCGTGAAAGCGGGCGCAAGCGACGCGGAGGCGGTCGCGCGAGAAGGTGATGAGTTCAGCGTGAACGTGCGCATGGGCGAAGTGGAAACGCTGAAGGAGTCGGGCTCGCGCGGGCTGGGCCTGCGAGTGTTCCTGGGCAGGCGGTCGGGCTCGGCTTCGACAAGCGACCTGACCGCGGACGGAATTCGGCAGCTTGTTGACGGGGCACTCGCGCTGGCGAAAGTTACGGAGGAGGATCCATTCGCCGGGTTGCCGGAAGCGGGTGAGTATGGAAAGGCAGAGGGCGATCTGCACCTCTACTTTGACGATGTGTACTCGCTCGATGGAGCGGAGCGCATCGAATGGGCGCGGCGGGCCGAGGCGGCGGCGATGGCCGCCGACAAGCGCATCACGAACTCCGACGGCGGCAGCTTTGATGTGTCGACGGGGCGCAAGGCGATGGCCAACTCGCGCGGATTCATGGGCAGCTATCGCACCAGCTATGCGGGCGTCGCGGCGGCGCCGCTGGCGACGGACGCGAATGGCAAGATGCAACGCGATGGCTGGTGGTCGGGCGCGCGGCGGCTCCAGCTTCTCGAGTCGGCTGAAGCTGTCGGCGCCGAGGCGGCAAGGCGCACTCTGCGCCGGCTGGGGGCTCGACGTGTTCCCACACAGCGCGTTCCCATTGTTTTTGCTCCCGAGACAGCTCGGACGCTGATCGGCTCAGTCTTCGAGGCTGCTTCCGGCGATTCGATCTGGCGCAGTGCATCGTTCCTTGCAGGAAAGCTTGGCGAGACGATCGGCGCCGCGAACGTGACCATCGTGGACGACAACACGATGCTTCTTCCCACCGGCGTGGGAGGGTTCGGCACCTCGCCTTTCGATGACGAGGGCCTGGCTTCGCAGCGCACCGTCGTCGTCGAGAACGGCATGTTGCGCAATTACCTGCTCAATACTTACACCGCGCGCAAGCTCGGCATGAAGTCCACGCACAACGCCGCGCGAGGATTGGCGGGCGCGCCGGGAATCGGTTGCGGCAATCTCTTCCTTGAGCCGGGAATGCTGGCTCCCGAGGAGATCATCGCGGGTGTTCCCGCAGGGCTCTACGTGACGGGGCTGATGGGTTTCGGCACGAATCTCGTTACCGGCGACTACTCGCGCGGCGCGACAGGTCTGTGGATTGAGAACGGCCAGCTGACGCACGCCGTGGAAGAGGTGACGATTGCTGGAAACCTCGCGGAAATGCTGCACAACGTGACGGCGATCGGAAACGACCTTGTCTTCAGGGGATCGGTGGCTTCGCCGACGCTACGCATCGACGGTATGACTATTGCGGGGGCATGACAATCGCGGGCGAATGACCATCCCAGAGGAACAACGAGCGCGGCCGCGTGAAAGCCGGTGGGAGTGATTCCAGCTCACGCGGAGTGCAGCGTGAAAAGCGTAATCTCTGGCGGACAATCGAAACGGATGGGGACACCGACGGTGCCGAGCCCGCGATTGACGTAGAGTTGCAGATTTTCAAAGCGGAACCAGCCCTCGACATACTTGCGGCCCAACGGCGGAAGAATGAGAGGAACAGCGAACGGCACACGTACCTGGCCACCGTGCGTGTGACCAGAGAGCATGAGCGAGACCGCTCCGCCCGTCGGCGACGCCAAAAGATCGTCAACGTAGTCGGGAGCGTGGCAAAGCAGCACGATCGGCTCGTGCGGCATGTTGCGGATGGATTGGGGGATTGCCAGCTCGGGATCGGGCACGCCCTCAACAGGATCGTCGAGACCGGCAAGCCAGAATCGGGCGCCTGCGCGCTCAATGGGCACATACGCATTGTTGAGC
>JBEKRG010000225.1:0-4107 GCA_049518955.1 Occallatibacter sp.
AGCCGGAGAGCGAGCGGCTGAGCGAGATTCTGCTGTCGACGGGACCGGATGGCGCCAATGATCCAGCGAAGGTTGCGGCGGCCAAAGCGAAGGCCGACGACCTTGAAGCTCGACTGCATGCCGGCGGTGACTTTGCGCAGTTGGCGCGGAGCTTTAGCGACGGATCAACGGCGGCTTCGGGTGGTGACCTGGGCCAGTACAAGCGGGGCCAGCTCGGTAAGGTGCTTGAAGACAAGACATTCGATTTGCAATCGGGCCAATACACGGACCCGATTCTGACGCGACAGGGCTACATCATTCTGAAGGTTGTGCAGCATGTACCAGGGGGACCACGGCCATACAAGGACGTTGAGGACGGCGTGGAACAGGCGTATTACATGAGCCTGATGGACCCGGCGATTCGCGATTATCTGAGCAAGATGCGCAATGAGGCAGCAATATGGATTAAGCCGGGCTATGTAGACACCGCTGCTACCTTTGCAGAGTCGCATCCCAGCATAAGCTTCAGCGCATATGTGCCGCCGGCGCCGAAGAAGAAAGCCAAAGTGGAAAGAACTCGTTTCCGCGAAAGCACTCACACTTTCCGCGACAAATCGGGTTCGCAGGCGTCACCCGCCGACTCGGCCAACCAGGCGCAGACCAGCGCACCGCCGGCAACACCTGCGGCGACGAAGAAGAAAAAGGGGAATAAGAAGGAAGAAGCATCCACCGAGAAGCCCGGCAAGAAGGAGAAAATCCGATTCGGTCAGGCACCGCGCGAGACGCTTCCCTCCGCAAAGGTAAATTCGGCCACCGAAAATGCGGGCGCGCTGCCCGATACGGCTTCGAACACGGACCAGCCAGCCAATCCGCTGGAGCCAACGGCCCCTACGCAGAGAACTCGCTTCAGCGCACGAGCGCGCGCGCCGAAGACCCCGAAGCCGCAGGGCAACGGTGGGGAGGGTGGTCCGGCCGGGGCGGCTCCGCCGAGTGCTGCGGAGGTTGCCGACCAGCAAACGCAGTCGGCTCCCCTGGGTCTGTCGGGCGATACTTCGTCGAAGAAGAAGAAAAAGACGTCGACGGCAACAGGCGACAAGACTCGTCTCGCCAACAAGAAGAAGAGCGAAGAAGAATCGCAGCCGAAGCCTGCGCCGCAGCCGACTCCAATTGCTCCCGTGGCGGGCGCTCCGGCTCCCTCGGACCATCCGGAGGCGCCTCAACCGCAGCAACAAAATCAACAGTAGCTCTTAGGTTCAGCGAACCAATTGGGCGGCCCCGGGAAATCACTACCGGGCTCGCGTTGTTTTCCGGCACAAAGCGGCGCTCGTTCAAGCGGCGACTTTGGCAGAGCGGGAGAATTGCGTTAATCTTCTCGGCAGAATGAAAGACATCTATATTGCCGATCTGATGGGCTTTGACGAGGGCAAGGGCTTCGATAGCTTTTTTCTCGTTCTTGCCAAGCAACAACGAACCACAAAGCAAAACAAGCCATATCTGAGCCTGACGCTCGGCGACAAAACGGGCCCGATCGAGGGGCGCGTGTGGGAGTTAGGCGATCCGCGAATCGCCAAGGATTTTGAGCGTGGCGACATCGTTAAGGTGCGCGGCAGCGTCTCGCGCTATGACGATCGAGCACAAGTAAAGGTTGACCAACTTCGCAAGGCGCTTGATGGCGAGGCGGACAAAATGGATATGTTGCCCGCCACCACGTGCGACGTAGCTGTGTTGTGGACCGCACTTGAAGCTGTCGTCGCAAGCGTAACCAATCTCGATCTCAAGCGGCTGCTCGAAACCTTGCTCGACGACCCGGCGATTGCACAGGCATATCGCATAGCGCCTGCCGCGCGGCAACTGCATCACGCGTGGCTGGGCGGGCTGCTGGAGCACGTGGTCAGCCTGCTTGGTCTTGCCGACCGCGTCGCCTCGCACTATCCCATGCTCGATCGTGACCTGCTTGTCAGCGGCGTGATTCTGCACGACATCGGAAAAATTCGCGAACTGAGTTGGGACACGGGATTCGATTACACCATAGAGGGTGTGCTGCTCGGCCACATCCAGATGGGGGTCGACCTGGCGGAAAAGACCATCGCCGGCCTACCTGGATTCCCTGACCGGCTGCGCACTCTCGTGCTGCACATGATCCTGTCGCATCACGGCAAACTGGAGTTCGGTTCGCCCAAGCTACCGATGATTCCTGAGGCGCTGGTCCTCAATTTTGTCGATGATCTGGACGCGAAGATGCAGGCCATGGCCAGCGAATTCGAGCGGTCGGCGCGCGAAGGCCGGGCACCGGACGAGTTGACGGGCAAGGTGTGGGCCCTCGATCAGCGACAGCTTCTGAATACGAAGGCGTGGCTCGCGGGAGAAGACGGGAAGTAGCGGCCCACAGGACCTTCAGCCCCCAAACCAGTCCCACTGCTCTTTGGTGAGCGGAACAACCGAGAGCCGTCCGACGAGTAGCAGCGGTGAGCGCGCGAAGGGCTTTTCTGCTTTGATTTGTGCGAGAGTCTTCGGGTGTTTGAGGCGTTTGCCGGCCTTGACGCGCACGATTGGGACTTTGGGATCCGTCGCGTCGACGCTGACGACCGTGCCTGTGCCAACGGCTGTCCGTTCGTCGCCGGTATGGTAGAAAATCCACTTCGTTCCCGGCTTCATCTCGCGCAGGTTCTTAACGGCGGCCGGCGCTGTCACGCCATCCCATACAGTCTCGCCATCGCGCAGCAGATCGTCGAAGGAATAAACACTGGGCTCGGATTTGAAGAGGAAGTAGGACATAAACAGTTCACAGTTTGTATTTCGTGGTTCGCAGTTGTCAGCTGTCAGCACTTCGGCGAGGCGTAACCTGGCGAGAGCTTCTCCTTTCCTATTCCCTATTGGCTACTCCCTGCCGTTCTATTCCCTACCCTTCTTGCGAATTTCGATGTTGAGGCGCTTGATCTTCTGGTTCAGCGTGGAGAGTGGGATGCGGAATTGCTCGGCCGCATCGGTCTGGTTCCAGTTACACCGCTCGAGCTTCTCGATAATAATGCGGCGCTCGATGACTTCGAGGATGTCGAAGAGCGAGGAGTTGGGGTTGTGCTCGAGGAGCGCGTCCTGAAAGCTGCGGCCCGTGATGTGGCCGGGAAGCAGGTCGGCGCCGATGGCCGGGCCGGACGAGAGCACGACACCGCGCTCGATGGCGTTCTCGAGCTCGCGGACATTGCCCGGCCAGTCGTAATCGATGAGAGCGCGCATGGCGTCCGTGGAGAGCTTGCGCACAGTGAGGTTGTTCTCGCTGGAGTAGAGGTCGAGAAAGTGCTGCGCGAGCAGCGGAATGTCTTCGCGGCGCGCGCGCAACGGCGGCAGGTCGACGGTAATGACGTTGAGGCGGTAAAAAAGGTCTTCGCGGAAATGGCCATCGCGCACCGCCTGGCGCAGATCGACGTTGGTGGCGGCGAGGATGCGCACGTCCACTTGAATCTCCTGAATGCCCCCCAGGTGCATGAAGCGGCGGTCCTGCAGCACGCGCAGAATCTTGGCCTGTATGTCCATCCCCATGGTCGCGATCTCGTCCAGGAAGAGCGTGCCCCCGTTGGCCACTTCGAACAGGCCCTTCTTGGAAGCGACCGCGGAGGTAAATGCGCCTTTCACGTGGCCAAAGAGCGTGGACTCGAGCAGCTCTGACGGCATGGCGCCGGTGTTGATGGGCACGAAGGGCCTGTCTCGGCGCGGCGAGTTGGCGTGGATGGCCTTGGCGATGATCTCCTTGCCCGTGCCGCTCTCGCCCTGAATCAGAATCGTCGACCGGCTGGGCGCCACCTGCGCCACCAGGTCGAATACGCGCAGCATGCAATCGCTTTTACCCACGATGTTCGAGAAGCTGTAGCGCTGCTTGAGGGTTCGCTTGAGCTGAAGGTTTTCCTCCTCGGCGCGATGGCGGGCCACCGCCGAGCGAATGTCGGCAAGCAGTTTCTCGTTGTCCCAGGGCTTCTGGATGAAGTTTTCCGCGCCCGCGCGAATGGCCTCGACCACGTTGTCGACGGTGCCGTAGGCCGTAATCATGATGATGGGCAGATCGGGCTGGCGCTCCTTGAATTGCGGCAGCAGTTCCAGGCCGCTCTGCCCGGGCAATGCCAAATCGAGAAGCAT
>JBEKRG010000226.1:0-4026 GCA_049518955.1 Occallatibacter sp.
AGCCGCGATGGTCAGGCCGCGCCTCCCATTCACGCAGACGAGCCCGCAGGGAATCTTGTCGTCGGCATCTCCCGCCCGCCCGGAACACACGGCATCTCCGGTGCCGGCGTGGTCTGTGTTCTCACCTTCCAGGCCAAGGCCTCGGGCGCGAGCGATCTGGCCATCACTCGCGCCTCGGTAGTCAACGGCGCGCAACAGCAGTTGCCGGTTGCAAGCGGGCAAACCAGCATCGTCGTCAAGTAGGAAACAGCGCCGATGAGCATCCACAGCCTCATTCCGATCCACCGCGAACCGGTCTCAGTCGGCAGGAGGGGTGAGCGCGGGCTTACGCTCGTCGAACTGATCGTTACCGTCTTCATCCTCACCATTCTCTCTACGGCAGCGCTGCCGCTGGTCCGTTTCCAGGTCAAAAGGCAAAAGGAGCGCGAACTCCGCTTCGATCTGTGGGAGATGCGCGACGCAATCGACAAATACAAGGACGCAGCCGACAAAGGCGCCTTCCAGACCAAGGTCGAAAGCCAGAACTATCCTCCTGATCTGGATACGTTGGTGAACGGTGTCGACGTGCAAGGCAAGAAGCTTAAGTTTCTTCGCAAGATCCCGATCGACCCGATGACGGGCAATACTGATTGGGGAATGCGCTCCATGCAGGATGACCCGGACTCCGACTCCTGGGGCGGCCAGAGCGTCTTCGACGTCTATACGAAATCCCAGGGCACCGGCCTGGATGGCACGAAATACTCAACGTGGTGAGAGGATAGGCTGAAAGCTGAGGGCAATAGCTGAAAGCTGAAGCAATGCGCAACCGACGCACACAATCCGGCTTCACGCTCATCGAGCTGATCATCGTCATGACGATCATCGCCATTCTGGCCACGCTCGCTGTCCCCTACTTCGCCGCTGCCATCAAGCACGCGCGCGAAGCTGTCCTGCGTGAGGACCTTCAAACTATGCGCATGGCTATCGATTCCTACACCATGGACAAGCAGAAAGCCCCGCAGTCGCTCGACGATCTCGTCCAGGAAGGCTACCTCAGGGCCATCCCCGAAGATCCCATGACCCACAGCAAAGATACCTGGGTCACCGATACCAGCGACGCCATGTACTCCATCGACGAGACCGAGTCTGGAATCAACGATGTCCACTCTGGTTCCGATGAGCAAGGTTCCGACGACCAACCTTACTCCGCTTGGTAAATTCGGGAGTGAGGAGTCGCTCCATGCCGCCGACCCGCGCTTTGGCTTTGCTCGCTTTCCTTGCCGCCTTCTCCTTCTCACTTCACGCGCAGTCCACAACGTCAATCTCCATCCGCTTGCTTGACGGCAAAACCGGCCTTTCCGTCAAGGCCTCAAACTTCCTCGTGCGCGTCGATCACAACGACACGGTACACCCCGAATGGGTCAAGATTAACGACGATGGCACCGTGATCGTCACCCTCCCTGCTGACGCCAAGGAAATCTCCGTCAAGGCCACTTATTCCATGGGGATGGACACCTACGTCAACTGCGATGCCGCCAGGGAGAGCGATAAGGAGCGGAATATTTGGTATTCCATTGCGACCATTCTCAGCACCGGCGTCGTTGCCCCAGATGAATGTTCGAAGACCGCCTTCAAACCCAAGCCCGGCGAGTTCCTCTTCTTCGTCCGCAAGCGCAGTTGGCACGACAATCTAGAACAATAGCTTTCACAGCTTTTTCGATCGTGCCGGCTCGCCGTCGGTTCACCCCAGGGCTGGGGCTGACAGCTGAACGCTGATAATAAAGTCTTGGTCCTCGAATCTCCATCTCCGTCGGCATTTGACTTCCTCGTGCGTGTCGCGCTGTCGTACGCGGGCCTGCTTGATACGCCCTCGGCTCATCCGGAGACGGGCATCGGTGGCAAGCTCTTCTACGCGGACGAGCTTGACGAAGAGGGCCGCGCGATCCTCGTCGCCGCTAACATCGCCGGCTCTGCCACACTCGCCGCAACCGCCGATCGCGCCGCGCAAAAGCAGGCCCTGCGCGATGGCATCGCCGACTTCGTCGTCAACAATCTCGATGAGGCCCTGCGCATCCTGAAAAATCAACTGCGCAAGCGCGAAACCGTCGCGGTCTGCGTCGCGTTGCCGCCCTCCGACGTTGAGCTGGAAATGAATGAGCGCGGTGTCTCGCCCGATCTTCTGCGCCGCGACGTCCTCGTCGCGTCATCGCACGAGGCGCTCATGCTTGAGCAGGACACCCAAGCGTCAATAGTTCCGCAAAACGCTCCAGCGGAGTTCGATCTCGCCAAGACACCCGCCCTCGTCTCCTGGCGCGTCGACTCCGCACTCCCAAACGATCTTGCAAGGCTGGATGAAATCGCGCTCGCGTGCCTCGACCCCGAAGACTCGAAATCCCGCCGCTGGCTGCGCCTCGCGCCGCGCTATATCGGCCGCTTGGCGCATGGCCTACGCCTTCTCAGCTCCACCCGCGAATTCGCCGCTCGCTTCATCGACCACGTCCGCCAATCAGCCGAGAGTGGCGAAATCAATTCCGCTGCTGAAATCGTCTCGTATTCTCGCGGCCAGCGGGATGTGCAACGCATCGCCTCAAATCAACCCTGACTAGCTTCCCTCAGTCCCTTAGTCCCTGGTCCCTCGGTCTGCCGCCTCTCCAATCTTCCCCCACAACTCCGCAATGCCCAATCCCGTCTTGGCCGAAACCGGCAAGATTTCCTCGACGTCGAGCCCTCGCTTCAGCGCTGCAAGGTTGCGCGTACGTTCATTCCCGCTCAGCCGGTCCGCCTTCGTCGCCACTACCAGGAATTCACAACCCGCACTCCGTAGCCACTCGAACAATTGCCGATCGTTCGGCCGCGCAGGCAAGTTTGCATCCACCAGGCAGATGCAGAGCGCCAGCGTCTCGCGCATCGCAAGATACGGCTCGATGAACTTCGGCCACTCCGCCGAAATCGACTTCGATATTTTCGCGTAACCGTAGCCCGGCAAATCCGCGAAGATCATCTCGCTCCCGCAGCGCCCGTCCGACACGAGAAAAAAGTTGAGCGCCCGCGTTCGTCCCGGTGTCGACGAGACTTTCGCCGCCTTCGCGCCCACCAGCGCGTTCAGCAGGCTCGACTTTCCCACATTCGACCGCCCCAGAAATGCGATCTCCGGCACGCTCGCTTTGGGAAACTCCGCCGCTGAAACCGCCGGGCGCAGGAACTGTGCTGACCATCGCATCGCGCGCAACCTCTTTCATGAGTCTACGGGGCGATTCCCGCCTACGCCCTCCGCGGCCAAGTAGGGCCGTGCCGTTGACCCGCGCTACTGGCACAGCTGCGATACCTCCAGGAACGGATCGGGCTTGACCGGCGGGTAGGTCAAGCGGCGCGAATCCATGAACTGCCCCTGAAACGTGCCGCCCGCCTCGGACCCCGCATCTGGATCCTCAGCATAAGCTGTGTCGCTCTCGACCTGCGAAAGGCTCTCAAAGCTGAATCCCTGCTTGCGAAGCAGGTCGAGCAAATCCGGAAGCATCAACGTGGTGAAGGACGTTTCATGCAGCAGCATCACATCGGGGATCTCCCGCCCGAACACCAATTGCTCTTCTTCGCGTCCCAGCGTGATGTCCTCCGCGGCTGCATCAAGGTAGCTTTGCTTCAGCTTCGCGATTGCCGCTTCGTCCTTCTTGGCCCGGCATCGGCAATACGCGTCGTTCCACTCATAATCCGCAAACTGCAGCGTCACCTGGGCGATGCGATATCCGTGCTCACTCAAATAAGCTCGCACCGCGCGGCGCTTCTCCACAGTTTCGCCTTCTTCCAGGTAGGGATAGCGGAACCATCGCCAGTCGCGCATTTCGCCATACTGCCTGAGCGTGGGCTCGTTCTGCGCAATGTCTTGCTCGAACGCTTCGGCGGTGTTCGTGGTCAGCCTCATGTGCGACCAGCTGTGGTTGCCAACGTTCATACCCGCATCGAGCCAGATTCGCAGGGCCTCGGGCGCTCCGGGACGGCTTGCCAGCTTGTCGCCATTCACAAACCCATACGTGCCTTCCAGCCCGTTGG
>JBEKRG010000227.1:0-4022 GCA_049518955.1 Occallatibacter sp.
CTGCGAGAGATGGAACTAGAACAGCGGGAGAGCACCATCCAGTCCAAGATGCATCTGCTGGCATCCGCCCCTGCGGCAGACGATTATTCGGCCCTCACGGAATTCACAGCGCCTACAGCGCTGCAAGTCGAAAATCGTGAGCAGCAGACAATCGCGCAGAAGCCGCAAGCCGGGCACGAGGCATTGATCCTCTTTGCAAACGATTATTCTGCCCTCGCGGAACGCGTAGTTCGAGTGATTGAAACGGTGGAGCAGGAGCGGCGAGCCTGTTTGGCCGCCGAGAAGCGCGCCATGCATGCCGAAATGGAAATCTCCCGGCAGGCGCTGCGCATGGATGGGCTCGAACGGAAGATGCGTGATCTTGAGAGCGAGAGTGCCCGCTGGCGTCAGTACGTCGAGCAAATGATCGCTCTACTCGATTCGTTCCAGCCTTCAAGGGTCAAGTAGCATCGGACGACCTGGCCAAACCCACCTGTTTCCGGAAAAGACAAAGTCCGCCGCGAACCCCGCCGAATCCGCTGCATTATTCGAACAGCATCCTCTGCGCCACCGGCGCGTAGCTCTTGCGGTGCAGAGGCGTCGGCCCGAGACGCCGCAGCGCCTCCATATGTTCCGGCGAACAGTAGCCTTTGTGCCGAGCAAGTCCATACCCCGGGTACACGGCGTCGAACTCGACCAACAGCCGATCGCGATGTACCTTCGCCAGCACGCTCGCCGCCGCAATTGAAATGCTCCGCGCGTCGCCACCCACCACCGCTTGTTGCGCGCAGGGCCAGTCGATGGTGTCGCACCCATCGATGAGCAGATAATCGGGCAGGAGATCCGGCATCGCCGCCAACTGCTCCACAGCCATCCGCATGGCCAGCAACGACGCTCGTCTTATGTTGATGCGGTCGATCGTCTCCACATCTACTGCCGCAACGGCCCACGCCACGGCGCAGTCGCGGATCGCCGCACCGAATTCGTTTCTCTGTTTTTCGGTGAGTTGTTTTGAATCGGTCAAGCCTTGCAGGCGGCAGCCTTTTGGAAGAATGACTGCTGAGGCAACAACCGGCCCGAACATTGGCCCGCGCCCCACTTCGTCGAGGCCGGCAACGCGCCGCGCTCCCAGCCTCCGCGCCGCGTTCTCCAGCGCCCATCCGCACACCGGAGCTTTGGTCATGCACACAGTATAAGAATCATCAGGAAATCATTTGGTGGAAAAGGAGGGCGTCAATCGTTTATCTCCGTTTGAAGCTGTAGTCGCGCTCCACGCGGCAAATGCGCACCTTGAACTCCTCGTACCACGCGTCGCGTCCCCGCTGCTGCGCTACGAGGTGCTGCGAGTTCTGTTTCCACGCTGCAATCGATTCCAGACTCTCCCAGTACGAGACCGTGATTCCCAGCCCGTCTCGCGCGGATTCAATGCCCAAGAATCCCGGCTGCGTCGCCGCCAGTTCTTCCATCGCCTCGGCCATCCTGCCGTAACCCAAGTCTCCCTCGGTGCGCAGGGAGGTGAAGATCACCGCGTAATAAGGAGCCGCCGGTGTCGATGCGATTGCCATACATGCCTCCTCGCTTTGCCGGATCGGTCACGGGAATGCCAGCCTATCACGCCGCAGCGCGCCGCGGATCGCTTCTCCCTTACTCACTGTTCACGCAGATTCCCGCGCAGCAAAAACCCCGGCCTGAGCCGGGGTCTTGTCTTGCCGAGGAACGCGGTCTGCGAATCCCCATCCGAGTTTCTACACTCTTGCTTTGCCCGTCACGCGGTCAACTTCCTTGAGCCGAGCCGCCTTGCCGCGCAGTCCGCGCAGATAAAACAGCTTCGCGCGCCGCACCTTGTAGCTGCGCACCACTTCTATCTTATCCACCACTTTGGAGTTGAAGGGGAAGATGCGCTCCACGCCCTGGCCGAAGCTCATCTTGCGGACGGTAAAAGTGCCCTGCGGGCCCTGGTTGATGGCGATGACCAGACCCTCAAAGGCCTGAAGCCGCTCTTTATCGCCTTCCTTGATCTTCACTTGAACGCGAATCTGGTCGCCGGGCACAAACGCCGGCAAATCGGTGCGCTTCAGCTTATCTGCGAGGCGCTGCATTACGGGATGAATGGACATTGTCGTTTCCTGCGATTGAAGTCAGAATGTATAGTTTATCAAAGATCGCCGCGATCTGCCGCAGCCCACGACCCTCAATTTGCAGGTGTTGAGGCCACCATGGAGTGCGATATAGTTCCGCAATGGACGAAAAACGGGAACTTCTTCGCCACACCCTTGCCACACTGGCTTACCGCACCGCTCGCGCCCTGGAAAACGCCCCCGTCTCCTTCGCCGATTTCGACAATGCCGGCCGCCGCCCGGTGCAGATCCTGGCCCACATGGGCGACCTCTTTCTCTGGGCGCTTTCGATGGCCCAGGGCAATCCCGCCTGGCACAACACTCAGCCGCTCGGCTGGCCGCAGGAGCAGCAGCGATTCTTCGCCGCCCTCTCCGCATTCGACGCGTACCTCGCATCGTCCAATCGCGTGCACGCGCCGATCGAGCGCCTGATGCAGGGCCCCGTCGCCGACGCGCTCACCCACACTGGCCAGCTCGCCATGCTGCGCCGTCTGGCAGGCTCTCCCACCCGCGGCGAGAATTTCTACGTGGCCGCCATCGCGATCGGCCAGGTCAACTCCGTCCAGCCCGAGCCGGTAAAGCCCTTCTAGCAGCGCCCCAACACGCGCCAATTTGTCCCCAAAGCGCACTCGTGCGCCTTGGTGCAATGCTGCATTTGCGATTTCAGGCCTGTGGAAAACTACGCATTTCCTGGAATTATTTTTAACAATCGAGCCATTATAATCAACTTAAACACCTTAAAATTAATATCGTCGCGATTTTGCTTGACAATCGTATCGTTCTAGTTGGAAAATAGTAGTGGTGACTATCGTCGCCATGGAGGTACTTTATGCGCCGTATACTCGCGACCAGCACACTGCTCTCCTCGCTGATTCTCCCCGCAGCGGCATTTGCCAGCACGCCCGTTGACGACGCCACTGCCCCAACCCCCATCCGTGTCAGCTCCGGTGTTACGCAGCCGGTCCTCGTAAACACCGCCTACCTTGACATTCCTCAAGGCTACCCAAGCGACGCCATCCCCGCCGAAGCCCAGGTCGGCCTCGCGGTCACCATCAACGAAAAGGGCGAGCCTGAAAACATCCAGGTCGTCAAGTCCTACAGCAAGTTCTGGGACGCTCGCGTCGTATCGACCGTCCGCCAATTTCACTTCAAGCCCGCCACCGTCGACAACCAACCCATCCCTGTCGACATGAACCTGACCATTAACATCGCCCGCTAGAAAAGCCAACAATCCGTCGGGATGCTGCGCCCGAAAGCACCAGGGGTCGAGCCCAACCAGCTCGGCCACAGGAAAGCTGCAACTTCAGGCCAGCATCCCTTCGGCATCACAACTTTCCTTCGCCGCGAATCGCATCCAAAATCAGCATGTCTTCCGCGCTCAACGCCGCGCCTTCAAGCAGTTCGGACCGATTCTTGAGCGTCTTGCGCAATTGCTGCTCACGCCGCCAGCGCCTGATCTGCGCGTGATCCCCGTTCATGAGTACCTCCGGCGCGCTCAACCCGCCAAACTGCGCCGGCCGCGTGTACTGCGGATAATCCAGCAGCCCTCCGGCTCCGTGCTGCGATCGCGGAACCTTCGGCCCATCTACGTCGATCTCCGCTGCGATTTCCGCGTCGGGCGCGCCAAAGCTCTCATACTGGCCTGAAGCCTCATTGCCCAGCACTCCGGGAAGCAGCCGCATTGTCGCGTCCACCACCACCGCCGCCGCCAGTTCGCCCCCGCTCAAAACGTAGTCGCCGATCGAGAGCTCCATGTCGCAGTAAAGCTCATTGATCCGCTCGTCCACTCCCTCATAGCGCCCGCAGACCAGCACCATGCGCTCCACGCCCGCCAGTTCCCGCGCTACCTGCTGATTGAAAAGCCGACCCTGCGCCGACAGGAGAATCACCCGCGTCGCCCGATTGGCGATCTCGTCTGCCGGGTTT
>JBEKRG010000228.1:0-3833 GCA_049518955.1 Occallatibacter sp.
GCGACGTCGCCAGCCAGGCCCTTCGCACCCAACGATGGCAACCGCAACGAGGCCACTTCAGGTCCCGCGCCACTGGGATCCTTCGTCGTGCAATTCACGTTTTGCGCCGTAGGCACGCCGGCCTTGTCTTCAACGGCTGCGCACCACACCGGATGGTCGTCGGTAGGCGGCTGCCAATCCATGTTGTAGATCTGGCTGGTCGGGCGCAGGTTTTTCGCCGGGTTGCGATGGCAGTCCAGGCACCACTCCATCTGGAGCGTGTTCTGCGCGTACATCAACGGCATCTCATCCACGCGGCCGTGACAACTTTCGCAGCCGATGCCCTTGTTCACATGGATTTCGTGATTAAAAAAGACAAAGTCGGGAAGATCGTGCACCTTGATCCAAGGAATCGATTGCCCCGTATACCAGCTCTGACGCACCGGTTCCAACAACTGTGCATTTGTCCAGATCTGCGCGTGGCAATTCATGCAGGTGCGCGTGGGAGGAATACCGGCGTAGCTCGATTTCTCTACGGACGTATGACAGTACTGGCACTGCAGGCCGAGTCCCTGAACGTGATGCTTATGGCTGAACGGCACCGGCTGATCCGCGCGCTGACCCTGCCGCGTAACCCACGGCGAGCGCTGCAACTGATCCAGCGTGACCCCCAGGGCAATCACGATCAACCCCGTCAGCACCAGGCTCATGCGAGCCAGCGCGTTGGAGCTGCGGTCGAAAATTTGCGCCATGAACGATTCCCGGTCTGACTTTCGTTTGGCATGCGCCGCGTGTATCGGCGGTCACATAGGTTATGTACAAGAATTGCTCAACGATAGAAGTTCAGGGAAGGGGCGGGACGCCCGCAATCTCAATATAGCAGCCTGCCACGGATTCGCAATACGCTGAGAACACAAAATCGCCAAAATTATTTGTGGGAAACTGCTTTGCAACCGCTTGAAAAGAAAATCGCTTGTGACAAGCGCGTTTGCGGCGTAGACACCACCATTCCCCTGGCGAAAGGCGTACCAGAAGTTGGGATGGTCAGAGAAAAAATATCACGCCGGAGCCGAGGTCTGGCAAGCTCATTTCGCTCGCTCCGCCCATAGATTCAAACGGGCCTCATAATCTGCCGCTTCTCTGGCGGGCGAGACCTCGATCACCCGGTCGAGACCGGGCCCGCGTAACGCTGCTCTTCTCCGCAAGCACACGTGCAACATTCGGCACATCGACCCGGGCGGGATTCAGCGAATAAGGTGCCTTGTGATGTTCGCGGCCAACCGACGATCACAAGAAACACGTCGAAGACAAAAAGCGCAATCGCGATGTCGTTGAAAAGTGTTGCGTGCGGGGTACTTGGCCAGAATTGATTGGCCGCCCAGAAGAGGAAGGCGATTGCCAACATGATTGCCTTGAGGAATTCCATCGCAGCCGGCCGAAGCGCAATCTGGTACGCGAGGTATGCCAGGGCGATCATGGCCAATGAAAATGCCGCGAGAGTCGCATGACTTCCGGCTGGGAAAAGCCTTGGGAAGGCGTCCCACCCCAACAAAACTGCGACGCCTGCAAGCGTGACGGCGCCGAGGAGGACGGGCAGGAAACGCTGGTTGTGGCCGGAGCTGATAGACATACCTCATTGTTCCCCGCATCTCGAAAAGAAACCGTAAGGACCGGCTATCGGGCCTTCACTTCGGGATCAGCCGATGCTGACGATTGGATCGTTTAGAATTCAAGAGAACGTAACAATCGCTTTCATCGCCGCCTCAAGACTGAGGCACACTTGTTCGACTCGCGGGGTTTTTTATCCATCGCCGCCGAGGGAATACCCGCACAAGATTCGCCAACGATAGGGGAAAAGAGCATGAAATACGCCGGACTGCTGGTGATGCCCGCCGGGTTTTTTCTTACGCTTGCCGCGCTGGCGCTGTTCCCCGATCCGGGGCGCCGCGTGGCGTTTGTGCTCTGTGGTCTGGCGGTTGAGGGCATGGGCCTGGCCGTAACGGTGCGCGGCCATATGCTGTCACGAGGGGCCAGCCAGCCATGAGCGCGATTCCTCCCATGGTTCCCGCGGCGGCTCCCGCAATGAGCGACGCTGTTTTTGCGCTGACTCTTGCGCTCATGCTGCTTGCGCCGATGGCCATTGCCGGCGTGGCGCTCATCAATACCGGGCTGGGCCGTTCGCGCTCGGCGGCGCAGGCGATGCTGGGTAACCTGGCCCTGATTGCTGTTGCCGCCATCGTGTTCGCTTTCATTGGCGCCTCCTTCACGGGGTCTCAGGGATTGAAAGAAGTGGTTTTGCACGCGGCAGGCAAGCCATGGAGCGTGCTCGGCCTCGGTCCCTTTCTTCTCCGTGGGCTTGACGCCGCCGCGCCGCAGGCACAACTCTCCGTCTTGTTTCAGTTTTTGGCTGTCGCCATGTTGGTTCTGCTGCCATGGGGCTCGGGCGCGGATCGCTGGAGACTCGCCGCCGGCTGTGCGTCCGCAGCGGTCTTGGCCGCGATCGTTTTTCCACTCGCAGCACAATGGATTTGGGCCGGCGGATGGCTTGCGGCACTGGGCGCGAACTTCTCTGTCGGCGCTGGCTTTCTTGATGCTGGAGGCGCGGCTACGGTGCATGTAATCGGCGGCTTAAGCGCGCTGGCCGTGATCTGGATCGCCGGACCACGCCGCGGAAAATTCCCGAAAGAAGGCCTCTCCACTGCCATGCCCGGCCACAACGCCATATACGTCCTGTTTGGCTGCCTGCTGGCGCTGGTGGGTTGGGTGGCCTGGAACCTGGCCGGAACGATCATTTGGGTTCACGCTCCGCTCTCCGCGCTACCTGGAACTGCGATCAATACGCTGCTCTCGGCTTCTGGCGCGCTGGCCGCAACATTCTCGGTCACACGATTCCGCTTCGGCAAGCCTGACGCCAGTCTCTGCGCCAACGGCTGGCTGGCCGGTCTTGTTGCATCGAGCGCGTGCGCGGCCTTTGCCTCCCCGGTGGGCTCACTCTTTGTCGGCGGCGTAGCCGGCGTGTTTACGCCATTGCTGGTCGAGGTCCTCGAACTCGCGCTGTCCATCGACGACCCCACCGGTGCCATCACCGTTCACGGCGCGGCGGGCCTCTGGGGTTTGATTGCGGCCGGATTCTTTGCGCCCCAGGCGGGGCAGCTTCTTGCTCAGCTTATCGGCGTCGCCGCGCTGCTCGGCTTCTTTTTCCCGCTCATTTATCTCCTCTTCGCGCTGCTCAATCGCTTCGTTCCATTCCGCGTGGATCCCGACGGGGAGCGGATGGGCATGGATCTGCACGAAATCGGCGGCGGAGCCTATCCGGAATTTGTCATTCACCGCGACGAGTCTTATCGCTGAACGAAAACCCAGCCCCGGTGTCAGCCGCACATCGGGGTTCAGCGTCGAGCCATTAGCAACATCACAACGAATAATGCCAGCGGCACGAATGCCAGGCCAGCATACAGCGCCAGTTTGCGTCCGCTGGTCGCGAACCGCCCCAGTCGAATCGGCCGGTGTTCGCCAGTTTCGATCCCCACAAGCTCCGGGTGCTCCAGTTCCCAGGCCATGTCGGATGCAGTGGCGTAACGATGCCGCGGGTCACGCGCCATTGCGCGGAAAAGAATCTCTTCCACTGCGGGAAGGATCTCCGGGTTCAGCTCGCGTGCCGGTGCGGGATCGGCGAGCAAACGCTCGTTCATCACTGCCAGCGGACTTGGTCCTGTGAACGGGGGTTGGCCGGTCAGCATTTCATAGAGCATCGCGCCCAAGGCGTAAACGTCGCTGCGCTGGTCACCGTGCTTGCCCATTACCTGCTCGGGAGAGATGTAATCGGGCGTGCCCAGCGCCGGCGTAAGGCCCAC
>JBEKRG010000229.1:0-3257 GCA_049518955.1 Occallatibacter sp.
ACAGGAACGGCGTGGGTGAATTCGCCGGGAATTTGATCCGGCGACTTGCTGTCCGCGATCTGCCACTGGCCGTCCAGCGATAGAGTGGTTCGCCCTGCCGCTGCGGCCTTGGCTGAAGGGCAGAGTGCAACCGTGAGTGCGATCATCACGAGCAACATAGCCTCAAGCAATGGTTTTGGTTTTCTCATTCGTCACTCGTCCTTCGCTGGTAATTGTCCATCTTGATTCAGGATTCGGCCGTATCGAATCGACCAATTCTTCTCTACCAGTTGTAGTAGCGGAGCGGATCTTCACCTAGGGAAAAACCGCAACGATAATCCGAACAGTAAAAACCGCTTGTCTGCTTCACCGACTCAAACCTCCATAGTTGAGTGGCGGCACTCGCCGCGATGACCGTGAAAATCAGCTTGTCTGCCATAAATTGTCCACCGAGGCTTGCATGTACCTGGCACGGCGCTCGCGTCTGTGCCGCCGGGTATGCAATTTTTCGCTTCCTGCCCCCTGTCGGGAACGCGTATGTAGCCCAGTCGGGGGTGGGTTGTTGGTGGGCATCGTTGATTGCGGGAAATACTGGCCAGATCCCGTTGAGGCGGATCGTCGCGCGCCGGCTAGTCTCTACTTTGACCGGTTCTCTGCCCCATGTGGGCGTGTCAATTTCGGGTAGTCCCACTAACTCGCCAGAGGTCGACACCCCGAAAGTTTTCCGTCCGGCATTCAGCACAATAGGGGCAGCATAAGCTGCAGTAGAAACCTTCAAGAAATCCCTGCGGGGTGTCTGAACCTTTATCTGGCCCTCTTGTTTCATTGCAACGTGTTCTCATCCCGACTGGCACAGAATTTGCTGGGCGGGGTCAGACAGGGGAAACTCCAGTCTCCCATGGTTGAGCTTCGTGGGCGCAGGCCACAAGCCATTAAGAAGGGAATAGCAGCATCGAAGGCTTCGATGAATCATTCGGCAACTTGCACTGATTGCAAAGAAAGCGCCTTCACGTGCCGGCGCCCGAAGGCGCCGGCACATTGGTTGCTCGTGATCAGAAGAGAAACTTCAGAGCGAGTTGAATCTGGCGCGGGTTCTGGTTTGAGGCGGTCCCGTTGATCGTCCCAAATCCGCCACTCCCGAACGATGTGCCAGGAGTATTGAAGTTGGGAGTGTTGGTGAGGTTGAATGTCTCCGCGCGGAATTGCAGCTTGGTCGTCTCCATCAGGTCAAAGTCTTTGAACATCGAAAGGTTTACGGAACGCTGGTGTGGCCCGTATTCCGAGAATTGCGGGGCATCGCCGGCGGTACCGAAGGCCTGCGGCGCGAAGCATGCTCCGGTGTTATTCGCACCGAGGCATTGTACCGGGGTGCCGAGGCTGTTAGCGTTGGCAATCACGCTTGCGGGTATTAACGAGTAGTTGGCATAGCGGTCCGGACGATCGCAGCCGACGTAAATCAGGTTGATCTGCGGGTCCGTACAGTTCTGGATGCCATAGGCCGAACCTGTTTCCCAATAGGCGATCATGTTTAATTGCCAGCCCTTGCCCAGGTAGCCCGCGGCACCTTGCAGATTCTTGCCGAAGGGCAGTTCATAGTTCCCGGAAAAGGCGATGCGATGACGGACATCCAACACGGTACTACTGTAGTCGTAGCGCGCATTGCCCGTCCACAAGCCGTTCTGGTTGCCCTGACTGGGGTTCACACCGTCGCCCAGGCCGTGAGCCCAGGTGTAGTTGGCGCTGATGGTCAATCCTTTGCTGTAGCGCCGCACGAACGTCGCCTGCAAAGAGTTATAGTTATCCTCGCCCAGATTGGAGTTGCGTTGAATGTCGCTTACATTGGGTAATTGGGTGCCATAAACGAGCGGCGCCGGCGGCGTGCCGTGCGCTTCGGCAATACCGGAGGGTGTGGGCCGATCGATGTGGTCCTGAAAGAGCAAACGCCGGCCCACAGTAGCCACCCAGCCCGCGCTGAGCACGTTGCCGGCAAATTCCTTCTGGAAGATGACGTTCATCTGGTGGTATAAGCCGGTCTTGAAATTGGGCGGGGTGTAGGTCAGGCCGCCAAATAGTTCGGAGGCGGTTAGTGGGTTGATTCCGGTTTGGAACACCGGCACCGGCAGTAGCGGGAATGCGGGTTCTGTCGGATTGGTCGCCGAAGTCTCGCAGGCTCCGCTGCCGCAGCTGAAGCTAAACGGTGGGTCCGGGTTCTGGGCGATGCTCTGGTACTGTATCGGGTAATAGCTTATGCCGTAGCCGCCACGCAGCACCATGTTTTGGGGCAGCGAGAAAGCAAAGCCTAGCCGGGGAGAGACGTCGCTGTGGTCGATATTCGACACAACGCGTGGGTTGGAGGCGGTGGCAACAACGACCGACAGCGTGCTCAAATCGAAGTTCGAAATGAGGTTATGCGCATCAATGAAGGGCGTATAGACGTCATAGCGCATGCCTAGATTCAAGCTCAGTCGCTTCGTCGCGCGCCAATCGTCCTGGACATATCCGCTCGGCTGCCAGGTGCGCTCGCCTTGCGTGCCGGCCTGATTGCTGCGGGTTGGTATCCCGTTGTTGGCCGCGTTGTCGGGGGCCACGCCTTGGACCAGACTTGCCCAGTTTGTCCATTGGAATCCCCCCTCAGGGAGCGTGCTCTGATAGTAATTCAACTGGCGGCGAACCAACGCGCCGCCGGCTTTGACGGTATGCGTACCCTTCGTCCAAGTGAGCACACCGCTGTATTGGAAGACATTGTTGCGGTTCAAAATGGGGATCCACTCCCCATCTCCCACGGAGCTCGAGCTATCGTTGAACTGCATAACGGTCAATGCTGAGGTCTCAACATTGCCGGGCAGATATCCATTCACGATGCCAATCTTGCTCGATAGGTCCTCGCCATAATTCAAAGGAGTGGTGGCAATGTTGATCCGTGTGTAGCCTGCGCGCAGATCAACGAGCAGATTGGGCGTGAAGATGTGGTTATATTCCATGCGAAACCCTTGAGAAACGCCTTTGGAGAGGCCATCAACGTTTCCCACCTGCCCACCGGGATCGACCACTGCGCCTCCAGCCCAGGCAGGTTTAACGCCGGGAAATGGCGAGGGGAAGTCGGTGACGATCGGGTTTAAGCTGTACTCCGCGAAGAAGAGATCTTTGGCGGAGAAATGGTGGTCGACGCGCGCATCGAACGTCGTGCCGAATTGGGTCTCGGAAGGAGACGACACGTAGTTGTTCACCGTCTGGGTTGGTGTTACTGTCCCGGGAAGATTCGGGAGCGGGTAGAGTTT
>JBEKRG010000230.1:0-3163 GCA_049518955.1 Occallatibacter sp.
CCTCAATCAGCGTCTCCGCGACGATCCAAGCTTCCTGTCTCGTCTCCACCACTGACACGGTGTTCAGGACCTACGCTGCGGCAGCGCACGCGGCCTCCGCCGTGTCAGTCGCATGCAGCAACTTCGTTCCGTACAACGTCAGCCTAAGTGCGGCGATGGCACCCGGTGCTACCGGGACAGCTGGGAGGATGACTGGTTCTAGTTTTGCTCTCCTGGGCTATGCGCTCACTTCGAACCACCGCGCCATTGCCAACAGGCCTCAAGACTTGAGCACCGACTCAGCGGCTGGCTTTGGCAGCGGCTCCAACTCGCTGCTCGCCATCCATGACCAGATTCCGGCGGCGCAGTGCGCAACTCCCAGCGCATACCCCGATACGATGATTGTTGTGGTGACGTATTGAGCGTTTGCGCCTGCGCTGGAAGCGTCACAACTTCAGAAATTGGCTTCGTAGCCCAACTCTGGAATTCGTTCAGGGCCTGTGCCTCGCCAGAATGCGATCCTAACCAGAAATCAAATATAAGTCTCAATATCTTAACGGTTAAGAGTTGGTTGGATCGCCTGAGTCGTCCTATCTGGAAGGCTAAGACAATACATGCCGATGGAATTGTGGCGAGTCACAGCTTCAGCATCTTCGATCCCAGCCTGGACCTGATCGTCCGCGGCCACTACGAGAACATCGAGCACATCCGCCAGGACTGGCGGCGCGGCAGTTCGTCCTTTAACTACCAGCCCAAGGTAAATATGCGTACCGGCCAAGTGGTCGGCGCCGCAGCCCTTATCCGCTGGTAATACCCGGAGCGCGGCCTGCTGCTTCTAGGCTTGTTTCTTTCCGTCATTGTCGTCTCGCATTGGCACAGCCCCAGGGAGCAGCTTTGTCTGGCCTGAAAGTACCATTGACCCGAGGGAGAGGTTACGTTAGATTGCCCGGTTGCTCTCATTTTGGTGAGAATCACCTCCATTATGAAGGGCGAGGATTGACCTAGGTTGACGTCGAGTATCGCAAGGACGCCATCTTACCGGCTAAGGGGGATTGATGATTCTCGACTTGCTCAATATTGGCGCGATCGCATCTGCCGCAGTTTATCTTGGAATTTCGAGAGTCAGTGTGCACCGCCGGCGGGCACGGGCGTGGAATATTCTCATGGCCCAACTGCAACCGAAACGGAGTGCCCGCGAGTTGAGTAATCAATTCTCTTGGGATGAAGAGTATATCGCCGCAGCGGAAGACATGTGGAAGCGTCTTGATGGCGCTCACGACCTTTGGAGGATGTTTGAAAATGCTGGCGTGATACTGGATATGGTCGATTATGCGACCCGTAACGGCGAGTCTGTGAATTGCGAGCTTTTTGCCGCCTTGCGCGACGATGCCATGCAAATTCGATCCTGCGTTCTGACAGAGCTTGCGCAAAATGCATGCAGCCAGGTGAGTGAAAGAACCAGCATGAGTGTGTCCCGCGTGGCGACGCTTTACGCCGACATGGTAGCCCGAACAGCGGAGGTGATGCGAGTGAATGGCGGGTCTCTGGCTCCCAACTTCGCACTCACGATGTAATTGGTCGTTATCATCGACGAAGATCCTCCCTGGTAGGCGGGCTGTGACAGGAGCTTCGGTTGAAAGGATGTCATTTTTCACGGGAGTCATTTGATCTGCCCGATTGACCCAAAACCCAAGAACTAAGCCGGTGGAAAGCTGAGAGATGGTGGCCCGTCGTGGTTCTCTGAAGAGAGAGAGGAGAACCGGGATATGGGGAACGAGGACACAGTGAAGAGGAGATTCTGCGCGTCCTGTTGTGGGAAACCGAATCGGGTGAAACGGTATCAGGGAATTGCAATTCCCTGATACCGGGGTGTTATTTCCCTGTTCGGTACGGCTCAAATATTGGGATTGCGGGGCAGGAACTTGCGTGGATTCAGTATCATTGAGCACACGGCCGGCAAGGCTTTGGAGTAAAACTTGCGAATTTCCCTGTATTTTTCCCTGTTAGCAGGGAATTCGGCTCAGAGAGCGGTTCGCTCGAGACTCCATCCACCGCCACGATTGCATCGAGCAGCCGCTCGCTTGAACCATGCAAGAACAATGGATTCGAGGATTCGCGCTTCTTGGGTTTTGCCTCGCGCTCGACAGTATGTGCACCCTTGCGGCTGTCGCGCAGAGCAAGAGCCTGAATGCCGTCTTCACCACCGCGCCCATCAAGGTTGACGGCTATGCAGAGTCCGCGTGGAATAAAGCTCCTGCCGCCAATATCGCGATTTGCATGAATGCCGAGCTGACTGTCCAGCTCAGCGATTGCAAGGTCTCCGGTACGGTGCAGGCTCTCTGGAATGGCCCACTTCTCTATCTGCTCATTTCGGTCACAGATCCTGAGGTTTCCACCTCTGCAGCGGAGGACTCCAAACGTTCCGGCGTCGAGATCTACGTGGATCAGTACGACGACAAATTTCCAAAGTTCGAAGAAGACGATGGATTCATCATTATCGGCGCCGATGGACGGCAAACCGGAAACCGGACCAATGCCGGGTTGATGTATTACCCGGCCGTATGGAGCTCGCATCTCAAGTCCTATGCAGCCGCCCCTCGCCTTGATGCCAACGGAAACAAGATTGGTTACACAGTCGAGGTGAGCTGGGCGATTGGCGATCTGCCGCTGAAAAACGGCACCGAACTTGGCATGGAATTTGCGATCAACGCTCTATCGAGCGACGCCGGTCACGCCCACGATCAGCTCTACTGGAGGAGCGGAAACAACAAAGGTATCAACGACAACACAATGTGGGGCGACGTGGTTCTTACGGGGTACGATTCTTCGCTTCCCATGCCGTTGAACATGTTCGTGCTTGAGGAGAACATTCGTAAAGCATCGCCCTCGTCGTCTTCAGCAGCGGGCCTGGTTCGCGGAATCTGGACCGATGAATCCCGAGTGGACCGCGCGCTGGCAGCGGCCAAAAACGCGCTCGATAGAGCCAAGACCCAGGCGGAAATCGACGCGGCAGATCTTTCGCTTGACGCCGCGCTGCGAGGATTGCACCGCAGTGGCAAGTACCCCGACCCCTACGATCTTCCAGCGGTGAACTACCTGCCCGATCCGTTCACTTTCTTGAATGGAAAGAGGGTCCATTCCGCGGCCGACTGGCAGAAGAGGCGCGCCGAGATCAAAGACCTCG
>JBEKRG010000231.1:0-2876 GCA_049518955.1 Occallatibacter sp.
CGCCGTCGATGTGGCCGGTGGAGGGCCGCGTGGCGTCGAGCTTCGGTGAGCGCGAGGATCCAATCAACGGCGAAGGCGCGTTCCACACTGGGGTCGATATTGACGCGCCCTACGGAACGCCGGTGCGCGCGGCTGGCGACGGCGACGTGACCGGAGCGCAAATGGGCGCTGGATACGGGCGCGCAGTAACTCTGGATCACGGTCATGACGTGATGACGCTCTATGGACATCTTTCGGCCATCGCGGTTGTTCCCGGGCAGCACGTGACCCGCGGGCAGATCATCGGCTACGTGGGCGAGTCAGGACGCGCCACCGGCCCGCACCTGCACTACGAAGTGCGCCTGCATGACGTGCCCGTGAATCCGTACAAATATTTGCGCGTGACCTACGAGCAGGCGTCCAACCTGGACGATGGTTCGTCTTCAGGCCAATAAACAAATCTGTGGGGAAGGAACAAGCGGCTCCCGGAAACGGGGGCCGTTTTGTTTTCGGGCGATAGCTGCAATGATCCTTTGCCCCCTTGCGTGGTATCGTTAACGCGTTGCTTTACCAGGGAGGATTTCCGTGCGTATTCGTCTCAGCTTTCTTGCCGTCCTGCTGGCCTTTGCAATTCCCGCCACCGCTCAAAACCCACAAGATCGGGCCGCCGATGTACAGACGGCGTTTGCCCGCGCCCAGCATCTGAAACACGGGATCAACGCTTCGAGTTGGTTCGCGGCGTCGCGCGATTATTCGAACGAACATCTCGAGAGCTACACCGACGACGCGGACATCGCGTTGATCGCGAAGATGGGATTCGATCATGTGCGGCTGAGCATCGATCCCATGCCGCTGGCGGCGGCGTTGTACGGTTTTCCGGGGCCGAACAGCGATTTTCTGCCGCACCTGGATCACGCCGTCGACACGATGGTGGCCGATGGGCTGGCTGTCATCATCGACATTCATCCCAGCGACGACTTCAAGCAGCGCCTGGGGACCGACGATCAGGCCGTGGAGCGGTTCACGTCGATCTGGCGGAAGCTCGCCGCGCACTATGCCGATCGCGATCCGAACAAGGTGTTCTTCGAAATTCTAAACGAGCCGGAGCTGCACGATGCTTACCGGTGGGCCGGGATCCAGACGCGCGTGGCTGCGGCCATTCGCGAGGCGGCGCCGCACCACACCATCATTGCGGCAGGCGCGGTTTGGTCGGACATCTGGGATCTGCTGGCCATGGAGCCGCTGGCCGATGGAAACGTGATTTACAACTTCCATTTCTATGAGCCGCACGAGTTCACGCACCAGGGCGCGACGTGGAGCACGCCGTGGTACAGCTACGAACATGGGATTCCGTATCCGGCGACGGAGAGCTCGATGCCGGAGTTGCTGAAGGAAGTTCCCAATGCGGTGGATCGCTACAACATGCAGAAGTACTGGCTGGAAGGGTGGAATGCGCACCGGATTCAACTGATGATTGACAATGCGGCGACGTGGGCGCGCGACAAACATGTTCCGCTCATCTGCAATGAGTTTGGAGCGATCCGCGATTTCCCCGACCCGGTGTCGCGCGCCAACTGGCTGCATGATGTGCGCACGGCGCTCGAGGCCGACGGTATCGGCTGGGCCATGTGGGACTATCGCGGCAATTTTGGCGTGGTGACCAAGGAGAAGGGGCAGCCGGCACAAGTGGACGATTCGGTGGTGAAGGCGCTGGGGTTGCAGGGACGCTGATCACGCAGCGAGTCAACAGGCGCGCGAGAATTCGTGAAACTCCGGCTCATTTTTTTCGCGGCTTGCCGGGATGGTCGAGGAACACCTCGAGGCGATCGAGCGTGCGATCCCACTCGGGACGGCGCGCTCGAAGCCATTCTTCCGCGGAGCGCAAGCCAGAGGCTTCAACGCGGCAACTGCGCACGCGGCCGACTTTTTCGGTTTTGACGAGGCCGGCCTTCTGCAAAATCTGCAGGTGCTGCACCACGGCGGCGAGCGACATGTCAAAGGGCTCAGCGAGCACCGAGACCGACATGGGCCCGGAGCTGAGCCGCTCGAGCATCGCGCGACGCGTCGAGTCGCCAAGCGCATGGAAGACGCGGGCGACGTTGGAGTCACTCCGTTTCATTTGCCGCGTCTTCCCCCTTCCGGTGCTGGATGGCCGGGCCTTTGCGGATTATTCGCCAAGCTCTTTTTCCAGCTTGCCGAGCAGCTTTTCCCATCCAGCTTTGCGCATCGCGGGCCCGTCGGCATTTTCGAAGTACGCGCCCTGGTGCGTGAACAGCAGGTCAGTCCCGGAGCCGTTGGGGATCAGCTCGATCGTAGCGAGCGAGGCGGAGAATGGCGTTCCATCCATGCTCATTCTGTAAGCGGCAACGATGCGCCTCTCGGGGACGATGTCCTGATAAATGGTCTCATCGCCCAGCGTTTTGCCGGCGACGGGAGTTCCCGGGCCCATTTTCATCTGGGCGCGCTCGTGGCCGCCGACCTTGAAGTCGAGTTTGTGGTCCTCGAGCGCGTGCGTGCCGCCGCCAAAGAACCAGCGGCGCTTGGTGGCCTCGTCGGCAAAAGCCGCGAACACACGCTGCGGAGAAGCCTTGAGCTTGCGTTCTAGTTGAAAGGTGCTGTGAATGACGGTCGGATTGGCTAGCGATTGGTTGGGCATGATTCCCACCTCCAGAAGGGAAATAGTCAAGGTGTAGCTTAAGTATTGCGCGGGCCGGTTTTATTGTCAAGTTAAAACTTAAGTGTTGTGCAAATCTGGCGTGGGACGAGAGAAAGTGCGGTGGGCGACGGCTCGCGGAGGGGATAGACGGGGTGTGGGCCGCTGGCAGGGGGTGCGGGGTGTAGGTCGATGGCGGTCGTTTGGCATTGCGGGCAGTGGGGCGCTCGCGGGTGGAAATCGG
>JBEKRG010000232.1:0-4154 GCA_049518955.1 Occallatibacter sp.
AAGGATAATTCTGAGAAAGGGGCTTGCATTTTCGTGTTTTCCTCGGCACAATCCGTTTATGCTGGTTGCGGAGGTTAGTGGGAGATGACAAAGGCGGACTTGGTGGAGAAGGTGACCGGCCTGGGTGATTTGACCCGGCGCGACGGCGAGGTGATTGTTGAGACGATCTTCAGTTCCGTGATTGGCGCCCTGCAAAGCGGAGACAAGATCGAGATTCGGGGCTTCGGCTCGTTTCGCATCCGCCAGCGCAAACCTCGCATTGGGCGCAACCCCAAGACCGGCGCACGCGTCGACGTTCCCGCCAAGAAAGTTCCCTACTTCAAACCTTCAAAGGAATTGCGCGACCTGGTGAACCCGGGCGAGGCGAAGGCTTCGTAGCGCAGACCACAATCCTCAAAAGCAAATTCCTCGCTCATTAGCGGGAGGCGTGTTTCCGCGCATCGCGAATGCCGATGACGGCCATCATGCGGCCGGTGTGGCCGTGCGAGGCGCGATGGGAGAAGAAGAGATCGTTGTGGCACTGGGTGCAGCCGCCGATGACTTGAATGGATTGGGGCTTGAGGCCGGCGGCGAGAAGCTGACGGCGGTTGGCTTCAACGAGATCGACGTGAAGGCTGGGACCGATGGGTGAGTGGCCGGGCGCGCGCTGCGTGAGAAAGAGCATGGGATATTTCTTGCGGACCGGATCGGAATCGAAGACTTCCTTGAACAATTCGCGCGCGTAAGAGAACTGGGATTCGAATTCCGAGAGAACTTCTTCGCCCACGGCGTAACAACACAGGCCGATGCCGGGTCCGATGGCGGCGATCAGGTCTTCGGGCTGGGAACCGAAGGCCAGGCGCATGGCGCCGACACCGGATTCGACGATGCGCTTGACTGTGCCGCGCCAACCAGCGTGGAAGGCAGCGACGGCGCGTCGCTTGCAATCGGCGACGAGCACGGGAACGCAGTCGGCGGTCTGGATGGCGAGGAGGAAGCCGGGGTCATCGGTGATTTGTCCGTCGGCCTTGCGGGGGCGGGAGCGTGCGGCATCGGGGCGGACGGCGCGGACGATGCGATTGGAATGGAATTGGCGCAGCGGAATGAGAGGGGTGGAGGCGCGGGAAGTGACGGCCTGGGCCAGGAGGCGGCGATTGGCGAGGACAGTCTTGCGGGTGTCGGCTTCAGTGAAGCCAAGGTTGAGTTCGCCCGGTGCGCCCTCGGCACAGTAGGCGCGGCTGAGGCCGCCCTTCCGCGTGGAGAATCCAGCCCAGAGCCAGGGGAGATCCCACCCGGGGACGGGAAGCCACTCGACGCCATTGGCGGCGCGGCGAGGGATGGGCGGTGGGGCGGTTAATTCGTCGGGATCGGCGCGGTCAAAGTGAGGGCTGCTGACGGGCGGAGACGATTTTTTGCGCAGGCCTCGCGCAAGGCCGACCTTCGACAGGCGGCGATCGGCGGCGTTGCGCGCCGATACGGATTTTGCCCGTGAGGAAGAGAGCATTGTTCAGTTTTGATTTTAGTGGCGGGAAATGCAGAGGCGACGTTTTAGAAAAACAACCGAAGATCCCCGTTCGACTCGGCTCGTCTGGCGAGCCTCACTCAGGGCAGGGTATCGACTCCGTCTCATTAAACGAGACGTCGCTCAGGATGACAGAGCTGGAGAAGGGAGAGCATGTGGGCCTACCTTCCGGTAGGCCCGCTCGAGAGGCATTTTTGGGAGGGAAACCAGGGGGGATTGTGGGAAGAGGTTCCGAAGAACCCTCAAGAGAGAGTTGTTGCCTTTCTTTGGCGGGACATTTTGGGGAAGCCTCTGCTAATTACTTCTTAGGATGCCTAATCCCAGAAAAGGTTGCAAGGGTAAACACGCGGAGATGTGGACGGACTGTGTGGAAATTGGCGGAGTTGGCCGATTTTTTGCCCCGCGGGCACATAATTTGGCCCAAAAGGGGAATCTTCTTGAAAACACAGGGGCAGATTGGGCACTCTTGGAGGAGTGAAGCGACCGCTCAGCCTCGTGTTTGGGATTCTGCTGATCGGGGTGGTGGCGTACCTCGTGTGGGAGTACCGGGCGGATTTTGGGCTCGGTGGGCGAGGGGGCGGGGCGAATCCGGGGCCGGGCACGTTGGCATGGCAAACGGTTAACCGGAGCGCGGACGGGTTCACGGTGCAGATGCCGGCGGCGGTGAGCGAGACGCAGATTCCGGCGTATAGCGATCACGGAGTGGTGGAGCAGGTGCCGATGATCGAGGCGGCGGTCGATCCCGACACGACTTATGCCGTGGCCTGGGCGGATAATCCTCCGGTGGAGCAGGCGGCCGGAGAAGACCAGGAAAAGACGCTGGACATGGCGCGGGACGGGGCGCTGGGGCGGACGCAAACGAACCTGGTGAGTGAATCGCGCAGGGAAATCGATGGACATGTGAGCCGGGAGTTTGTGGCGCGCAACGCAGGCGGCGGGATTCTGAACGGGCGACTGATTCTGGCGGGAACCCACTTGTACCTGCTGATGGCAACGTTCCCCAGGACCGAGGAGTGGCGCGAAGAGGACGTGAATCGCTTCTTCGAGTCGTTCAAGCTGACGGCGGTTCCGCAGCAATAATCAGCCGACAATACCTCGAATTCCTAGGCAAAAGTCAGAGGTTTTGGGCAAAGGGCGAATTCCGGAATTGCCCGAATTGGGCCGAGCTGACCGGTGTTTACCAGAGCATAACTTCCGGGTGGGTGACATCCATGTAAGTCTCTGTCAAGTGAAAAGCACAACATTTCTGGGCGCGCTTCGGAGAGGGCGCTACTTTGTTTGATCAGAACATTTCCTTACGCAGCATTTGCCTCTCGGCTGGTGGTTCCCGTGCTGCCTAAGACTCCGAGGAGTCCGCACAGAAGATTGAGTTTGTGTTCTCTGCCAGTCCCGAAACAATTCGGAGAGAGCCTCCGGAGTGTGACCTCCCTCGCTCAGTCGCCCACTGGCGGGACCTGGCAGCCTGCGCATCGAAGAATCCTGATGTTTTTGTTCTTTCATTATTGGAAAAGGTTTTTCACGCTGCTGCCGTACATTTGAATTCTTCGGCAGGCACGAAATCCCGCTTCCTGCGTTCCACGGCCAGCATATAGCTGACCATCTTTCTGGCTACGGCGAGTGTGGCGCGGTTGGGATTTCCTTTTTCCAGCTCTCTCTCTCGAACCATGGCCAGCTCATGGCACTCTCTGGGAGCCAGTTTCGCTGCTTCGATCAGCACCCGCTGGATATGCTTGTTGCGCTGCTTGGAAAGCGGCATGCGCATCACCTTGTCGGCCGAACTCTTCTCGTCTCCGCACAGCCCGCAGTAACTTATGGCTTGCTTGACCGACCGGAAGCGGGTAAAGTCGCCGATCTCCAGTGCCCAGGTCAGTGCGGTGATCGGACCCACACCGGGAACCGTTCTCAGCCGTCTCAGTCTCTCCGCCAGCAGCGGATCCCGTTCCAGCGAACTGACCAGACCATAATCGAGCCTCTGCGCGCGCACGATGTGTTCGCGGCTGAGCTTCAGCAGCGGCCGGATACTTTCGCTGACCTCTTCGTTAGTCGACATCAAGTCGGCGAAGTATCCCACCTTGTGCAGCCGGCTCTTGTTGTAGCTGACTCCAGTCTCAAGCAGGAGGCCGGACACGCGGTTCTTCATCTGCACCATCTGCTTGACCAGCAGGTTCCGGTAGCGCAGCATCCGGCGCCGGTCCCGGATCTCAGTCGAGGCCATATGGCACTCCGGCAGGAAGTCGCAGCGCAGGCAATCGGAAATCTTGGCGGCGTCGATCCGGTCGTTCTTCTTCTTGGCTGCCGCGATCGCTCGCAGCATCAGCGGATGAGCTACCTTCACCTTTTCTGCGTGCGGAAGCAGATGATCGTAGATCCACCCCGTAAAGATCGTTGCTTCCATGGCCATCATCCGGGGTTGGGGAAGAGTCTTGATCCAGGCATCCAACTCGCAACGGGTTGATCCAATCTTGCCTTCCCGGTGCACATGACCAGCTGCATCCTTTACGCAATAGCTGATCGTCCTCTTGTGAACGTCAAGTCCGATCTAATACATATGGTCTCGAGGAGCCTCCGTGGTTGTTCTCTGAATCAGCGTTGCCGCTGAGTTCAGCTTATGCAACACCTCGTGCTCCTCACTGACTTAACATTCAAACAATAC
>JBEKRG010000233.1:0-6373 GCA_049518955.1 Occallatibacter sp.
ACGCGACCGCTTCAGACTTGAGGAAGCCCGGATTGCCATTTAGGCTTCCCGGATGCCCAGAATTCTACTCTCATCCGCAATAGTGGGGGCGATTCTTTGCCTTCGAGGAGTGTCCTCTTAGAAGCGGTCTCGTGAATGAACCGAATCAATCAACTTCAGCCGTAAGTTGTTGAGTTACTGTCGAACGCTTCATTTCAGTCCTTGAGTTCCGCGTTTTCGCACGTGCTCATATACAACGACTTGCAACTTGGTTGTCGAATTTGATTCATCCATGAGAGTGCTTCTAGCGCGTTCCCGGGGAGACAAACGGCGGAATGTTCAGAATTGGACATCATCAGCTGGCCGAATGGCAGTAAAAGACTGGCATGGCCTGCTACGATCCCTCGCTCGATTTCGAATGTCCTGTTTGTGGAGCGCCACCCAAAGAAAGGTGCGTCAACATGAGCGGAAATTTCCGTTCTGCTTCTCATATTGAGCGCAATTGGGTCGGTAGAGGTCACCAGCCGAAGTGGTCGATCACAAAGGCATCCCCCGCTGAGAAGCTTAGAGTACACACTTCTGGAAAAACGGGGTGGGAAATTGGGCAAGGGGAGAGACAGTCGCAGTCGTGGGAGCCGCGCCTCCAGTCCTCAAAGCGCCCTCACTGAGCTCACGACTTCGGCCGGATCACTCGCTTCTCTTAATGCGTAAAGGTCAATCATCATCGGTTTTGAACTGTTGGGTTACATCTATCAGGTTCATAATTCGTTCTCCAACTGCGTCAATTCGTCCGCCGCTGCCCAGATTCTTAATAGGAGCATTCCAAGGTCTCTTTGCGATTCCTCTCTGAACTCAGGTGCTTGTTGCCTTTGATGAGATGATCGACCGCAATGTCTGCTCCTGATTTTGGAGGAGCCTGATCTCTGACCGAGAATGGTGATTCGAAGACTGCGGCCGTTTTCCATGATTCGCCTAGAGGTGCGCCGAATTGGGCACAGGTCGCGTGAGTCGAGACTCGATGAATTCCGGCGGGGCGGATTGCGCCGTAGGAGCCGCGGGGAAGAAAAACTGGGAGCCCACCCGTAATCTGACTCCCACGTCGCAATATTTGAGATGCCAAATTTCAGGCGGGCAGTTGTTCAAGACCGGCGTGACGCAAGTCCGTGGTCTTCTCCGGTCTTAGGAGAGTGCTGCGAATTTGACGCAATCAAAAAGGCCGCTATTATTTGTTCGATGGTTTTGCTGTGCGCGATGCATCCAGCGGATAGCTGAGGCGTCTCCCTCAGTCAGACTCTAAGTCGATATGGCACAACATCGTGCCAGCGAAATGAGTCCTTGACCATTGCGCGAACGCACGGGGCAGCGCGGAGCAGGGTGGTGTTGTCTGAGGCGCGCCGGTTGCCGAAGCAATTGCAATGAAATGACAACTAGGTCTCTGACCGGATAAATTCGTTCCTTGAGGTTCGTTACTCCCAAGTCTCAAACCGAGACCTTGGGGCACGCCCGATTGACACAAAATCTCGCGGTCAGTGAACTAGTTGGATTGCCCGCGAATCCGCTCGATTAGTTGAAACGAAAAGGAGTGAGGGAAAAGGATGCTGGTTGCTGGTGTGGATCTTGGCGGAACCGCGGTTAACTATACCTTGCTGAATGATCGCGAAGAGTTTCTTATCGAGGGCTTGTGTGAGTACCCCGCCCGTTCAACCGAGGGGCCGGCCATTTGTCTGAAGCAGATTGCGGACGGTCTTAAGGTGGTGGTCGAGAGGGCGGGGGTTGCTCTTGCGGATGTTGCGGTTGTAGGTCTCGACACGCCGGGCCCGGCAAGCGCGACGGGAGTGCTCAGCGCAAAAGGCTCTACGAATTTTGTCCATGCTGGTTGGGCGAGTTTCGATATTTGCGGCAATCTCGCCCAGGTTGTGGGTAAACCCGTGGTGTACCTGAACGACGCGAACGCCGCGGCCGTCTGGGGTCATTTTGCGCTCTTCGGCACGAGAAGAGGGACCACCTCGATTTCGTGCGTCGTTGGCACTGGCCATGGCGGCGGAATCATCATGGATGGCTCTGTGATTAAGGGCCGGAAGGGGTTCGGCGGAGAGTTGGGCCACGTCCTTATTCCGTATCAGATGATTCCCGGTACCGATGGACTGAAGCCGGAGTGCAATTGCGGCCGGATGGGAGATCTGGAATCGCTGTGTTCTCTCACTGCGATTCGAAGACATCTATTGCCGCATTTTCTGAAGAAATATCCCGATCACGAACTGGCCAGTATCGAAGACCCTCACAAGGCTGCCTATCGTGTACGTGGAATGGCAGAAAAGGGGGATCCTATGTGCCAGGAGATATTCCGGGTCGAGGCGCGGGCGCTTGGACTGTTTTTTGATCAGATGATCAATACCTTCGACCCTGACGCCCTGATTGTGGGCGGCGGTGTGTTAGAGACGGACCCGGATTTTCAACGCTGGTTCATCGATGAGATTCGCGTCGGAATGGGAGTTCAGCGCGAAGAACAGGCCGACATCCCGATTCACGTGATGCCGAACGGCGACACCGCGGGTGCGCGTGGCGCAGCTCTGGAAGCGCTGAGATTTGCGCGCGAATCCGATCTCCTGCATGGCTCCTAGTGATTTCCGAATGATTGGCGTGGACCACGCCACCTTCATTCGGAAGCGCACCATTTGAAGTCCACAAATGAACGACGAAACGGATTGCAACGACCCCAACGCGCAATCATGCAGTTCAGAAGTCATTCAGGACACCGGCAAGCCAGCGTTTTAGGGGCAAGTTGGATTACCCGCAAGCAAGAGGCGCGACTGTTTTAAGGGATTTTGGCGCTGCTCCGGTCATATCACGGGCAATCCGGAAGTAACCCGGAAAATGGGGTTATGTCCGGATGGGCGACAATTCAGGCGCTACTCGGAGAATGATGCAAACGGCCGATGAACGCATTGGCGATCTTTCAACATCCGACCCAAGTCCCGATTTGCCGATCACACGAAAGTTACCCGAATCACAGACCGTTCGTCGCCCAAAGAGCCCCTCAGATTATGAATACGCGTATCATCGTCAACAAGGTCAACTTCTGAATTGACCGTGATCCATCTGCGTTGGATTGCAGGCGAGACAACGTTGGCTAATGAGTCCAGCCGGACGTGCCGATTGACGCTCTTGGTGTTCCGTAAGGCAATCCCGTTTGCTCTTGCCCTGCTGACGCTAGCCGGTGGGGCGCTGTGCGCTCAGGAATACAGTTTCCGCAGCTTTGGAGTCGCAGAAGGCTTGAACAACCTCGCGATCCGGCGGATCTATCAGGACCGCGTTGGCTTCATTTGGGTGAGCACTGAAAACGGTATTTTCCGATATGACGGGGATCGCTTTGAGGCCTTCGCAGCGGAACAAGGGATTCCGTTGAATTCGGGCGTGGCCTTTGGCGATGCGCCCGACGGGTCTCTTCTTGTCGGTGGAACCATAGGACTCTATCGTCTTTCGGGCAACCGCTTTGAAAAGCTTCCAACCGATTTCACCACAATCGCCTGGGCCCAAGGCATCCAATCGGATGGGAAAGGACACACCTTTCTTGGCACCGACGCCGGACTTGTGGAACTGTATTCCCAACCCGGACAGGATCAATTTGTCATGCGGAAGTTTCCTCAGCCCGCAGGAACATCGGGTCCTGGTGCCTTTGGGATTTTGGTGGATGGAAACGTCTTGTGGTATGGCTGCGGGCATCAATTATGTCGCAAAGACGCACGTGGTACTCAGGTTTTTGGACGAGAAAGCGGAATTCCGGACCGGGAACTGCAGTGCATCCAGAAAGACGGCGCGGGAAATCTTTGGGTGCGGGCGCGGAATGCGGGCATTGTCGAATGGCCCGCCGGCAAAGCCAAATTCGAGAGGCCAAAATTGCCCGTTTCATCCGAAAACATAGGTGGAGTTCCCGCGGTGGATGGCGATGGACGGATTCTGCTCACGTCTCCAGTGGGGTTGCTGATTGGGGACAAGACGGGATGGCAAAAGGTCGACCGGTCCGTCGGGCTTCGCGGAACAGTCTACGCAGCTTTCGAAGACAGGCAGCATTCTCTCTGGATTGGGTTGGCTGGCCGGGGGCTGGCGCAGTGGCTCGGGTACAGGGAATGGGAAAGCTATTCGACCGAGAGCGGACTCGCCAGCGACCTTGTCTACGAGATCCTTCCGGGAAGCGATGGGTCGCTTTTGGTGGGGACAGAAGCGGGCTTGTTTCGCGGAGAGCGGCGCCCATTCGGCATGTCGTTTCGACCTGTTACGGGACTGAGTGGTTTTCCAGTGCACAGCGTGCGCAGGTCGCCCAATGGGGACATCTGGATCGGGACGGAATCGCGCGGCGCGGCCCGCATCGATGCGCGAACCGGCAAAGCGGAGTGGTTCGGTGAGCGCCAGGGTCTTGTGGGTAAGGCGGCGTACACATTGCGCTTCGATCGCGAACAACGACTCTGGGCAGCCACAGAAGCGGGCCTCTTTATGGCCACTTCTCCGTACAGGAAATTCTCGCGCATCACCGATCTGCCATCTACGCGGATTTGGGCCGTTACTGAAGGTACAGATGGCAAAGTGTGGGCCGGCGGCATCGGCGGGCTCTATGAACTCGTAGCAGGCCGGTGGAAGAACCTGACGCGCGCTGACGGACTGAGCAACACAGAGGTGCTTTCGCTGGGTGCAGGTCCGAATGGCGACATTTGGGTCGGCTACAGGTTCGGGGGCGGCATTGATCGCGTCCGTCCGCATATTGGTGGCGTGGCAATCGAGAAGGGTATTCAGAGGAGTGGCAGCGACGGACTTGTATACTTCCTTGTCTTCGACCAAATGGGGCGACTGTGGGCGGGCACCGAGCGCGGCGTGGACGTTTGGGACGGCGCCCGCTGGAGCCACTACGACATGAACGACGGTCTGGTTTGGGACGACTGCAACCTGAATTCATTCGCCCAAGAGCCCGACGGAACTTTTTGGATTGGAACAAGCGGCGGACTCTCTCGTTTCAAGCCACTCCGTCATCACCCTCCAGATGCTGCGCTTACGGTTGTCTTCACACGGCTTGCGAATGGACAGACGGATGTGTCCCGGCTCCGCGATCCATCCTTTGGCAGCCATGCAAACTCTCTCATCGCAAGGTACTCCGCACTGAATGCATCCAGCCAGAACGAAGTCATCTTCCGCTACCGGTTGGACGGCGCAACTTCAAACTGGACAGAGACGGCTCAAAGGGAACTGCAATTCGCCAATCTGGCGCCTGGAGCATACCGGCTCGAGATCGATGCACGGGGCGGTGATGGGGGATGGAGCGGGCATGCCGCGGAGTTCCCATTCACGATTTCGACTCCTTGGTATTTCAGATGGTGGTTTATCAGCCTGTGTGCGCTGGTCGCTCTATCTTTAGCGGCGGGAGTGCTCGTTCTTCGCTCTATTGGCGCGCTAAGAAGAGAAAGCGAGCTAAGGCAGGAAGTTGCGAGGAAGACCGCGGATCTCCAAAGTGCCAATGAAAAGCTTTCGGTCCTCTCGACTACCGATCCGCTGACCGGACTGGCAAACAAGCGAGTATTTGACCAAGCCCTTGGTTCGGAGTGCGCCCGCGTGCAGAGAATGAATTCAGTAGCATCGCTTCTGTATATCGATGCCGATCACTTCAAGGCTATGAACGATACAGAAGGCCACCTGAGAGGCGATGAGTGCTTGGTAGCGCTAAGCGCCGAACTGACCCGGCTCTGCAGGCGCAAACTGGACTTGGCCGCGCGCTATGGCGGCGAGGAATTCGCGATAATTCTTCCTCTCACGAAGTCGGCCGATGCGAAGCGCATTGCGGAGTCTGTGCGGCTGGCAATCGCCGATCTTAAAATCCCCCATCCCGCATCACCGGTTGCTCCGTACCTCACGGTGAGCGTCGGCGTGGCAACGGCAACACGCGAATGGTGTTGTACCCGCGAAGCTCTGCTAGCTGCTGCCGACCGGGCGCTCTATGCGGCGAAAAACAGCGGAAGGAACCGAGTGTGCGTGGCTCACCAGGAAATCGTTGAGAAGGAAACCGCAGGGCCTTCAAACGTCGGCCTGGCCTAACATCGGGTGTGTCCGGCCGGCAGCTAAAGGGCGGCCCTTTGATTTCATCAAATGACAAGAGTTTTCTTCACCTGAACTGAGCCTGCGCCCTGCGGCAGCCGCATCGAAATGGGCAGTCATGCTCTCTCCGGCCCAATACGCCCGGATGACCGGCAACTCGGAAATTACTACTTGGTTACTGCCGAGTAGGCGACTGTCGTTAGCACATAATATGTCCGGTGTTTTTAGCAAGTGAAGTGTCCGCATAACGGGCGGCGAGGATGGAGCCATGCGCGAGAGCATGGAGATCTATCCGAGGACCGCGGCGGAGCGGGCG
>JBEKRG010000234.1:0-5009 GCA_049518955.1 Occallatibacter sp.
TGACCTTCGCGGCCAGCGGGGCCTGCTCCAACACAGCCGGCGGAGCACTGATCACGATGACGTCGGGCACGGGAACGTGCTCGGTGACGGCGACCAAAGCAGCGGACACGAACTACAACAGCACGACGTCGGCGGCAGCGACGGTAAGTGCAGCCCTGGCCAACCAGGCCGCGCTCGCCGTGAACGTAGCGTCTCCGGCTTCGTACAACACGCAGCAGACGCTGACCACCACAGGCGGCAGCGGGACGGGCGCGGTGACCTACAGCGTGGGCGCCTCGACGGCCTGCAGTGTTTCGGGCGCAACACTCTCCATCACCGCCGGCTCCGGCACCTGCTCTGTGACGGCAACCAAGGCAGCGGACGCGAACTACAGCCAGGCAACTTCGCCCCCAGCGAGCTTGACGGTTCAACCGGCCGGCCAGGCCGCGTTGACGGTGAACGTTTCGTCACCGGCAACCTACAACTCACAGCAGACGCTGACCACTACAGGCGGCAGCGGAACCGGCGCGGTGACCTACAGCGTGGGCTCTTCGACGGCCTGCAGTGTATCGGGCGCGACGCTATCCATTACCAGCGGCTCCGGCACCTGCGCTGTGACGGCGACCAAGGCAGCCGACTCGAACTACGGCGCGACTAGTTCTGCACCGGCCAACGTAACCGTACAGCCGGCGATAGCGATTGTGACGACTTTGCCTACGGCCAGTGCAATCACCTACGGCCAGATGTTGTCGTCGTCGACGCTGACGGGCGGATCCGCCACGCCATCGGCAGGTTCGTTCCAATGGGTTACGCCGACCGCGGTTCCACTTGCGGGCACACAATCTGAGAGCGTAATCTTTGTGCCGGCGGATACAGTCGACTACAGCAGCAGCGCTCCCAGCACAATCACCGTGAGTGTCAACGCGGCCAGTTTCATCGTCACCGTAAGCAGTGATGACTCCGGGACAGCTTCCAACTGCACGCCACAAACTACGCCCGGTCACGGCACGGACGCTTCGTGCAGCCTGCGTGATGCTCTGCTGGAAGCGGCGGCCACAGACGCTGGCAACATCACCTTTGACTCCACTGTCTTCGCAACAGCGACGACGATCACGCTGGCCAACGGAACGCTGACCGTTCCTTCAGCAACAACAATCGCCGGGACAACAACGGGCAGCGGAGCATCGCTGGCCAATCTTGTCACAGTTGACGGAAATAGCGCCTCGACAGTATTTACGATCGGGTCCGGCGTGACGGGAGCATCGATCACGAACCTCAACATCCAGCACGGCGACGATGCCGGCATACAGAACGCTGGCGCGCTCACTTTGGCCGCCGACAGCATCATCAGCAATACCGCGACAGGTTCAGGCGGCGGCATCGCTAGCAGCGGCGCGCTCACTTTGACGAGTAGCACGATTTCGGGCAACACTGCCGGCGGCTCGGGCGGCGGCATCAGCAACAGCGGCACCTTGACCCTAAGCGACGACACGATTTCGGGCAATAAAACGGGCACCTTGGGCGGTGGTATCTACAACACAGCAACCTTGATTGTGTCTGACACTACCGTCTCTGGAAACACTGCTGTCGCGGCTTCAGGCGGAGGCGGCATCGACAATACCGGGTCCGGAACAGCGACGCTGGCCAATAGCGTCCTGTCTGGCAACACTTCAAATGGCGCCCCCGAAGACTTTGATGGCGTCGCGTACACCGATAACGGCGGCAACATCGTCGGTGTCGCGAACGGCGTCGCCGTAAGCGCAAGTGCCATCGATCTTGGTCCGCTGGGCAGCTACGGCGGGCCGACTCAAACGCTGATTCCGCTTCCCGGCAGCACTGCCATCTGTGCTGGCCTGGCGGCTGAGATACCCTCCGGACTGACAACAGATCAACGCGGCCTGCCCAACACCAACGCAAGCTATCCCAGTTACGCGGCGTGTGTGGATGCTGGCGCGGTGCAGACGAACTATGCGCTCAGCTTCACCACTCAGCCCACCGGGGTTTCGGTTGCAACCAACTTCGCGGCAGCAGTGACGCTGACCGAGAGCGGCAGTCCCTTCCAGCCCGGTGTTACGATTCCGCTGACCCTGATCGGCAGCGGAACTCTGACCGGTGGTTCGGCCACCACCTCGGCGGGCCTGGCCAGCTATACACTGCAGGTGGATACGGCGGCTTCGAGCGATCAGCTGGCGGTTAATCTAGCGCTTAACAGCCTGCTCGTTCCGACGGTCGCGATCTCTGCCACGAGCAACCCCTTCGGCGTAGGCTTGACGACGCCAACCGTGGCTCTATCCCTTTCCTCGAATTCGATCAGCTATGGCACCCTCGAGACGTTCACGGCGACGTTAACTTCCGCAGCCACCGGAACAGTGAACTTCTACAACAACGGAAGCACGCTGCTGGGAACCGGGGCGGTGAGCAGTGGGGTCGCAACTTTCTCCAGCTCGACTCTGGCAGCCGGATCGTATTCGATCACCGCTTCCTATTCAGGCGACAGTAACTACAATCCGAACACATCCAGCGCGCAGTTGCTAACGGTCGCCAAGGCCACGGCGACGGTAACGCTGGGCAGTCTGAGCCAGACCTACACGGGCTCGCCGCTGTCGGCCACGGCCACTACAAGTCCAACGGGACTTACCGTGACCTTCACCTATAACGGCAGCGCGACGGCGCCGACGGCGGCGGGAAGCTACACCGTCGTGGGCACGATAAGCGATCCAAACTACCAGGGCACGGCGACGGGAACCATGACCATCGCCAAGGCCACAGAAACGGTCACGTGGACTCCCGCCGCGACGATCGCCTACGGAACCGCTCTCGCCGGCGAGTTGAATGCAAGCGCGGCTTACAAGAGCCAGAATGTTGCGGGTACGTTTAGCTACACGGCGCAGCCTACGGGTGGCACGGCAACGGCAGTAACGGCCACGACCGTTCTGCCGGCGGGAACCTACACACTCGCAACGTCGTTCACTCCGTCTGACTCGACGGACTACAACACCGTCACTGATTCTGTGGCGATCACCGTCACTCAGCCAACGCTGACCGTCGCCGCCAATAATGCAACGAGGGTCTACGGCGTCGCCAACCCGGCCTTTTCGGGTAGTGTTACGGGCGCCGTTAACGGCGATATCTTCACCGAGAGTTTTTCAACCACGGCCACAATCACTTCCAACGCCGGAACTTATAACATTGTGCCCTCGGCTTCGGGTACCGACCTTGCCGACTATTCGGTCACAGTGCAGAATGGCACGCTCACCATTACGCAAGCGGGAACAACCACGTCGCTCAGCGTAAGCAGCGGTTCTATTACGCCAGGACAGAGCGTCACGCTGACTTCCCAAGTCACTTCTGCGACAACGGGCACGCCAACCGGTTCAGTCAGCTTCTACGATGGGACCACACTGCTCGGCACGGCGCCGCTTTCCGCGGGCACGGCATCGTTCACCACCTCCGCCCTCTCAGGAGGTATAACGCATCAGATGACCGCAGCTTACAGCGGCGATATCAACTTCACTACCAGCACTTCGCAATCCACTGCGATCGTGGTTGCTGCACTGGACTTCTCGCTTTCACCCGCGGTGCCGGCCGGCCAAACGGTGAATGCCGGGGGAACGGCAACCTATCAGGTCGTTGTGAATCCGCTCTATGGAACCTATCCCGGGCCCGTTTCGTTCACAGTGACCGGCCTTCCCTCGGGAGCCGTGGCCACTTTCACCCCCTCGAGCATTCCGGTCAATGGTGGCCAGCAGACGGTGGTAGTGAGCATTCAAACCGCGGCGACCACCGCTGCGTCGCAACCAGCTCCGTTATCTGGACGCAACCGGGTACCGCTCGCGCTTGCGCTCTTGCTCCTGCCGCTGATCGGTGCCCGCCGCATACGGCGTCAAGGAAAGAACTTCAAACGCATGATGTGTGCATTGCTTCTCCTTCTGGGCATGGCAGCCGTGGGGCTTAGCGGGTGCGTCAGTCACTCCAGTTCCGCAACGCCCACGAGCTACACACTCACCATCACGGCAACAAGCGGCAACTTGCAGCACTCGACTGGCATCACGCTGATCGTGAATTAGCCTGCGCCACAGCCAATTTTCGCTGCTCACCCGAGGCCACTGCGGCCTCGGGGACGACGGTATCGGAAAATATAGTTTAAACTTACTGGCGGTCATTGATATTTGTCTGCTTTCTCTTTCCGGCTTGGCTTCAGCAGAAGAGCCTCTTTGTTGCCGGCAGATTTATTGATGGGTTTTCGATGCCCCATTTTCTCGTTGTTATCCTGAGGTGAAAGATGCCCCCAGCTTTTCTTGAAAGAACCGTCGAATTTACTCATCGTATCCAAACCCGCGATGTTCGCATTGGCATCGTCGGAATGGGCTATGTTGGCCTTCCCTTGGCACTGCTTTTCAGTGAAGAGCGCTTTCGCGTAACCGGATTCGATATCGATTTGCGCAAGGTGAACACTCTGAATGAGGGTGGCTCCTACATCGTGCGCATTCTCCCAGATGAGATCGGCATGGCGCGCCAAAATGGATTCGTCGCAACTTCCGACTACAGCCAGATTGCGCAGATGGACGTGGTGATCATCTGTGTGCCGACCCCGCTGAACGAGTACCATGAGCCCGACCTGAGCTATGTCACCGGCACAGTTCGGAGTCTGGCTCCATACGTGCACGAAGGCCAACTCATCGTTCTCGAGAGCACCACGTACCCCGGTACTACGGAAGAAGTTATCCTGCCGCTGCTGGAGACGGGCAATCCTGGCGCCTTGCGCGTCGCACGCGACGCCACAAGCTCCGGGTTCTATGTCGCCTTTTCGCCTGAGCGTGAAGACCCCGGCAATGACACCGTCGCTCGCCGCGACATTCCCAAAGTCGTCGGAGGCTGTGGGCCGATCGCGCGCGACCTCGCCTCCCTGGTTTACAAAACCATCTTCAACCGCACCGTACCGGTTTCTTCGCCGGCCGCCGCGGAGATGACCAAGCTTCTCGAGAATATCTATCGCTGCGTCAACATCGCGCTGGTCAATGAGCTCAAGC